>NZ_CP025113.1:1869375-2180937 GCF_002831585.1 Bradyrhizobium sp. SK17 | reverse complement strand
CGCGCTCGCCCGATCGATCGGCTTCCGGACCGCGGTGACGACCCGGCCGGGCATGCTGTTTCCCGAAAGCGCCGACCATATGACGGCCTTGCAGCGGGTCTCGCTGAACGGCAATTACCAGGACGCGCGGCTGTTGCCGGTCCTGACCTCCGGCGCCGCCACCGCAGTGTGGAACGGTTTCCGCCGCATCGACGCGGCGTGATATCCGCCACCTCTCCCGTGAGCGCATAGCCTGCTTCCCTTCTCCCCGAAGGTGGCGCGGATGAAATCCGCGCCGGATGAGGGGTCTGTCTCCGCGGATGGAGACCCCTCACCCGGTGCCTGCGCCGCCACCCTCTCCCCACGGGAGTGGGCACTCAGCTTCCTTGACTCGATCCCCCGCCGCGCCCAGAACCACAGGCAATGCAACGGAGGAACGCATGTTCAAGGATTTGTTCTCACTGAAAGACCGCGTCGCGCTGGTGACCGGGGGATCGCGCGGCATCGGCAAGATGATCGCGGCCGGCTTCCTCGCGCAGGGCGCCGCCAGGGTCTACATCACCGCGCGCAAGGCAGGTCCCTGCGAGGCCACCGCGCAGGAATTGTCCGCCGCCTATGACGGCGAATGCATCGCGCTGCCGATCGACATCTCGACCGTTGAGGGCTGCGACAAGCTCGCGGCCGAGATCATCAAGCGCGAGCCAAAGCTCGATATCCTGGTCAACAATGCCGGCGCGGCCTGGGGCGCCGATTTCGACGAATTCCCGGAGAGCGGCTGGGACAAGGTGATGAACCTCAACGTCAAGTCGATCTTCTTCCTGACCAAGGCGCTGGCCAAGCCGCTGCGCGCCGCGGCGTCCCATGACAGGCCGGGCAAGGTGATCAACATCGCCTCGATCGACGGCATCTTCGTCAACCCGATGGAGACGTACTCCTATGCCGCGAGCAAGGCCGCGGTGATCCATCTGA
Source organism: Bradyrhizobium sp. SK17 (assembly GCF_002831585.1). GTDB lineage: Bacteria > Pseudomonadota > Alphaproteobacteria > Rhizobiales > Xanthobacteraceae > Bradyrhizobium. Next base: position 2,179,989 of record NZ_CP025113.1, on the reverse strand, counting down.
CGCGCCGGATGGCGACGCGGCTGATCAAGGACAACATCAACGTCACCGCAATCGCACCGGGCGCCTTCAAGTCGGACATGAACCGCGCCGCCCGCGACCACGCCGACGAGGTGGCGCAGCGCGTCCCGTCGCGGCGGGTCGGCAGCGACGAGGACATGGCAGGCACCGCGATCTATCTCGCCTCCCGCGCCGGCGATTATGTCGTCGGCAACACCATCGCGGTCGACGGCGGCGTGGTCTACGCGACTGCGGGGCTCGAGATCGCGGGGTAAGCAAGGTATCGCGACGATCGGCCCGAGGCGCCAATCTACCACTGTCATGCCCCGGCTAGACCGGGGCATCCAGTACGCCGCGGCCTCTCGATCCTGCTCTGCTGTCTCTGGAATACTGGATCACCCGCTTTCGCGGGTGATGACCGAATGAGCGGTCGACACAAAGGAAAAAGGGGCGAGCCAGGGACCTCTTCGGCTCGCCCCTTCCTGCTCTCTCCCTAAGGAGAGAAACCTTCAGCTCTCGATCCTCACATATTCGAAGTCGCCCGGCTTGTTGTCGATGCCGACCTTCGGCGCCGAGATCCAGGAGGCGAACTCGCCGGGTTCGGTGACCGGCTTCATCAGCGAGGCGATGAAGTCGCCGTCCGCCGTCGACGGCAGCCAGTCGTTCTTGCGGCTCGCCCAGGTGGCGTCGTCGATCAAGAGGCCGTCGGGCGTCACATGGACGTCCTTGAACTCGCCGATCTGGCGGTGGAAGGCGGTGTTCGGCACCGCGAGCTTGTAATCGATGCCGGCGGTCGAGATCACCTTGTTCCAGCGCAGCATGCCCTTGACGCAATCCTGCGTGTAGTCGTCGCGCAGCCGCATGTTGAGCGCGGTCAGCGCCGGCTCGTCGACCAGCTTGATCTGGCCGTCCACCATCTTCATAACCGGATAGGTCGAGCTCTTGAGCTGGTGATCGTCCTCGATCGTGGTTTCCTTGTAGCGGCCCTTGATGCCGGCGTTGAAGGCATTGGCCGCATTGGTCGACACTTCCGAGCCGAACAAATCGAGCGACAGCGAATAGTGCAGGTTCAGCTTCTTCTGGATGGTCGGCAGGTCGATGACGCCGAGCGCGCGGATCCTGGCGATGTCGAAGGGATCGGTGATGCCGGCTTCGTTCATCGCATCGCAGGTGCGCTGCACGACGCGGGTGATGCCGGTCTCGCCGACGAACATGTGGTGGGCTTCCTCGGTCAGCATGAAGCGGCAGGTGCGCGACAGCGGATCGAAGCCGGACTGCGCCAGCGAGTGCAGCTGCATCTTGCCGTCGCGGTCGGTGAAGTAGGTGAACATGAAGAACGACAGCCAGTCCGGCGTCGCCTCGTTGAAGGCGCCGAGCATGCGTGGGCTATCCGCATCGCCCGAGCGGCGGCGCAACAAATCGTCGGCCTCCTCGCGGCCGTCGCGGCCGAAGTACTTCTGCAACAGGTAGACCATCGCCCAGAGATGGCGGCCTTCCTCGACATTGACCTGGAACAGGTTGCGCATGTCGTAGAGCGAAGGCGCGGTCTTGCCGAGATGGCGCTGCTGCTCGACCGAGGCCGGCTCGGTATCGCCCTGGATCACGATCAGGCGGCGCAGCATCGCGCGATGCTCGCCGGGGACTTCCTGCCATGCCGGCTTGCCGAAGTCTTCGCCGAACGGAATGACGCGGTTCTCTTCCTGCGGGGCAAGCAGGATGCCCCAGCGATATTCGGGCATCCGCACGTAGTCGAACTTGGCCCAGCCGCGCGGATCGACCGAATAGGCGGTGCGCAGATAGACCAGCGACTCCTGGAAGCCGTCCGGCCCCATATCCTTCCACCAGTCCATGTAACCGGGATGCCAGCCCTCCAGCGCCTTCAGCACCTGGCGGTCTTCGGCGAGATTCACATTGTTCGGAATCTTGGTCGAGTAATCGACGTTCATGATATTCATGTTCATGGCCGTGCTCCTTGGTATCGTTTCGGTGCGTATCGCGTCTTGCTCAACCGTCATCCTGAGGAGCGCGTAGCGCGTCTCGAAGGATGCTTGTCTGGCATTCTTGCCTCCGATCATCCTTCGAGGCTCGCAAGCGCTCGCACCTCAGGATGACGGCGGGATTCGCTAGACCCGCGTCATGTCGAATTGTGCCTTCTGGCCGGTGCCGTAGCGGCGCAGCGCGCCGTCCTCGCCAACCGCGTTGGGCCGCTGGAAGATCCAGTTCTGCCACGCGGTCAGGCGGGAGAAGATCTTCGATTCCATGGTCTCCGGCCCGACGAAGCGCAGATTGGCTTCCATGCCGGTGAGGCCGTCGGGCGAGAACGAGGTGCGCTCCTCGAAGAACACGCGGACCTCGTCGTCCCAATCGATGTCGTCGAGCGCGAAGGTGACGAGGCCGAGCTCTTCGGCCTCCTCGGCGTCGAGCGCCTTGCCGATCGCGGCCTGCGCCCGCTCCAGATCCGACGGGTCGGCCTGGAAACGCGATTGCAGCCGGGTCAGGCCGTGGCTCATCGGATACGGCCCGAAATTCATTGCGGTCAGCTCGATCGCCGGCGGCGGGCGGTTATCACCTTGCTTCTGGCCGATCAGCATGTAGGAGCGGTCGGCGGCGAACACGAGCTCGGCCAAGGTGCCGACGAAGCAGGAGCCGGGCTCGACCAACGTCACCAGCGTGCGCGAGGTGACGTCGATGCGCTTGAGCACGCGCTTCCAGTAGTGCCTGACCTCGTTGACCAGCCAGTGCGCCTTGTTGGCCTCCAGGAACGCGTCATAAGATACGACATTGGCGCGGTCGCCATGGCTCTTGAACACCAGCATCGCGATGCCGAGCTCGTTGATGCGCAGATGCAGGATCGCATCGTCGAGCTCGCGGGCGACCTGTAGCGGCCAGAACGCAGCGCCCTGCGCGATCAGGCCGTCGATGTCGGCGGGCGCGGTGGCTTCCGGCGCCTTGATCGAGATGGTGGCGATGCGCGCGGCGCGATCGATGTCGACGCTGACGAAGCCGTAGCGGATCGCGCTGTCGTCGATGGTGCGGTCGAGCTGCGTCAATGCGAGGCCTTTGCCCTCACCATTGCGCTTCGACTTCGCTGCGAATTCCTTGACGCGCTCGGCAAGCTTGCCTTCGAGCTTGGAGTTCGGCGCGATCTCGTCGACCAGCCGCCACGACACCGCGCGCTTGCCCTTGATGCCTTCCTCGATGGTGCAGAAGAAATCGGCGTGGTCGCGGCGCACCTTGCGCTTGTCGACGACGCGGGTGAGGCCGCCGGTGCCCGGCAGCACCGCGAGCAGCGGCACTTCCGGCAGCGCGACGGCGGCGGCGCCGTCATCGGCCATCATGATGTGGTCGGTCGCGAGCGCCAGCTCATAGCCGCCGCCGGCCGCGGTGCCGTTGACGAGGGTGATGAAGCTCTGGCCGGAATTCTCGCTGGAATCCTCCAGGCCGTTGCGGGTCTCGTTGGTGAACTTGCAGAAATTGACCTTGTGCGCGTGGGTCGAGCCGGCCAGCATGCGGATGTTGGCGCCAGCGCAGAACACCCGGTTCTTGCCCGAGCGCATCACCACGACCTTGACCTCGGGATGCTCGAAGCGCAGCCGCTGCACGGCGTCCGCAAGCTCGATGTCGACGCCGAGATCGTAGGAATTGAGCTTGAGCTGATAGCCCTCGAACAGGCCGGCATTCTCGTCGACGTCCATGGTCAGCGTCGCGACGTCGCCGGCGACGTCGAGCTTCCAGTGCCGGTAGCGCGACGGCTCGGTCTGGAAGTCGATGTACTTCGCCCCGCCTGCAAGGACGCGATCGTCACCAGCCATGGGCCACCCCTACCTGTTGTTCGTTGTGATGGTTCGTGTTGACTTCATGCACAATAATGCATGTTTTCAACCTAGTCCAGTTCAAAACGCAAAAACATGCATTTTGTTGCACATTATAACCATGACAAAGCAAATGCATTGTGTTGAGATGGGAGCCGCCCCGGTCGATTCGGCTGGGACTGGCGCGTCCGCTATTGTTCCGGAGGTGGATCAGAACGTCCTTTTGCGTTCTGCTCCCCCTCTCGGCTCTTTCGGCGCTGCTCTTCCTGTCGGGCGTGTTTCTCCGCCCGAGCCTTGTCGAGAGCCTGTTGTCCGGGTGTCGGTGTCGGGGGCCACCTTGACTTGCCAGTGCACGCGCTAAGTGAAGGGCTTTCTCATCTTCGCTTAACCACGGCGGGACGTGTTCGTATGGAGGATTATGCAGAGGCGCTGGCGCTGGCACTTTCGGCCTTGGCCAAACGTGGGACTGTATATGTCCCATCTTTACCCCCATCTCGTGATGCGTGAATTCGATCATTTCCATCGTCCAGCCAAAATACGTGAACTGCTGCTCCAACAGAGGCACGTCAACATGCCTCCAAGTGTGGCTGAAATTGTCGCTGTCCGCTGAAACTTGAAGATCGGCGAAGAATAATCCGGCGGTGAGATTGTCACCCCAATTGCAATGCGCGTACTGATTCCTGATCTTGAGACAGTGCCAGACGGTATCCATGGTGTTCTGATAGTCATCTAAGATGCCGTGTTGCTTGAAATAGGGTTGCATCAATCGGTGCGCTGTCTCGATCCTGGTTGAGGTCGTACGGATGGCGTAAAGGGCCTTCATAAGAGTATCCCCAAGCAGCGTTGCTTGCGCTGCGTTTCTACAAAGGGAGACCTCGATTTCGCCAAAGGATGATAACATGCGCCCCACAAGCGCACCTTCAGCGGTGAACCTGTCGAAGGCTGGATTCGGGCGGAATATCATGGCGAAATCTCCTCAAAAAAAAGAAGTCGAACTTCATCCCGACGCATGGGAACGCTTCGAGCGCGCTGCGAAAGTGGTAGCGAAAAGTCCTCCGCAGCATCGCGAGTCAGCAAAGCCAAAGGTCAGGAAATCGACCAAAAAGGGCAAACGCAATGCAGATTGATGGATTAAAAATTGCCCGGATTGTCAGTGGCCTGATTCGGGAGGCGTTTGATACCGCGTCAATGTCCCCTCTAGCAGTATCCTCACCATCCCCTCATTTGCGCCATGGGAAGGGGCACTCTCTGCTAGCCGCTGCAACAACGAAGCCATCTCGTCCCGCGAAATTACCTGCTTCGCGATCAAAAGATCAGCAAGACTAATGATGATGGTCATCGGTACGCTGATAGCGCTCCCGAGCACCTGTTCGACGTTTCCTTTAGTCGGCTCACCCATAGCGATACTTTCGGTTGCGCCAGCGCAGGAAGCGCTTGGCTTTATGCTTAAATATTGTTGCGGTTAGGCCGTCGATAGGTCAAGCGCTTGCCAACGATGCCTTTCGCCAACTCATGGGCGCGCTCGGTATCGTTCACGCCAAGCGCGGTTCGGTTGTTGTGGCGGAAATCGAACTCAGCCAAATAGCGATGCAGATGCTTTTCAGCGCAGTGCTGATAGGTGCCGCGCATGCCACGCTTGAACACTGAGAAGTAGCTTTCAATCGTGTTGGTCGTGATGACCGTATCGCCTTCACGGCGCGCGTATTCGTCCTCTTGATGGTTGACCGTGTCGTGCTTGGCAAACTCGGCGCCGAGTTTCTTATAAATCTTGGCCTGATCGGTCATCAGATGCGCCTCTTTCGAGACGTTGGCGCGAACGATCGGCGCAACCTCGTCAACGGTCGCAGTCGCAACGTGGAAGCTACGGACATGGCCCGTGTCGCGATCCAGCAGCGAAAGGACAGCGTTCTTGTGAGCGCCGCCAGCGCGGGCTTTCTTCACGCCCTTGAGACGGCCGAAATAGGTTTCGTCCACTTCGACAGCACCGCCGTCCTCGCCCATGGGCGGGAGCAAGCCACCAACGCGCATTGCCTCACGCAGGCGGTGCATCAGAAACCAAGTCGATTTGTAGCTGATGCCAAGCATGCGATGGACCTGATGCGCGCTGATGCCCTTCTTGGAAGCAGTCATCAGGAACAGCGCGGCAAGCCACTTCGTCAGCGGGATTTTGGAGCGTTCGAAAACCGTGTTCACCGTGACGGTAAACTGCTGGCGGCATTCCGCCTCGTTGCACTGATACACGCCGGGACGGTGAGCCTTACCCTCAAGCTTCGTGATCTTGTCCTGATCGGCATTGCCGCAGTGAGGACAGGTCACGCCGTTCGCCCAGACGCGCGCCTCAAGCCATTCGCGGGCTTTGGTCTCGTCGAGGAAGATCGGATTTTTCAGCAGGTCGGTCATGGGGTTGCTCCAATGGAACAAAACTACCCGTGGTGTTCTGCTTTGTCAAGGTTATAATGTGCATTTTGTTTCATGTTCAGGAAAATCGCTCGCTGGGCCAATGGCCTAGCACCGGCAGGAAATGTCAGGCCGCCAGTGCCGGGTCGTCGCGCAGCGCGGCGCGGGCGAATTCGGTGACCGCGTCCAGCGTCACCACGGGCGCCTCACGGTGCGGCGAGTGGCCGGCACCCGCAATGGCCGCGACATCGACCGGGCAATAGCATTCGTCCTGCGCGATCTCGACCTGGCGCATCGTGCCGTATTGATCATCCGCGCCCTGCACGATCAGCACGGGCACGCGGATGTAGGCGAGATAGTCGGAAATATCCCAGTCGCGGAATTTCGGATCGAGCCAGGCATCGTTCCAGCCGCGGAAGGCGTTGTCGACATCCTTGTGCCAGCGCGCCAGCTTCTCCTTCAGATTGGTGGTCTCGTACGCCGTCTTGATCTCGGCGATCGACCGAACCGAAATGTCCTCGACGATGAAGTGCGGCGCGAGCAGCGCCAGCCCGTGCAGCCGATGATCTTGATGCGCGCCGGCATAGATCGCCGCGATCGAGGCGCCATCGGAATGGCCGAGCAGCAGGCCGCGGCGAAAGCCGATCCGATCGAGCAGCTTCGGCAGCACGTCGAGCGCCTCGCGATGCATGTAGTCGACCGGACGCGGCAGCTTCGCTGGCATTGAGGCGCCATATCCCGCACGCGAATAGGCGAACACGCCGGCGCCGGTCGCAGCTTGCAGCTTCTCCGGAAAGTCGCCCCATAGCCCGATGCAGCCGAGGCCTTCGTGCAGCATCACGATGGTCGGCGCGGCATCCGGTGACGGACCGATCATGCGATATTCGAGATCGGCGCCGTCGATGCTGAGGAAGCCGTTGGGGTTTAGGTTTTGCATGATCGGCCCTTCCTCATCGTCGTCCCGGCGAAGGCCGGGACCCATAACCACAGGCTTCGGTTGTTGCGCAAAAGCCGTCGAACAGCATCTCTCAAAACAATCGCCGCGACGTATGGGTCCCGGCCTTCGCCGGGACGACGGAGAGCTAGTGTTCTCGCAACTTGAACCGCTGGATCTTCCCCGTCGCCGTCTTCGGCAGATTGTCGACGACATCGATCCAGCGCGGATATTTCCACGGGCCGATCTTCTGCTTGACGTGCTCCTTCAGCGCCTCGTGCAGACCAGTGGCCGAGCTCTCGGGCCGCAGCACCACATAGGCTTTCGGCTTCAACAGGCCTTCCGGATCGGCCTCCGGCACGACGGCGGCTTCGAGCACCGCGGGATGGGTGATCAGTGCGCTCTCGACCTCGAACGGCGAGACCCAGATGCCCGAGACCTTGAACATGTCGTCGGCGCGGCCGCAGAAGGTGTAGCGGCCGTCGGCATCGCGGGTGTATTTGTCGCCGGTGCGGGTCCAGGCGCCCTCGAAGGTGGCGCGGCTCTTGGCGCGCTGATTCCAGTAGCTCTCGCCGGCCGAGGGCGCGTCGACCAGCAGCTCGCCGACCTCGCCATCGGCGACATCGGCACCGGCCTCGTTGACCAGCCGCACCTTATAGCCGGGCACCGGACGGCCGGACGAGCCGTATTTGATGTCGCCGGGCGCATTCGACAGGAAGATGTGCAGCAACTCGGTCGAGCCGACGCCGTCGAGGATGTCGACCCCAAACCGCGCGCGCCAGGCATTGCCGACCGATTCCGGCAACGCCTCGCCGGCCGAGGTGCAGACCCGCAGGCGATCGCCCGCGGCCTGCGCCTTGGTCGCCTCGTCGTTGAGCATCGCCGCGAACAGCGTCGGCACGCCGAAGAAGATGCTGGGGTGATACTTGTTCATCAGCGCGAACATCACCGCCGGCGTCGGCCGCTCCGAATTGAGGATCGTGGTGGCACCGACCGACATCGGGAAGGTCAACGCATTGCCGAGGCCGTAGGCGAAGAACAGCTTTGCCGCCGAGAGGCCGACATCGTCTTCGCGGATGCCGAGCACCTGCTTGGCGTAGGTCTCCGCGGTCGCGGCGAGATTGCAATGCAGATGGCGCACGCCCTTCGGCATCCCGGTCGAGCCCGATGAATAGAGCCAGAACGCCGGCTCGTCGGCATGGGTCGGCGCAGTCTCGAATACGTCGCCCTCGCGCGCGATCTCGTCCGACAGCCTCTTGTGGCCGTGCGCGTCCTTGCCGGAGACCACGACATGCGCGAGGTCCGGCATCCGCGCGATGATGTCCTTGACGACCGGCAGCAGCGCCTCGGAGACGAACAGCACGCGGGCGCGGCAATCACTGAGGATGTAGGCGTATTGTTCCGCGGTCAGCAGCGTGTTGAGCGGCACCGGCACCACGCCGGCGCGGATCGCGCCCAGGAACACGATCGGGAAGTCGACCGTGTCGAGCATGATCATCGCGACCCGCTCCTCGCGGCGGATGCCGAGCCGGCGCAGCATGTTGCCGACCCGCCGGGTCTGCTGCTGCAACTGGCCGTAGGTGATTTGCGACACCGTGTCGTCGAACACGACCTTGTCGCCGCGGCCCTCATCGACGTTGCGGTCGAGCAGCCAGGAGACTGCGTTATAAGTCATGCCACGCTCCTCGGACCCAGACGTGCCACGCTTCCCTCTCCTGTGAATTTAAGAATTATAATTCATACAAAGCCACTTGCTCGGCTTGCTGTCAATCCTTATCGGCATTATGTTTCCGAAAACTCGTGTCGCGCAGGGATCATGACCGCAGCCAACGATCCGGAAACCGACTTCCTCGAACAACTTGGCCAGCGCGTGCGCACGATGCGCGCCTTGCGCGGCATGTCGCGCAAGGTGCTCGCCAAGGTTTCCGGCATTTCCGAACGCTACATCGCCCAGCTCGAAAGCGGCAAAGGCAATGTCTCGATCGTGCTGCTGCGCCGTGTCGCAGGCGCGATGGGCGCGCATCTCGAGGACCTGATCCCCTCCAGCGAGCCGGTGCCCGATTGGGCCGTGATCCGCGATCTGCTGCGCAAGGCGTCGCCGAGCCAGATCGCGCAAGCCAAGGACATGCTGGCCGGCAGCAGCCCGCTGGCGCCGCGCCGCGCCTCATTCTCCGGCATCGCGCTGATCGGCCTGCGCGGCGCCGGCAAGACCACGCTCGGGCGGATGCTGGCGAAGAAGATCGGCTGGAGCTTCGTCGAGCTCAACAAGGAGATCGAGGCGCAGAACGGCCTCTCGGTCGCCGAGATCATCGCGCTCTACGGTCAGGAAGGCTTTCGCCGCATGGAGCAGGCCGCGCTGACGCAACTCTTGGCGCGCAAGGAATTGATGGTGCTGGCGACCGGCGGCGGCATCGTCTCGGAGGCTTTGACCTTCGACCTGATCCTGTCGTCGTTCTACACGATCTGGTTGAAGGCCGAGCCGGAAGAGCACATGGCCCGCGTCCGCCGCCAGGGCGATCTGCGGCCGATGGCCGACGACCGCTCGGCGATGGCCGAATTGCGCAACATCCTGGTCAGCCGCGAGCCGCTCTACGCCCGCGCCTCCGCGGTGGTGGATACGGCCGGGCTATCGGTCGACGCCGCTGCCGCGCGGCTGATCGAGTCGGTGCGGCCGGTGCTTCAGAACGAGGCGCGCAGTTTTGGGCTGCGCAGCGTCGCGCTGTAGCCTTCGGCGCAAGCTATCCCCGTCATTGCGAGCGAAATCTACAACAGCCGGCTCTTCACATCCTCCGCGCCCTCGCGCAACAGCGGCAGGAAGCGCTCGATCAATTCCTTGGCCGGCACCCGGTCGACATGCGCGCCCATGTTGATGGCGGCGACGATGGTGCCGTCGTAGCGGCGCACCGGCACCGAGATCGAGCGGAAATGCGGCTCGGCCTCGCGATCGACCAGCGAGTAGCCCTGCGCGCGATCGGCGATAACAGTCGCGAGCAGCCTCTTCGGATCGGTCACGGTCTGCGGCGTGACGGCATCGCGGCGCATCGCCTTCAGCCGCGCTGCGAGCTCGGCATCATCGAGCCGGCCGAGCATGGCGCGGCCGACCGAGGTGCAGAACGCCGGCAACCGGTAGCCGATGTCGAGACCGGCGGAGAACACCCGCGTCGGGCTGGAGCGCGCCACGAACACGACATCGTCGCCGTCGAGCAGCGCCAGCGAGGCGATCTCCTGCGCTGATGTGGCGATGCGATCGAGCACCGGTTGCAGCACCGTCACCACCTGGTTGGATTGCAGGAAGGAGCCCGCCAAGGTCAGCACATGCGGCGTCAGCGTGAACAGCCTGCCGTCGGTCGAAACGAACCCGCCATGCGCCAGCGTGAACAGGATGCGGCGCGCGGTGGCACGTGGCAGGTCGGCGGCGCGGGCGAGATCGCTCAACGTCGCGGGACCCGTGACGGTGCCGAACACCTGCAACAGGCGCAGCCCGCGATCGAGCGCCTCGACGAAGTCGGTGGCGCGCTCATCCTGGTCGGTCCGCTTCAGCTTGGGCATGGATGCTGCTTTGGGTGGCGAGCTTTGAACGGTTCAAAAATTGCGCTTGCTGTCGGAACCAGACATGGCATAATTCGCACATTCGTTCAATAGGCGAACAAATCCAAGTCCGGGAGACGCCGCCATGATGAGCCAGGAAGCGAACGATCTGATCACCCGCACGGGCCGCAAGGACCCCTGCGGAAAGCTGATGCGGATGTACTGGCAGCCGGCGGCGCTGGTCGACGAACTGGAAGGCCCGCGCCCGGTGCGGCCGGTGCGTCTGCTCGGCGAAAATTTGGTGCTGTTTCGCGGCGAGGACGGCGGCTACGGGCTGATCGATCGCCACTGTGCGCATCGCGGCGCCGACCTCGCCTTCGGCCGGCTGGAGAATGGCGGGCTGCGCTGCGCCTTCCATGGATGGCTGTTCAACACGACGGGTCAATGCATCGAGACGCCGGCCGAGCCCGCCGGTTCGCAGCTCTGCAAGGGCATCAAGCAGCGCTCCTATCCGGTGGTCGAGAAGAGCGGCATCCTGTGGGCCTATCTCGGCGAAGGCGCCCCGCCTGCATTCCCCGAGCTCGACTGCTTCGTCGCGCCCGGAAGCCATACGTTTGCGTTCAAGGGCCACATGAACTGCAACTGGTTGCAGGCGCTCGAGGTCGGCATCGATCCGGCGCACGCCTCCTTCCTGCATCGCTTCTTCGAGGACGAGGACACCTCGGCGGCCTATGGCAAGCAGTTCCGCGGCGCGTCGGCCGGCAGCGACATGCCGATGACCAAGATCCTGCGCGAATACGACCGGCCGATCATCAATGTCGAGCACACCGAATACGGCCTGCGCCTGATCGCGCTGCGCGAGCTCGACAGTGAGCGTACCCATGTGCGGGTCACCAATCAGCTCTTCCCGCACGGCTTCGTGATTCCGATGTCGACCGAGATGACGATCACGCAGTGGCACGTGCCGGTCGATGACGAGAATTGCTACTGGTACGCGATCTTCACCAGCTATGCGGCGCCGGTCGACAAGCCAAAGATGCGCGACCAACGGCACGAGCTCTATACGCTGCCCGACTACAAGTCGCGGAAGAACCGCAGCAACGATTACGGCTTCGATCCGCACGAGCAGGCGACCGCGACCTATACCGGCATGGGCAGCGACATCAACGTCCACGACCAGTGGGCTGTGGAATCGATGGGCGCGATCCAGGATCGCACCAACGAGCATCTCGGCCAGAGCGACAAGGCGATCGTGCAGTATCGCCGGCTGTTGCGGCAGGAGATCGAGAAGGTGGAGGGCGGGCAGACACCGATGCTGTTCCTCGACGACGCCTCCGCGCGCAGCATCCAGGGCCCGGCGACGATGGACGGCATCGGGCCGACGCTGGGCTGGGAGCTCTACTGGATGGAAGTCGACGTCAAGCGCCGCCGTGGCGCACCGTGGGCCGCGCCCGTACCGCGCGAGATCGCCGGCAAGGTGCACCATCTGACGGCGGCGGAGTGACATAACATGCGCCTGTTGCCCGCCATCATTGCGAGGAGCGCAGCGACGAGGCAATCCATACTGCCGCGCATGCGGTACGATGGATTGCTTCGCTTCGCTCGCAATGACGCCCTTGGAGAGGTGAAACCTTGAGCTTTGTCGAGCGTCACGGCCTGTGGTCGGACGAGCAGAAGGAGGCCGCGCAGCGCCTCCGCCGCATCGTCGAGGAGAAGAATCTCGAAGTCATCCGCCTGTCGTTTCCCGACCAGCACGGCATCCTGCGCGGCAAGACGCTGATCGCAGCCGAAGCGGTGCGCTCGCTGGAGGGCGGCTGCTCGATTACCACGACGATGCTCGCCAAGGACACCTCGCACAAGACGGTGTTTCCGGTGTTCACATCAGGCGGCGGCTTCGGCATGAAGGAGATGGAAGGCGCGGCCGACGTGCTGATGGTCGCCGACCCCGCCACGTTCCGCGTGCTGCCCTGGGCGGAGAACACCGGCTGGCTGCTGTGCGATCTCCATTTCAGCGACGGCCGACCGGTGCCGTTCGCGACCCGCAACCTCTATCGCAAGGTGCTCGATCAGCTCGCAGGCCGCGGTTACGATTTCGTCGCCGGGCTCGAGGTCGAATTCCACCTGTTCAAGCTCGACGACGCCCACATGGCGCCGGAGGATGCCGGCCAGCCCGGGAGGCCGCCATCGGTCAGCCTGCTCTCGCACGGCTATCAATATCTCACCGAGCAGCGCTACGATCAGATGGAGCCGGCGCTCGAGATCATCCGCCGCGACATCCTCGCGCTCGACCTGCCGCTGCGCTCGGTCGAGGTCGAGTTCGGCCCGAGCCAGTGCGAATTCACCTTCGCGCCGACGACAGGCCTCGTGCCGGCCGACACCATGGTGCTGTTTCGCTCCGCGGTGAAGCAGATCGCGCGCCGCCACGGCTATCACGCCACCTTCATGTGCCGGCCGAAGCTGCCGAACATTTTCGCCAGCGGCTGGCATCTGCATCAGTCGCTGGTGTCGCGTGGCAATGGCGAGAACGCCTTCATGGCGAAGGAGACCGGCGAGCCTTTGAGCCCGCTCGGCCGCGCCTGGCTCGCCGGCCTGATCGAGCACGCCCGGGCCTCGACCGTGTTCACGACGCCGACCATCAACGGCTACAAGCGCTACCGCTCCTACTCGCTGGCGCCGGACCGCGCGATCTGGGGCCGCGACAACCGCGGCGTGATGATCCGCGTGCTCGGCGGCGCCGGCGATCCGGCGACGCGGCTGGAGAACCGGATCGGCGAGCCCGCCGCCAATCCCTACCTCTACATGGCGTCGCAAATCCTCTCCGGCCTCGACGGCGTCGACCGCAAGCTCGATCCCGGCCCTTCCGCCGACACGCCCTACGAGACCAAGGCTGCGCTGCTGCCGAAGTCGCTGCGCGAAGCGGTGTTCGCGCTGCAAGACGATCCGTTCTTCCGCGGCGCGCTGGGACCGGAGTTCGTCGACTATTACGTGTTCATCAAGAACGCCGAGATCGAACGCTTCCAGGCCGAGGTGTCGGACTGGGAGCACCGCGAATATTTCGAGATGTTTTGATTGAGAGGTTGCGCGTGGTCCAAACCCGTCATCCTGAGGAGCGCGTAGCGCGTCTCGAAGGATGCACGGCCACCAGTCGGGCCGCCAATCCTTCGAGACGCCTGCTGCCCAGGCTCCTCAGGATGACGGTGATACAGCAATGCGTGCTGCCTCAAATCCCCAGATACTTGTGCTGCAAATCCGGCTCGGCGATCAGTTGCTCGCTCGTCCCGCTCCACACCGTCTTGCCGCGCTCGATGATGTAGTGGCGGTCGGCGATGCGGGCCAGATTTTCGACGTTCTTGTCGATCACCAGCACCGACTGGCCACGTCCCTTCAGCATCGACAGGCAGCTCCAGATCTCGTCGCGGATCAGCGGCGCGAGGCCTTCGGTCGCCTCGTCGAGGATCAACAGCCTCGGATTGGTCATCAGCGCGCGGCCGATCGCCAGCATCTGCTGCTCGCCGCCGGACAGCGTGACGCCCATATTGCCGGTGCGTTCGGCGAGCCGCGGAAACAGCGCGTGAATCTTGTCCAGCGTCCACGGATCGGAAGCGCCGAGGCGATTGCCTGAGGCGGCGACGAGATTTTCGCGCACCGTCAGGTTCGGGAATATCTGGCGTCCCTCCGGCACCAGGCCGATGCCGAGCTTTGCGATCCTGTAGGACGGCAGACCCCGCACCGCCTCGCCGGCGAAACGGATCGCGCCCGATCGCGCCGGCGTCAGGCCCATGATCGAGCGGATCGTCGTGGTCTTGCCCATGCCGTTGCGGCCCATCAGCGCAACCATCTCGCCGGCCTTGATCTGCAACGACAGGCCGAACAGCACCTGGCTCAGCCCATAGCAGGTCTCGATGCCGTCGACGTCCAACAGAGTCTCAGCCATGGCGCGTCACCGCATGCTGTTCGCCGAGATAGGCGCGCTTGACCTCCTCGTGCTTGCGGATCGCGTCGGGCACGTCGCTGGCGATGACGCGGCCGTAGACCAGCACCGTGACGCGGTCGGCCAGCGCGAACACCGCCTCCATGTCGTGCTCGACCAGCACGATGGTGACTTCCTTGCGCAGCTCCTTGAGCAGCGCCACCATCCGCGCCGACTCGGTGACGCCGAGCCCGGCCATCGGCTCGTCCAGCAGCAAGAGCTGCGGCTTGGTGGCGAGCGCGACCGCGAGCTCGAGCTCGCGCTGCTCGCCATGGCTCAATTGCGAAACCACGATGTCGGCGCGCTTGCCGAGGCCGACGCGCTCCAGCGCGGCGTGCGCGGTCTCGCGCAGGCGGGTCTCCTTGCGCGCATTGCCCCAGAACCGGAACGAGTGGCCGTCATGCGCCTGCGCCGCCAGCGCGACATTGTCGATCGCGGAGAAATCTTTCAGCAGCGAGGTGATCTGGAACGAGCGCGCCAGCCCGAGCCGGCTACGCTTGTAGGAAGGCAAGCCCGTGACGTCGCGGCCGGCGAAGTGGATGGTGCCGGAATTCGGCATCACCTGCCCGGTGAGCTGGCTGATCAACGTGGTCTTGCCGGCGCCGTTCGGACCGATGATGGCGTGCAGCTCGCCCGGCACCACCTCCATCGAGAGATTGTCGGTCGCGGTGATGCCGCCATAGCGGCGCACCAGATTGTCGACGCGCAACAAGGGATCAGGCAAAGAGCTAGACACGGCGCATCCTCCCGAGCAGGCCCATGATGCCGCCGCGCGCGAACAGCACGATCAACAGCAGCACCGGACCGAGGATCAGGCCAGAGAACTCGGTGAACTGCGACAGCAGCTCCTCGAGCAGCAGATAGACGATCGCGCCGACGACGGGGCCGAACAGCGAGCCCATGCCGCCCAGGATCACCATCACCATCAGGTCGCCGGAGCGGGTCCAGTACATCACGGCCGGGCTGACGAAATCGGTGTTGTTGGCGAGCAGCGCGCCGGCGAGCCCGCAGATCGTGCCTGCGATCACGAAGCAGACCAGCCGGTAGCGGTTGGCATGGAAGCCGATCGCCTGCATGCGCTGCTCGTTGGAGCGGACGCCCTGCACCACGAGCCCGAACCGTGAATTGACGATGCGCCAGATCAGATAGAGGCCGCCGAACAGGCAAGCCAGGCACAAATAATAGAACTGGTTGCGGTCCGACAGATTGATCAGGCCGGCGAAGTCGCTGCGCTTGTAGACGGTGAGTCCGTCGTCGCCGCCGTAACGCGACAGGCCCGACGCGATGTAATAGGCCATCTGCGCAAAGGCGAGCGTGATCATGATGAAGTAGACGCCGCGGGTGCGCAGGCTCAGCGCGCCGATCACCAGTGCGAACAGCGCCGAGACGACCAGCGCCACCGGCCACTGAATGAAGCCGGAGCCGATGCCCTCGGTGGCGAGGATGCCGACGGCATAGCCGCCGATGCCGAGATAGGCGGCATGGCCGAAGCTCATCATGCCGCCATAGCCCATGATCAGATTGAGGCTCGCGGCGGCCAGCGCGAAGATCACGATGCGGGTGAACAGCGTCAGGATGAAGATGTTGCCGGTGACGGCCGAATAGGCCGGCAGCAGGATCAGGGCGACGCACAGCAGCGCCGCGACCGCATTGGAGGCATTGAGCTCTCGCGTTATCCTGGGCATCATCGCTTGGCCGCCGGGAACAGCCCCTCGGGCCGCAGCACAAGGATGATCGCCATCAGCAGATAGATCAGCATCGAGGACAGCGCCGGCGCCGCGGTCGAGGCCGCCGCCCCGCTCAGCACCTTGCGCAACAGATCGGGCAGGAAGGCGCGGCCCATCGTGTCGATGATGCCGACGAACAGCGCCGCCATGAAGGCGCCGCGGATCGAGCCGATGCCGCCGATCACGATGATGACGAAGGCCAAAATCAAGATGTTCTCGCCCATGCCGATCTGCACGGTGAGGATCGGCGCCTGCATCAGCCCGGCAAGGCCGGCGAGCGCGGCGCCAAGCCCGAACACCAGCGTGAACAGCAGCTTGATGTTGATGCCGAGCGCCCCGATCATCTCGCGGTTGGAGGCGCCGGCGCGGATCAGCATGCCGACCCGGGTGCGCATCACGACGAGATAGAGCATCGCGGCAACCGCCAGCGCGACCGCGATGATCATCAGCCGGTACGCCGGATAATACACGCCGGGAATGATCTGGATCGGCACCGTGAGCCAGGCCGGCAGCGGCAGCGCGAGGCCGGCCGGGCCCCAGATCAGCCGGACCGCATCGTTGAAGAACAGGATCAGGCCGAAGGTCGCCAGCACCTGGTCGAGATGGTCGCGGCCATAGAGATGCCTCAGCGCGGCATATTCCAGCACGATGCCGAGCAGCAGCGTGGCGCCGAGCGCCAGCAGCGCGCCGAGCACGAAGCTGCCGGTCCAGGCCACGAAGGTCGCCGCGAAATAGGCGCCCATCATGTAGAGTGAGCCGTGCGCCAGGTTGACGAAATCCATGATGCCGAACACCAGCGTCAGGCCGGCCGCCAGCAGGAAGAGCAGCAGGCCGAATTGCAAGCCGTTCAGCAGTTGTTCGACGACGAGGTACATCGTGAGGCTACATCATCCCTAAAAAAACAGCGGCAGTGCATGTTCACCGCCGCATCTCTCGCTGCGTGTTCTCCCTCGCCCCGCTCTTGCAGGGCCGGGACGAGCAAAGCTCGCCCTGAGAGGGTTGGGGTGAACGGCTCTTTCAACGAGTCGAATTCGCGGAAAGAGCCCCTCACCCGATCGCTTCGCGATTGACCTCTCCCCGCAAGAGCAGGGCGAGGTGAAGAGAAGCAAGCCGCGCGCCAAAACGGCGCCCGGCGATCACTTCATCGAACACTTGTCGTGGAATTTGTCCTGGTCGTCCTTGACGATGGTCGCCACCGTCTTCAGCGAGAGCTGGCCGTCGGCGTCCTTGACCACGTCCTGCAAATAGAAATTCTGGATCGGGATGTGGTTGTTGCCGTATTTGAACGGGCCGCGCAGCGACTTGAAGTTGGCCTTCTCCATCTCGGCCTTCATGGCGTCCTTCTTGGTGAGGTCGCCCTTCACCGCGACGACGGCGCTGTTGATGAGCTGGGCGGCGTCATAGGCCTGGGCGCCGTAATAGGTCGGGCGCAGGCCGGGATACTTCTTGCGATAGTCCTCGACGAACCTCTTGTTCTCGGCGTTCGGCAGATCGTTGACCCATTCCTGCGCGCCGGGAATGCCGATCGCATTGTCCTTCTGCAGCGGCAGCGACAATTCGTCGATCGTGAATGCGGTGTAGAGCGGGATCTGCGCCTTGATGCCGGCCTGGGCATACTGGTTCAGGAACTGGACGCCGGCGGCACCCGGATAGAACACGAAGATCGACTCGGCCTTGGAATTGCGTGCCTTGGTCAGCTCGGCGGAGAAGTCGAGTTGGCTCGGCCACACCGTGTATTCCTCGCCGACCACCTCGCCCTTGAAGGTGCTCTTCACGCCCGCGAGCATGTCCTTGCCGGCGGCGTAGTTCGGGCCGATCAGGAACACCGACTTGACGCCCTTCTGGTTCATGTAGAGGCCCATCGCGGCGGGCGTCTGGTCGTTCTGCCAGGAGGTCGAGAACACGTAAGGCGAGCACAATTCGCCGGCGAGCTGCGACGGACCGGCATTGGCCGAGATCAGGAAGGTCTTGCTGTCGACCGCGGTCTTCAGCGACGCCAGCAGCACATTCGACCAGATGTAGCCGACGATGAAATCGACCTTGTCGGACTGCACCAGC
Source organism: Bradyrhizobium sp. SK17 (assembly GCF_002831585.1). GTDB lineage: Bacteria > Pseudomonadota > Alphaproteobacteria > Rhizobiales > Xanthobacteraceae > Bradyrhizobium. The sequence goes on along the minus strand of NZ_CP025113.1, from coordinate 2,161,566 downwards.
TTCTCGGTCTTCTGCTTGCCGACGTCAGGCTTCTGCTGGTCGTCCTCGTAGATCACCTCGACCGGCTTGCCGTCGATCTTGCGGCCGAGATGGTCGAGCGCAAGCTCGAACGAATTGCGCATGTCGTTGCCGATCACGGCAGTCGGACCACTGAAGGTCGAGACGAAGCCGATCTTGACGCTGTCAGCCGCGATCGCGGGCTGCGCCAGCGCCAAAGCCATGGCGCCTGCCAGCCAAAATGCCTTTTTCATATCCACTCCCCTCCTCAACCAAAGATCCCGCCGGCGCCGATCAGGAATGGCCCGGGGGTCACGCTTTGCGCGCGTCGTTCTGTGACGTGTTTTGTGCGCGATATCGCAAGTCCGCAGCAAGCATGAACCGACGGCACTGCATTAGAACCTTCGGCGCATACCCCAGCACCTTGCATCATAATTCGTCCAATTCGACCGTGGCAAGAAATATAATGCCGGTTGCGTAGGCAACGATTGTCGCAGGCTCCGCCGCACTGCAACAGGCTTTAGTCATTCGGTAAAGCGATCGGAAACCACAGCCCGGCAAGCGCCGCCGGACTTCATGGTCCGGAAAGCATCACCGGGCGACGCTGCCGCCAAAGGGGTGCTTCACATGCTGAATTACATCTTCGGCTTCAATGCCCGGATGGGCCGGTTGGCGTTCTTCTTCTGCAGCTTCGTGACCGGCCTCGGCTTCCTGATGCTGGTCTACGGCATCACGGGCAATGCACCGGCGAGCGGCAGGACGGACGTGCTGCTGGCGCAGGCAGCGAACAGTCCTGCCTTGATTCTTTCCTTCTATGGCATGCTCGTGATCTGCTTCATGTTGCAGTCGATGCGGGTGCGCGACATCGGATGGGATCCGGTCTGCGTGATGGCGGCATGGATCGCCCTGATGGTGCTCGACAGGGCCGTTGCAGGACGATTTCCCGAATACGCGTTGACCTATCAGCACACCACGACGGTGGTCGGCGCAGTCGTCAATGGCGTGATGAACCTGGTCCTGACGTTCTGGCCGGGCAACGGCCGTTCCGACGAAGCGTCGTCCGTGCCGCGCGAGAGCGGCGGCGACAGCATGTTCGAACGAAGCAGCACTCCCGCCACAGCCGGCAGCCGCATGGCGCGCATCGCCAGCGGCGAGTTCGGCGGCAAGACGCGGTAGCGGCTAATCTCTCCGCTGTCGTCCCGGCTTTCGCCGGGACGACACTGAGATTGTGGAACGATCACTGCGCCACGCACGGACGGTCGGCCACCTACCCCCGATCCACCTCCCATTCGGCGCCGTCGATCGCATAGGGCGCGTGGCGGAAATCCCTGATCGCGGCAACCTTGTCCGCCGTCCAGTCGAGCAGCATGAACGATCGCGGCTGCGCATCCTGTGCGCCCGGCTCGAACACCAGGATCGCGGGACGTCCTTCGACTTGTCCGGTCTTGAGGTGCCAGTCATCGATCTTGGCATAGTTGCCGAAATAGCGTGACACCTCGGCCTTGCCGTTCAGCCGTGTCCGGTTGACGAGTTCGAGCCTGATGTCATCGGCGATCATGGCGCGGATGGCGTCGAAATCGCGGGCGTTGAAGCGGCTGACATAGGCGTTCAACCTGGCGCGATCGCCCGGCGACAGGCCCGGCCGCGGCGCATCGTCAGGCTCGCGGGCGAACGCACGCAGTTGCGTGCGCCCGCGGTGCAGTGCTGCCTTCACCGCCGGCAGGCTGAAATCCATGATGCCGCAGACCTCCTGCAAGGAGCAGCCGAGCACATCCATCAGGATCACGCTGGAGCGCTGCGCCACCGGCAGGCGCATGAAGGTGCGCAGGCTGCTGGCGGCGATCTCGCGGCGGCCGACATCGTCGAGCTCTCCGGCCATCATGTCCACCTCCTCCGACGAGTGGAGCGCGTCCTGGCGGTTACGCCGCCTGAGGAAATCGAGCGCGGTGTTGTGCGCGATCCGGAACAGCCAGGCTTCCGGGTTCTGGATCGGGGCCGCGGAGGCGAAGGCCTCCACCGCCTTGATCAACGCATCTTGCAGCACGTCCTCGCCATCGATGACCGATCCGACCATGCGGGCGCAGTAGCGATGCAGCCTTGGCCGCATCGCCACGAGCAGCGCGTCGACCTCGGCCGGCGCTTGGGGTGGTGACGTCATGACGGCTCCGCCAGATCGTGTCACGGTTCGTCCAGCATACGATAATTGCCGACAATCACGGCACTGCGAACCAGCGGCGGTTCGGCGCAACGATCGCGGATGCCGTCCTGGAAGGCCTGGAACGCGGCGAGTTTCGGGATCGGGCTCGAGCCGTCGTCGGCCACCGTCTCGACCATGTGGATGAAGGTGTCGTCCTCCAGCCGCAGGGTCAGATAGCGCACGCCGTCGGGGCTCGCCGCCTTCAGCTCGGCGAACACAGCCGCAACCAGCGCGGCATTCTTCTCCGCCGCCTCCGGCTTGGCCTTGTACCTGATCAGGGTCCGTCGCATCGCAACCTCCTTGGTTCGGCGGCCTGAACCGGCCGCGTCAGCCCCAAGGACGTTCGCGCGCCGCCAAAGGATGCGGTCCGGCAAAAATAATTCGGGCCGCCGTATGTTCAGCCTCGGCTCGGCCCGTCGGCGATACGATACGTGAAGGTGCAACGATCGGGTTTTGCTATCGGGCGATCAAGCAATTCAACTTGGAATGAGGCCACGAATGATTACATAATCAGACGACGAAGCCGTTCGAAACCGAGGGCGACATCCGATGACGCAAGCGCCGGCCAAACCTCATCGCGTGGTGATCGTCGGCGCCGGCTTCGGCGGCTTGGAAGCGGCTTTCGGTCTTGCGGGCGCGCCGGTCGAGATCACGCTGATCGACCGCCGCAACCATCATCTGTTCCAGCCGCTGCTCTACCAGGTCGCAACCGCATCGCTTGCCACAAGCGAGATCGCCTGGCCGATCCGCTATCTGTTGCGCGACCGGCCCGAGGTGACGACGCTGTTCGCCAATGTCTGCGGCGTCGACGCGGCAGCGAAGCAAGTGCAACTCGATGATGGCGGCAGCATTCCCTATGACACGCTGGTCCTCGCCACCGGCGCGCGGCACGCTTATTTCGGCCATGACGAATGGGAGCCGTTCGCGCCCGGCCTGAAGACGCTGGAAGATGCCACCACGCTGCGGCGGCGCATCCTGGTCGCCTTCGAGCGCGCCGAGCGCGAGACCGATCCGGAGGCGCGCGCCGCGCTGCTGACCTTTGTCGTGGTCGGCGCCGGTCCGACCGGCGTCGAGATGGCCGGCACCATCGCCGACCTCGCCAAGGACACGCTGCCGCGCGACTTCCGCCACATCGACACGCGGATGGCGCGCGTGGTGCTGATCGAGGCCGGCCCGCGCGTGCTGGCAGGTTTCCCCGACGATCTCTCCGCCTATGCGCAGCGCGCGCTGGAGAGCCTCGGCGTCCAGGTCGTACTCGGTGAGCCCGTCACCGAATGCACCGCCGACGGCGTGGTCTATGGCGGCAAACAACTCGCGGCGCGCACCATCGTCTGGGCCGCCGGCGTGCGCGCCTCGCGCGCCGCCGAATGGCTCGACGCACCAGCCGATCGCGCCCAGCGGCTACAGGTCGAGCCTGATCTCACCGTGCCCGGCCATCCCGAGATCTTCGCGGTCGGCGACACCGTCACCATCAAGGATGCCGACGGCAATCCGGTGCCCGGCATCGCGCCGGCCGCCAAGCAGGAAGGACGCTACGCCGCCGCGCTGATCAAGGCGCGGCTCAAGGGCGAGACCTTGCCGCCGTTCCACTACAAGCACGCCGGCAGCCTCGCCCAGATCGGCAAGCGGCTCGCGGTGATCGACTTCGGCAAGTTCAAGCTGCGCGGCGCGCTCGCCTGGTGGATCTGGGGCATCGCCCACATCTACTTCCTGATCGGTCTGCGCAACCGCCTCAGCGTCGCGCTGAGCTGGCTCTGGGTCCACGCCCGCAACCAGCGCGCCGCACGGCTGATCACGCAGGGCAGCAGCAAGGTCGCGCAATAGGCGCATATGCCCGGCGCGGCTTGTGCGCCAGGGCGGCGCGTGAAATACTTGCCAAAGCAACAATAATGCCCGGGGAGGAAACGATGCGGTTCGATGCGCGCGCATGGGCGCTTGCGGCTTCGCTGGTCACGCTGGCGTCATGCGGCTCGGTGGCGTCCGCGGCGCAGATGACCGGGGATTCCGCGGCAACCTGCAACGGCCTTGGCGGACCCGCCGATGGCGCGGTCAAGATCGACACTGCCACGCTCCAGGCGCCGACGCCACTGTCGGTTACCGAGAAGGCGCCGACACCTGCCAGCCGTATCGTCCCGGCCAATCCGGCCTTCTGCAAAGTGCTCGGGCATATTGATCCTGTCGATCCCAAGGCGCCGCCGATCAAGTTCGAGGTCAATTTGCCGGTCGAGTGGAACGGCCGCTCGCTGCAATATGGCGGCGGCGGCTTCAACGGAGTGCTGATATCGGGCCTCGGCCTGCCGCCGGCCTATCCGTTCGACAAGGCATCGCCGCTGGCGCTCGGCTTCGTCACCGTCGGCACCGACTCCGGCCACGAGCAGAAGCCGGGTGAGCCGCCGCAGCAGTTCGCGCTCAACGACGAGGCGTTCGAGAATTTTTCGCACAAGGCCTACAAGAAGGTGCACGACGCCGCACGGGCGTTGACGGTGCGCGCCTACGGCAAGCCGCCGGCGAAGACGTATTTCATGGGATCGTCCGAAGGCGGGCGCGAGGCGCTGACCATGGCGCAGCGTTACCCGGACGATTTCGATGGCATCTTCGCGCGCGTGCCCGTGATCAACTGGGTCGGGTTGCAACATGCCGGCACCCGATCCGGCCTCGTCACGATGGGCGATGGCTGGATCAGGCCGGCGCAAATCATGCTCGTCGCCGACGCCGTGCTCAAGGCTTGCGACAGGCAGGACGGCTCGGACGACGGCTTGGTGCAGGATCCGGTCGGCTGCAAGGCCGCGTTCAAGCCGGCCTCGCTGGCCTGCGCTGCGGGCCAGAGCGGCGACGACTGCCTGACCGACAAGCAGATTGCCGCGATCGAGACCTTGCATTCGCCGTACAAATTCTCGTTTCCGCTCGCCAACGGCCTCGACGACTATCCGGGCTGGGGCGTGTCGGGCGAGAATACGCCGGCGTTCGGGCCGACCGGCGGCTGGAAGGCCTGGTGGCTCGGCACCACGGCGCCGGCGCAGCCGCCGGCTCCAACCAATGGCATCGCCTGGATCTACGGTGCCGGCGGCATTCAATATGTCTTCGCGCGCGATCCGAAACTCGACGTCACGACCTACAAGCCCGAGGACCACAGAGCGCGCGTGCTGGAAGTGTCCGCCCTGATGGATTCCACCAATCCGGATCTCAGCCGCTTCCACGCCCGCGGCGGCAGGCTCGTCATGCTCGAACACATGGCCGACTACGCGCAAAGCCCCTATGCCGGCATCCGCTACTTCGAGACTGTCGAGAAGACGCTCGGCAAGGACAAGGTCGCGGAGTTCGCCAGGCTCTACACCGCCCCCGGCGTCGACCATGTCGGCTCCGGCGCTCCGGCCAATGTCGACATGCTGGCGGTGCTGGTCGACTGGGTCGAGAATGGCAAGGCGCCTGGCGATCTCGTGGTGCGCGAGCAGAAGACCGAGGCGCCGAGCTTCGACACGATCCGCGCGCTGCCCTTGTGCCGCTGGCCGGCGTGGCCGCATTACAAGGCGGGGCCGGTCACTGAAGCGGCGAGCTTCGCCTGCGCGCCATGACGGGAGGGTGCGTTACCCCATCACCTGATGCGGTGAACGGCCGAACGCGGCCTTGAAGGCGCGGCTGAAATGCGAAACGTCGCTGAAGCCGAAGCTGAGCGCGACATCGGTGACGCTGCCAAACCGCCGTTCGGCCAGCGCCTGATAGGCGCCGGCAAGGCGCTGCTGCCACAGCCAGCGGATCGGCGTGGTGCCTTCGCGCGCGAACAGGCGGTTCAGCGTGCGCGGCGCGATGCTCTGCGCCGTGGCGATCGCATCGAGATCGAGCTCGGGATCGTCGAGATGAGCCAGGACATAGGCCTTGACCCGCGCCAGCCGGTCGTCGCCGTGCCGGGGCGCATCGTCCGTCAGCTCGGTCTGGAGCATGGTCGCGAAAATATCGAGCGCGGACGCCCCGAGCCGGATTGCCGCAGGCCCGGCTTCGTCATCGAGCCGCGTCAACCGCCGGATCAGTGACCCGGCCAGCGCGCCGACTTTTGACGCGTGACCGATCCGCCGCGCCGTCAGGCGTTGCGCGTCCGGCAGGCGCGCGAGCAGCAGCGGCCGCGGGATCGACACCATGATCGAACGCGCGCTCGGGGCGAATTCGAGCGCGAATGGCTGCGCCTGATCATGCAGCATGAGATCGCCGCGGCGCATCTGCACCTCGCGTCCGCCCTGCGCGAAAGAAACCTCGCCGCGCAGCGTCAGCCACAACATGAAATAGTCGCGCGGATCCCGGCGCACGTCGCTCGCGCTGCGCATCACCCGGATGCGGTCGGCAGCCGGCGTCGACGACCAGATGTCGTTGATCGCAAGCGGGCCGAAATGGCGGATCGAGATCGATGCGGCAAACGCCTCGTCCGCGACGCGGCGGCATTCGGTCAGCGAGAATTCGCGGCAGGTGACGTGGTGCCAGCGGTCGAAACTGTCACCCGGCGCGACGAGCGTCTGCGCGACGATTGCGTGATCTGGGGTCTGCATTGGCCTTGCTCCCGCCCAACCCGGCAGCGGGATATTCTGCGTCCCGTCCCCGGTTCTGGCAAGCAGAGTCCAGCGATTGGCCCGCACAGCCAAGAACGACCGCAGGAACCGGCGTAAAAAAGAGCCTCCCACCCGGAGAGGAGACACCACATGGGCTATCAATGCGACGTCATCGATCCCAGCAAGACCGTCATGATCGTTGTCGACATGCAGAACGATTTCGTGGCCGAGGGCGCCAAGCTGCGCTCCGCGCAGGCCGCCGCCATGGTGCCCCGGCTGGCGCAGACCCTGAAGGCCTGCCGCGACAAGGGCATCCGCGTCATCTACACCGCGCATGTGCATCGCCGCGACGGCAGCGACATGGGGCTGTACGACGATCTCTATGGGCCGATCGCCGACCGCTCGTCGCTGGTCGACGGCAGCGCGGGCGTCGAGATCTTCAATGACCTCGCGCCGGCGCCGGGCGAACATGTCATCAAGAAGCACCGCTACAGCGCGTTCTTCGCCACCGACCTCGACCTCATCCTGCGCGAATGGGGCATCACGACAGTGATCATCTCGGGCACGACGACCGAGAACTGCTGCCACGCCACCGCGCGCGACGCCATGTTCCACAATTACAAGGTCGTCTTCCTGTCGGACGCGACGGGCACGTTCGACTATCCCGATGTCGGCCAGGGCGCGATGTCCGCCGAGCAGGTGCATCGGGCCACGCTGACGATCCTGGCGTTCTCGACCGCACATGTGATGACGGCCAGCGAGATGCTGGGGCGGGTGAAGGCGGGTGATGGAGCGGCGAGTTCGAAGGCGGCGTAGCGACGAGGACAACTCTCGCGCAACGAACTCGGCTCGCCTCTCCCCTTGTGGGAGAGGTGCAGCGATCTGCGTGGCAACCAACCTGCTCACTTCACCAGCGGACACCCGCCATCGGCCAGCGGGCGGAACGCCTGCTCGGCCGGGATGGTCGCGATCAGCTTGTAATAGTCGTAGGGGTACTTCGACTCCTCCGGCTTCTTCACCTCGAACAGATACATCGGGTGGATGACGCGGCCGTCCTGGCGGATCGTGGTGTCGCCGAACAGTCTGTCCTTGCCCTTGAAGGTCTTCATCTGCGGCACCACGACCTTGGCGTCGTCGCTGCCGGTTGCCGCAACCGCGTTGAGGTAAGCGAGCGTCGAGGCGTAGACGCCGGCCTGGTTGCCGCTCGGCATCTTGCCGTTCATGCCGGGGCGCGCGGCGAAACGCTTGGCGAAGGCGCGGGTATCGTCATTCATGTCCCAGTAGAAGGCTTCCAGCAGTTGCAGGCCCTGCGCCACCTTCAGGCCCATGCCGTGGATGTCGTTCACGAACAGCAGGAACGCCACCATGGTCTGGCCGCTCTGCTGGATGCCGAACTCGGCCGCCTGCTTCACCGCATTGATGGTGTCGCCGCCGGCATTGGCGAGGCCAATCACCTTGGCTTTCGAGTTCTGCGCCTGCAACAGGAAGGACGCGAAGTCCGAGGTGCCGAGCGGATGCTTGCTCGATCCCAGCACCTTGCCGCCATGCTTCTCGATGTAGTTGGTCGCTTCGGCTTCGATGCCCTTGCCGAGCGCATAGTCGACGGTCACGAAGTACCAGTCCTTGCCGCCGCGCTGCATCATCGCGGCCGCGGTGGTGTTGCCGGTGGCCCAGGCGTCGTTGACCCACTGGATGGTGTTGGGCGAGCAGGCCTTGCCGGTGAGGTCGGAGCTTGCGGTCGACGAGGCCAGGAATGTCATCCTGGAGTCGCGCAGGATGGTGTTGATGGCGAGGCCGACCGCCGAGTTCGGCACGTCGACGATGGCATCGACGCCTTCGACGTCGAGCCATTTGCGCGCGATCGCAGAGCCCACGTCGGCCTTGTTCTGGTGATCGGCGTAGACGATCTCGACCTTGATGCCCTTGCCGCCGCCGTTGAAATCCTCCGCCGCCATCCGCGCGGCTTCCACCGAGCCCATGCCGTTGGTGTCCTGGAAGATGCCGGAAATGTCGTTCAGCACGCCGACCCGCACCACATTGTCGGAAATCTCCGCATGCGCACTGCCCGTAGCGCAGGCCAATGCCAGCGCAAATCCAACCCCAAATCGCCCAATCCCAAAGCCCCTCATCCTGTCCCTCCCTCGCGTTGCTCCACAGCCGGCGTCAAGCCGGCGTGATTTCGACCGGCAGGCTCTCGAGCCCGCGCAGCGTGTTGTTGAACAGGCGCTTCGGCTCGCCCGTGATTTCGATCTTCGCGACACGGCGCGCCAAGGCCGCCATCATCACCTCGCCTTCGAGGCGGGCGACGAGTTGACCGACGCACATGTGGATGCCCGAGCCGTAACCGACATGGCCCGAGGTGCGGCGCGTGATGTTGTAGCTGTCGGGCTCCTCCCAGCGACGCGGGTCGCGGTTGGCCGCGGCGAGGAACATCAGCACCTTCTCGCCCTCCGGGATGGTGACGCCGCTGAGCTCGATCTCGCGGGTGGTGGTGCGGAAGAAGGTCTGGACCGGACTTTCGAACCGCACCGCCTCCTCGAAGGCATTGCGCGCCAATGTCGGATCGCCGCGCAGCTTCTCGAACTGGTCGGGAAAGCGCGCCAGACAATAGACCGCGGCACCGATGCCGTTGACGGTGGTGTCGAGGCCGGCCGACAGCAGCGAGCGCACCAGCAGTGGCGCTTCGGTCTCGGTAATGGCACCGCTATCGACATGGGCATGGATGCAGGCGCCGATTCCACCGGGGTGAGGTTGTCGCGCTGGCATTGCTCGGCGACATAGGCCTGATGCGGCGCCGAGCGCCGGATCGCCTCCTCGCGGAGCTGGTTCGGCGGACCGAAGGCGTTGAACACCAGGCTCGCATAGGGCAGCAGGTGCTCGCGGCCCTCCGGCTTCAGGCCGAGCGCATCGGGAAAGATCGACAGCGGATAGGCTTCCGCAAGGTCGGTGATCGCGTCGAACCTGCGCTTCTCCAGCAGCGTGTCGACACAAGCCTCCGCCGCGGCGGCAAACCGCCCGCGAAGCTGCTTCATCACGGTCGCCGACAGCACCGTGCTCAAGACGGTCCGGGTCCGGGTATGGGCGGGCGGATCGGCCTCCAGGATCAGGCTCGCCGGCCGCCACGGCTTCTCCTTGGAAAAGTCGCTCAGGCCGACGCCGCGGCTGGAGCAGAACGTGGCGGGATCGTTCAGGACGGCATACACCTCCGCATAGCGCGCCACGCCATAGACATTCCACTTGTCCAGATAAACCACCGGCCCGGCCTCGCGCAGCCGCTCATGGGTCGGGAACGGATCGGCGAAGAAGTCGAGCGCGAACGGATCGACGTCGAGATGCGTGGCGGCAGCCGCACCGGTCGTTGCAGTCATCGGGACCTCCCGAGGTTTGATCTTGTCAACACGGGCAGCATGTCACTTGCTCCCGAACGGTTTCGCAGCGATGATTTGAGAAATGAGCAGCCAGCCCCTCCCCCGAAAGCCCCGCCGGCCGAAACCGGCCGATCTCGCAGATGCCATCGATGGCCCGCTGCTGGACCTCAACCGCTATGTGCCGGCTTTCATCACCTTCATCGGCAACAAGCTGTCGAACAGCGCCACCGCATTTTACCAGAAGAATTTTGGGGTCAACGTCACCGAGTGGCGGATCATCTCGCAATTGGCGATCGAGCCGGGAATTCCGGCCTCGCGGATCTGCCAGGTGATCGGCTTCGACAAGGGCCCGGTCAGCCGCAATCTCTCGGCGCTGCAAAAGCGCGGCCTCTTGACGATCCGCACCGCGCCGGACGATGGCCGCACCCATTCGATCACGCTGACCGCGCGCGGCCGCGCCATCCACGACAAGGTGATCGTCGCGGCGCTTGAGCGCGAGCGGCGGCTGCTGTCGTGCCTGAAGAAGGATGAGCGCGAGGTGCTGATCGACCTGCTGCGCCGGCTGCACGAGAATCTCGGCGCCGTGACCGGGCAAAGCACGACCTGACCGCATAGGGGCGCCCTGCGTCCCCGCGGTATTCGTCCGGTCTTCCATGCGTGTCGCTCGCGCGCTGCTGCGCAACATGATCCTCCCAAATGCGAGGCCGTTGACCGGCCCTGTCTCTCTGGATGCGGAAACTCGCACAGCTTAGTTGCTAGGGCAACTAAAAACGCGAGCACGTGCGGCGTCAGGCCCCATGCCGGGACTAGCGACGTCGCCCTCAGGTCAGGTGAGCACGCCGCTCGGGCTCCCTCCCCCCTTGCGGGGGAGGGTTGGGGAGAGGGGTAAGTCCCGGGCGGGATGACCGAAGCGTACATCGCCTTCGCAAAGCGCGTCGGAGTGACACGAATTCGGATAGCGCACGTCGTGCGGTACCCCTCTCCCTAACCCTCCCCCGCAAGGGGGAGGGAACCCTTCCATCTGCGCCTTCCTCACTGAAGCCTGCTCTATTGCGCTTCAGCCCGCGCAGCCGATCGGCTCGGACGCCCCGTCGTCCTCCAGTACCGCCACTGCCGCAGCGCGGCGTGTCAGCACGGCGCGCTGGTTGATGTAGCCCTTGTCGGTGATCTCGCCGCCGTCGACCGAGGCGGGCTCGGCCAGCAACAGCGCACGGGTGGCATGGCCGGAGGAATGGTCGCCTTGCGCCTTCAGCCGCGCCAGCCCCTGCCCGATCGCGGAACGGACCGCCGCATGGCCGATCGCCTCGCGCGCGTCGGCGTTGTCTGCCAGTCCCGCGAGCGCGCGGCAGGCGGCAAGGTTCGGGAACACCAGGAAGCGCACCTCGTCGCGGCCATGACCGGTGATGACGATGTCCTGCGCGAGCGGCGCCAGCGCCGCGATGCCGGCAACCCTCAAAGTGCCGACGCTGACCCAGGTGCCGGAGTTGAGCTTGAAATCCTCCGCGACACGGCCGTCGAAGAACAGGCCAAGCTCCGGCCGGTCAGGATCGGCGAAGGTGACGGCGTCGCCGATCTTGTAGAAGCCCTCGTCATCGAAGGCCGCCGCGGTCAGGTCGGGCGCCTTCCAGTAGCCCGGCGTGACATTGGGTCCGCGCACCCGGACCTCGAGCTTGTCGCCCGAGGGCACCAGCTTCAGCTCGGTACCAGGAATCGGCACCCCGATATTGCCGGAGCGCTTGGCCAGGAAATGACAATCGGTCGCCAGCGGCGAGGTCTCGGTCGAGCCCCAGGCCGATACCATCGGCAGCCTGCGGCGAACCGTTTGCAGCGACAATTCTTCCAGCGCATCCCACAGATTCTGCGGCAGCGCCGCGCCGGCATAGAAGGCGAATTTGGTCCCCTCGAAGAATTTCCGGCGCAGCTCGTCGTCGGTGCGCAGCGCCGCGATCAGCATGTCGAAGCCACGCGGCACGTTGAAATAGACCGTCGGCACCACGCTGCGCAGATTGGCGAGCGAGGTCGCAAACAGGCCGGGCGCCGGCTTGCCGCCGTCGACGTAAAGCGTGCCGCCATTGCGCAGCACCAGGTTGAAATTGTGGTTGGCACCAAAGGTGTGGCTCCAGGGCAGCCAGTCCAGGATGATCAGTTCTTCGCCAGCCTGCTCCAGGAACGTCCAGGTCTGCGCCTTGGCCTGCTGGCTCGAGGTCAGCATGAGCTGGGTGTTGATCACGGCCTTCGGCGTGCCGGTCGAGCCCGAGGTGAACAGGAATTTTGCGATCGTCTCCGGCGTCACCGCGGCGAAGGCCGTGGCGACCTCTGATGATTCCGGTGTCGCTGCAATGGTGCGGAACGACAGCGCGTCCGCGTCATCGGGATTGCCGCTGACGATGGTCGCCCGATGCAGCGGCGCGATCGCGGCAAGCGCGGCCGCGAACGGCTTGGTGCTCGCAACGTAGATTGCGCCGGGATCGAGCAGCGCGATCATGCTCTTCAGCTTGTCGAAGTCTTTCGACATCAGCGAGTAGGCCGGCGAGATCGCGGCCGACGGCACGCCGACATGCTGGGCGGCGAGCGCAAGCAATGCGTGGTCGATGCCGTTGTCCGAGAGGATGACCAGCGGCCGTTCCGTGCTCAGGCCCTTCGCCAGGATCCATGATGCGGCCCGCCGCACGATGCCGCGCGCGTCGCGATAGCTGACGGTGCTCCATGGCGTTTCGATGCTGGCGCGTTCGCCGAGGAAGATGCGATCCGGCGCCTGCCGCGCCCAGTGCTCCAGCCAGTCGCCGATGCAGCGGGCACTCGCTTTCAAGGGCGTCGTGGAGCGGATCAGGATGCTGCCGTCGTCGCGGCGGTCGGCGACGATCGCCGGCATCGCGAACAGCTTGCTCGGATTGTCTCCGCTGGCGGCGGCCATCGTCATGGTTTCCTCCACGCCCATGTCTGTTCGGGACCGCGGTCCCGGCCGGGCTATTGGCCATAATGTTGCGGACACCAATTGTTGTCGTCAACAACAATCTTTCCTTCCCGCCGCGGGCGCGCTAGCCTTGCGGCCATGGCAGGCCCGCAAAAGACGTCGCGCAAGGCAGCAGGAACAGCGGCGGCAATCCGCCGCCCCCGAACGCGCGCGGCAAATGGCCGGACGTGCGATGGCGACGCCGGGGAGGAGATCGGCCTCGACGCGCTGGTCGGCCACGCCGGCTACGCGGTGCGGCGCTTCCAGCTCTGGATCTTTCAGGACTTCATCAAGACACTGGCGACGGTCGATATCCGCCCGACGCAGTATTCTGTGATGACCGTGATCGGGGCCAATCCGGGCCTGAGCCAGATGGCGGTCGCCAAGCGGCTCGGGATCGAACGCGCGCGGCTGGTGCATCTGCTCGACAGCCTGGAGGAGCGCGACTTCGTCAGCCGCATCCCCTCCGTCACCGACCGCCGCTCCCACGCGCTGCATCTGACCGCACGCGGCAAGACCGCGCTGGCGCAGTTCAAGCGGCTCGCCGCCGAACACGAGCGGCATGTCGCCGAGAAGATCGGCAAGGACAACCGCGAGCAATTGTTGCGGATCCTCGCCTGCTTCACCTGATCCAACGATCGGATCCCGACTCGGTCAAACCTGCCTGTAAAATAGGCAAATGCGCTCGCAGGCCAACCCGCACCAACGCCTGGCGACCGTTTCAAGCAACTGATATTGTGTGATAATCTGGCGTACTGTCGGCGCAGGCGAATTGTACACAATGGCACATTGCTTGCTTCGATCAGGCTGCAATTCCCTCGCGGGCGGCATCCAATGCCTCACCGCGCCAGAGACGAGGCCAACCACGTGACTGAAACTGTCGCCGCGATCGTTGCCGCACACCGCATCAAGACCATGACGCCGGCGCAAACCGTGGCCCGCAGCTACCAGCGCATCCGCGAGCACAACGATCCCGCCATCTTCATCAGCCTGCGCGATGAGAAAGAGGCGCTTGCCGAGGCCGCGCGGCTCGCAGATCCGACGCTGCCGCTCTATGGCGTGCCGGTCGCCGTGAAGGACAATATCGACGTCGCGGGCTTGCCGACCACCGCCGCTTGCCCGGCCTTCGCATACACGCCAGCCCACGACTCGACTGCGGTCGCCAGACTGCGCGCGGCCGGCGCCATCATCATCGGCAAGACCAATCTCGACCAGTTCGCCACCGGCCTGGTCGGCGTGCGCTCGCCCTATGGCATTCCGAAGAATGCAGTCCGCGACGATCTCGTGCCGGGCGGATCGAGCTCGGGCTCGGCGGTGGCGGTCTCCGCCGGCCTGGTGCCGCTTGCGCTCGGCACCGACACCGCGGGCAGCGGCCGCGTGCCGGCGATGCTCAACAACATCGTCGGGCTCAAGCCGAGCCTCGGGCTGATCCCGAATACCGGGCTGGTGCCGGCCTGCCGCACGCTCGACTGCATCTCGGTGTTCTCGCTGACCGTCGACGATGCGCTGGCCGCGCTCGCCGTCATGGCGGGTCCCGACGACGCCGACCCGTTCTCGCGCGACCGGCCGCTGGCCGCCCTCGCGGCGTTTCCGGCGAAGCTGAAGCTCGGTATTCCCAAGTCCGGTCAGCTGATCTTCTTCGGCGATCGCGCGGCCGAGAAGGCCTATGGCGAGGCAGTGAATCGCTGGCGGGCGCTCGGCGCCGATCTCGTCGAATTCGACCTCGAGCCGTTCTACGAGACCGCGCAGCTGCTCTATGAGGGCCCGTGGGTCGCTGAACGCTATCTGGTGATCCGCGACCTCCTGGCTTCGTCACCCGAAGCGATCCATCCGGTGACGCGCGAGATCACCATCGGCGGTGCGCGCCCCTCCGCCGCCGACACCTTCTCGGCGCTGTATCGCTTGCAGGCACTGCGCCGGGTTGCTGCGCGCACCTTCGCAAGCCTCGATGCGATCGTGCTGCCGACGGCGCCGACCGTCTATTCGACAGCGGACGTGCTCGCCAAACCGATCGAGCTCAACTCGCGGCTCGGCACCTATACCAATTTCGTCAACCTGCTCGATCTCTGCGGCCTGGCGCTGCCATCGGCGATGCGGCCCGACGGCGCGCCGTTCGGCATCACGTTGCTGGCGCCGGCCGGCCGCGACGCCGAACTCGCCAGCATCGGCCGCGTATTCCATGCCGATACCGGATTGCCGATCGGAGCCAACGCACTGCCCCAGCCGCCGCTTGCCGCAACGCCGGCTCCGGCACAGGACGAGATCACCATCGCGGTGGTCGGCGCGCATCTCTCGGGCATGGTGCTGAACCACGAATTGACGACACTCGATGCACGCCTACTGGAAGAGACGCTCACCGCGCCGGACTACAGGCTCTACGCACTCGACACCACACCGCCGAAGCCCGGCATGCTGCGCATCGAGGCGGGCGCGGGCCATGCGATCAAGCTGGAGCTCTGGGCGATGTCGCCTTCAGCATTTGGAATATTCGTCGCCGCGATCCCGCCGCCGATGGCGATCGGCACGATCAGGCTCGCCGATGGGCGGCAGGCCAAGGGTTTCATCGTCGAACCGGCTGCGATCGCCGGCGCAAAGGATATCTCGGCCTATGGCGGCTGGCGGGCGTTCATGGCGGAGAAGGTGAAGGCATAGCCGCCCCCACCGTCATTCCGGGGCGCGCCTCCTGGCGCGAGCCCGGAATGAAGATGCTGATGGGTTTCCGCGAACGCTACACCGACACCGCGTAGGTCTCGTATTCCCCGCGGACGTGCTCGATATGGTCGCGCATCGCGGCCGCCGCGCCGGGCTTGTCGCCGCGCATGATGGCGACCACAACGCGGTCGTGCTCGGCGTGGGATTTTGCAAGCCGCCCGAGGTTGCGGAACTGGGCGCGACGGAACGGCTGCACGCGCACCCGCGTCGCCAGGGTGATCTCGGCGATATAGGCGTTCTGCGAGCCGGCATAGATCGCGTTGTGGAAGCGCTCATTGACCTCGTGGAAACGCTCGGGATTGCCGGTGTAGCTCAGCACCCGCAGCTCCTCATGGACCGCCTCCAGCGCGTGACGCTCCGCCGGTGTCATCCGTTCGGCGGCAAGGCCGGCGCACATCGCTTCCAGCTCCGCCATCGCCTCGAACATGCCGGTCAATCTTTCGAGCGAGGGCCGCGCCACCACCGCGCCGCGATGCGCGCGGGCATCGATCAGGCCGCTGGCCGCAAGCTGCCGCAGCGCCTCGCGCACCGGGGTGCGCGAAACGTTGAAGCGGCGCGCGAGGTCGGTCTCGTCGAGCCCGGCACCCGGCGGCAGCGTGCCACGCACGATCTCGTCGGCGAGTTGCAGCCGCAGCTCCTCGGCGCGGGTGATCTTGTCGACCAGCGACGACGGGCGATCGACGCGCGGCACCGCCGGCTCGGACTCGGTCGGCTGCGGCGCGCGGGTCGGAAGATCGTCCAGGCTCATGGTTCAAGCGCTCGTGTTCAAACGCCCTTTGGCTCGTCGATGACGCTGACATGGGCCGCGACGATTCTCCAGCCCTCGGGGAAGCGAATCCACGTCTGCATCTGCCGGCCCACCCTGCCCGGCGCGTTGTCCCGGTAGAACAGCGTCGAGGCGATCGCGGTGTCGCGGCCATAGCTCGTGATCACGGTGCGGTCGATCCTGCGCATCAGGCCGACCGGCGAGCGCCCGGCGCGAAACGCCATGATCTCGGCGTAGCCATAGAGGTTCTCGCCGATGCCGTAGCGCAGCGTGCGGCTGTCGTCGCGAAACAGCTCGTCGAGCACCGCGACGTCGTTCGACACCAGCGCTTTCTCGTAGCGCTGGAACTGCGCGGTCACTTCGGCGACCACGTCGGGAAGATCGATGTCCATAGCTAAAATCCTCTCGGCGCCGGCGCGACCGCGACGCCCATCTGTTCCAATGCATAGGCGACCCGTAGCGCGATGTCCTCGCGCCAGGGTGCGGTGATGATCTGCACGCCGATCGGCAACGGCTCGAGCGGCACCGGCACCGCCACGACCGGCAGGCCGATGAACGAGATCGGCTGGGTATGGATGCCGATATTGGCGCGGACCGGAAGCTCGACGCCATCGAGCGTGAAATTGACCTGACCGAGCTTCGGCGCTGTGCACGGTGTCGCCGGCGCCAGGATCACGTCGACCGACTGGAACAGCTCCAGCACCCTGGCGCGGTACCAGCGGCGGAATTTCTGCGCCTTGTCGACATAGACCGCCGGCACCATCGCGCCGGCGATGAAACGGTCGCGCACCGCCGGATCGAAATCGTCGGGACGCTTGCGCAGCCGGTCGAGATGCAGCGCGGCGCCCTCGGTGGTGGTGATGATGTAGGCAGCGGCGCGGGCGCGCGCGGCTTCCGGCAGCTCCACGGTCCGCGTGGCGCCGAGCGCCTTCGCGACGCGCGCGACCGCTTCGACGGCCTCCGGGAACACGTTCTGCTGGAAATAGCCGCCGGCGATCGCAACCCGCAGCCCGCGGACATCATGGGCGAGCAACGGCACGGTCGGCTCGACCGACTGCACGATGCACGCCGGATCATCTCCATCAGGTCCCTGCATGGCGTCATAGGCCAGCGCGAGATCCTTGACGCTGCGCGCCAGCGGGCCGAGATGATCGAGGCTCGCGACGAACGGATAGGACCGCGCGCGCGACAGCCTTCCATAGGTCGGCTTCAGGCCGAACGTGCCGCAGAACGACGACGGCACCCGGATCGAGCCGTTGGTGTCGGAGCCGAGCGCGATCGGCACCAGCGCGCCGCCGACGGCGCTGCCCGAGCCGCCGGAGGAGCCCCCGGTCATCCGCGTCGGATCGTGCGGGTTGCGCGACGGGCCGTCATGGACGTTCTCGCCGGTGAAGTCGTAGGCGTATTCGCCCATGTTGAGCGCGCCGACCAGCACGGCGCCGGCCGCCTCCAGCCGCTCGATCAGCACGGCGTCGCGCGGCGACGGCGGCAGGTCGCGGTTGATCTTCGAGCCAGCGCGGGTCGAGAGCCCCTGCACGTCGAACAGGTTCTTGACCGCGAACGGCACGCCGGCGAGCGGGCCGACCGGTTGCCCCGCCGCGATGGCCGCGTCGATCGCGCGCGCCTTGGTGCGGGCGCGATCGGCGGTGACGTCCGTGAAGGAATTGAGCACCTTGTCGTGCGCGGCGATGCGCGCGAGCGCAGCCTCGGTCGCGGCAAGGGCGGTGAGCTTGCGGTGCGAGACCGCCTGCGCGATGTCGGCGGCCGACATGAAAGCGGGAGTTTCGGACATCGCGATCTCAGGTCGAATAGACCGCGGCCGAGACGACGTCGTCCGGCAGCGGGAAGTCGTCGACCAGCCTTGCCAGCCGCAGCGAGACCTCGAGATTGGCGCGCACCGCGGGACGCCAGGCGTCCTCCAGCGGCAACCCCATCGCGCGCGCGACGGCGTTCATGTAGTCGTCGAGATGATCGGCCATTTCGCTCCCAATGAGTTTCTCACGACACCGGCAACGGCGGATGCGGGATCGCCGTCAGCAGTTCCCTTGTATAGGCATCCTGCGGATTGCCCAAGACGTGTTCGGCCGTGCCCTGCTCGACGATGCGGCCGGCACGCATCACGATGACGCGATCGCACAGCAGGCGCACCACGTTGAGATCGTGCGACACGAACAGATAGCTCATGCCCATCGACTGCTTGAGGTCCTGTAGCAGATTGAGCACCACCGCCTGCACCGAGACGTCGAGCGCCGCGGTCGGCTCGTCGAGGATGACGAGCTTCGGTTGCAGCGCGATCGCGCGCGCGATGCCGACGCGGGCCTTCTGGCCGCCGGAGAGCTGGTGCGGAAAGCGATCCAGCAGATTGACCGGCAGGCCGACCAGCCGCGCCAGCTCCTCGCAGCGGGCGCGCAGCGCGTCGCGTCCCCTGATGTCGCCGAGCTGCATGATCGGGTCCACGATGGCGCGCGCCGCGGTGAAGCGCGGGTTGAGGCTGTCGGTCGGATCCTGGAACACCATCTGGATCTGGCTGCGCCGCGGCAGCCGCGCGAAGGCTTGCGGCACAATGCCGCCGATGTCCTCGCCGTCGAACATGATGCGCCCGGAGGTCTGGTCCAGCAACCGCATCACCATCATCGACGTCGTCGACTTGCCGCAGCCGGATTCGCCGACCAGCCCGACGCTCTCGCCATGGCCGACCTCGAAGCTGATGCCGTCGACGGCGCGGAAGACGTCTTCCTCGACCGGCGGCTTGCGGCCGAACAGCTTTGTCAGCACCGAGCCCGCGCCCTGGCGGGGATATTCCTTGACGAGCTTTTCGACCGACAGGAGAGACTCTATTGGCCCCCTCTCCCCGTTCTTCACGGGGAGAGGGTTGGGTGAGGGGCTGCATCCGCGAACACGGCTCGTGGAGAGTCCCCCTCACCCGCCCCGCTGCGCGGGTCGGCCTCTCCCCGCGAGCGGGGAGAGGCAAGAAGGTCCTCCTCCGGCAGCAGGTCCCGCAGCGACACGCCGAGCCGCGGCGTCGCGCGCATCAGCTTCTTCGTGTAGGCGTGCTGGGGCGCGGCGAAGATGTCGGCGGACTTCGCCGTCTCGACCACGCGGCCCTTCTCCATCACCACGACGCGGTCGCAATAGGCGGCGGCGAGGCCGAGATCGTGCGTGATGAGGATCGTCGACATCGACCGGCGCTTCGTCAGCTCGACGATCAGATCCATCACCGCCTTCTGGGTGGTGACGTCGAGCCCGGTGGTGGGCTCGTCGGCAATCAAGAGCTGCGGGTTGCAGGCCAGTGCCAGCGCGATGACGACGCGCTGGCACATGCCGCCGGACAGTTCGAACGGATAGGCGTGATAGCGCTCGCGCGGCCGCGCGATCTTGACCTGCTCCAGCGCCGCGATCGCGGTCTCGCCGCGGTCGGTGACCTGGGCCTGCTGGACGTGCTGGCGCAGCACGTCCTCGATCTGGTGCCCGACCTTGCGGATCGGATTGAGCGCGGCGCGCGGGTTCTGGAAGATCATCGAGACCTCGCGGCCGCGCAGGTCGCGCATCTGGCTTTCGGTCGCCGACTTGACGTCGATGCCGGAGAACATCACCGAACCGTCGGCGATGCGGCCGGCGCGGTCGAGGATGCGCATCACAGCGTATGACGTCACCGACTTGCCGGAGCCGGACTCGCCGACGATGCCGACGGTCTCGCCCTTGGCCACCGAAATGTCGACATGCTGCACCGCCTTGACGATGCCGCGGCGGGTGCTGAACTCGACCGTGAGGTCCTGGACGTCGAGCAATGGCTGGGCGGTCATGCCCGCTTCCCACAAAATATCGAAAACAACCCCATGCAAAGTAGCGTAGCGGTAATATGGCACCGTGTGGAGACCGTCATCACGTCCTCCGCTGCGGGTCGACGATGTCGCGCAGGCCGTCGCCGAGCAGGTTGAAGCAGAACACGGCGATCATCAGCGCCAGACCCGGGAACAGCGCGATCCACCATTCGCCCGAGACCATGAAGCCGGCGCCCTCGGCGACCATGATGCCCCACTCGGCGGTCGGCGGCCGGACGCCGAGGCCGATGAAGGACAGGCCGGCGGCGTTGAGGATCGCGTAGCCCATGGTCAGCGACATCTGCACGATCATGATCGGCATGATGTTGGGCAGGATGTGCCCGAGCAGGATGCGGTATTCGCCATTGCCGGACAGCCGCGCCGCCTGCACGAAGCCGGCATTGCGACGGACGTTGGCCTCGGCGCGCGCGACGCGGGCATACAGCGGGAAGTTCACGATCGCGGTGGCGATGATGATGTTCTGCACGGTGTTGCCGAGCGCCGCGACGATGCCCATCGCCAGCACGAACAGCGGAAACGCCATGATGGTGTCGGCGATGCGGCCGACGATGCGGTCGGTCCAGCCGCCGAAATAGCCGGCGGCGATGCCGGCGAGCCCACCCATCAGGAACACCAGCACGACGGAAGCGACCGCGATGAAGGTGTCGAGCCTTGTGGCGACGATGACGCGGCTGAAGATATCGCGGCCGAGCTGGTCGGTGCCGAACCAGTGCGCGGCAGACGGTGGCTTCAATGCCACTGATGTGTTCGAGGCGAGCGGGTCATACGGCACCACATAGGGCCCGAACAATGCGGCGAACAGGATCAGGATCAGCAGCGCGAAGGCAAAGCCAGTGACCTTGTTCTCGCTCAGCACGTAGCGGGTCTGCTCGATGACCGCGGCCAGTCCTGAGGTGCGGGCGGGTCCTGCGGGTTCGACGGTCGGCGCAACGCTGCTCATGCTCTAGCCCTCCAGCCTGACGCGCGGATCGATCACGCCGTAGAGGATGTCGATCACCAAGTTGAGCAGCACGTACATGACCGCCATGGTCAGCACGAAACCCTGCACCGGCGCGAAGTCGGACGCGATCAGCGCCTCCACCGCGTAGGAGCCGATGCCGGGCCAGGCGAACACCTTCTCGACCAGCACATTGGCTCCGAGCAGGAACGAGAACACCATGCTGAGCGTGGTGATGACCGGCAGCATCGCATTGCGGAACGCGTAGGTGATGGTCACCTTGCCGGGCGACAGGCCGCTGGCCCGTGCGGTGCGGACGAAATCCGACGCCAGCACCGCCAGCATCGAGGCGCGCGTCATCCGCGCGATCGGCGCCAGCGAGAAGATCGCGAGCGTCACCGCCGGCAGGATCAATTGGCTGAGCGCCGAACGAAACGCCTCGACGTCGCGCGCGATCAGCGTGTCGATCAGATAGAAGCCGGTCACGGTCGGCGGCGCGCTATAGAACACGTCGAGCCGGCCGAGCGGCGCCGGCGACCAGCCGAGCCGGAAGTAGAACACATAGACCAGCACCAGCCCGGTGAAGAACACCGGCAGCGACACGCCCGCGGTGGTGGTGACGCGGCAGAGATGATCGATCCACGACCCCGGCCGCGTCGCCGCCAGCACGCCAAGCGGGATCGCGATCACGATCGCGACGACGAGGCCGAGCAAGGTCAGCTCGGCCGAGGCCGGCAGGCGGTTGCGCAATTCGGCGGCCACCGGCTGGCCCGTGGTCAGCGACGTGCCGAGATCGCCATGCGCGAGATCGCCGGTGTAGCGGACGAATTGCTCGATCAGCGGCTTGTCGAAGCCGAGCTTCTTCCTGATCTGGTCGACCGCCTCCTTGGTCGCCGCCGGGCCGGCGAAGTAAGCCGCCGGATCGCCCGGCAGCGCGCGTGTCAGCAGGAACGTCACGATCACCACGCCGATCAGCGATGGGATCGCGAACAAGAGCCGCTTGCCGATCAGGGTCAGCATGGTGTGCTCCCAACGGCACCATGCAAAGCCACAACGGGACCAGCAGGGCTCCCTCCCCCCTTGCGGGGGAGGGTTGGGGAGAGGGGTGCCGCTTGCTCAGAGGCCAGATGCAGCGCACCGACAATGCGCGCGTGATGCCGCGAATGATTCAGCGCGATCTCACCCGACGTCGCCCTACCGAGTTCGCGGCTTACCCCTCTCCCCACCCTCCCCCGCAAGGGGGGAGGGAGCCTGAGAGGTGTGCTCACCTCACTTGGGTGAAGAGCCGACACGGCATCATGCAAAGCCACAACGGGACTGGCAGGGCTCCCTCCCCCCTTGCGGGGAGGGTTGGGGAGAGGGGTGCCGCTTGCTCAGAGGCCAGATGCAGCGCACCGACAATGCGCGCGTGATGCCGCGAATGATTTGGCACGATCTCGCGTGATGTCGTTCCTGGGAATATGCGGCGCACCCCTCTCCCCACCCTCCCCCGCAAGGGGGGAGGGAGCCTGAGGGGTGTGCTCACCTCACTTGCACACGCGCATGCATCGCGAGCCCGCATCACCCTCACCCCTTCGCCATCGCGCGATAATCCAGGCGGCGGTGGAACCAGTATTCGTAGCCGGAGATGTTCTTCTGCATCGCGACGTTGACGAAGGGCTGGTAGAGCGGGATGCGCGGGATGTCGGCGAAGGCGAGATCGACGAAGCCCTTGACGTCGGCGTCGTAGGCCGCGGTGTCGCCATTGGCGGCGGCGATACGCGCGCCGTCGATGAGCTTGTCCATCGCGGGCGACTTGTAGCTCATGGTGTTGAAGATCGAATTGTTGCCGTGATAGCACCAGTAGAAGAAGTACTCGGGGTAATCGAGCCAGCCCGAGAACACGTTGGTGAACAGCGGCATCTCCTTCTTGGTCAGCTCGGTGCGCCAGTTGGCGCCGGGCACCTTGTTGATCGTGGTCTTGATGCCGAGCTGCGCGAGGCTCTCCTGCACCAGCACGCAGAGTGGCTCGTTGACCCCTGCGAAATTCAGGTCGAACGAGATCGTGGTCTCGAAGCCGTTGGCGTAGCCGGCCTCGGCGAGCAGCGCTTTCGCCTTCTCCATGTCGGTGTTGTATTTGGTCGGCTGCGGCCAGGCGACCTCGGTCGGCTTGTCCTTGGCCGCGCCGAACATCGGGTTGGCGAGGCCGAACAGCACCGCATCCATGATCTTCTGGTACGGCATCGCATAGGCCATCGCCTGCCGCACCTTCGGATTGTCGAACGGCGGCTTGGTGACGTTCATGCCGATATACTGGATGCCGTTGGAGAACGGCAGCGAGACCACGTTGAGCTTGCCGTTCGCCTTCATCTCCTGAAAATCCTTGAACGGCAGTTCGTAGGAGATGTCGGCATCGCCGCGCTCGAGCAGCGCACGGCGGTTGCCGGCCTGCGGCACCATGCGCCAGATCACGCGCTTGATCTTCGGCATCGGGCCCGAGACCCAGTCGTCGTTGCGCTCCATGACGACTTCGGTGCCGGCGGTCCATTTGGTCACCCTGTAGGCGCCGGAGCCCGCGGTCTGCTGCTTGGTGAATTCGAGACCCCAGGGGTCCTTCTCGCTGGCGTTCTTCTTGACCAGCTCGGAGTTGACGACGCAAGGCACGATCACGGCGAGATCGGGCATCGTCAGCCTGTCCTTGGTCAGGAAGTCGACCCGCACCGTATGATCGTCGACGACCACGAACTGCTCGGGCTTGGTCAGCGAGCCCGCGCTCATCTGGAAGGTCGGGAAGCCGCCGACGCTGACCGCGCGGTCGAGCGACCATTTGACGTCCTTCGCCGTGACCGGCGTGCCGTCGTGGAATTTGGCGTTCTTGCGCAGCTTGAAGGTCGCCGACATGTCGCCGACGTTGAAGTCCTCGGCGAGCTCGGGCTTGAACTTGTCGCGGTCGTAATAGGGCACGCCGCCCGGGCCGCTCTTCATCTCGTGGCTGATCAGCCGGTCGTAGCAATTCCACGACACCTCGTAGCCGGGCACGTTGGTGCCGATGCCGTGGATATCGAGATTGTTGGGACCGCCTTCCGAGACGATCAGCAGCGTCTCGGAGCGCGCGTCGGCGTTGGCCGGCGACCAGATCGCTGGCGCGGTCGGCGCCAGCGCCCCCGCTGCCAGTCCGGATACCGATTTGAGGAAATCACGACGCTTCATCTGTTGCTCCAACGCCCTTGAGAACGGCCTTGGAACTCAGATCGCAAGGATTGTGCCAACCCTTAACGAATGCTTATGAGGTACTAACATGATGGAAATACGAAGAGAATCGCAGAAGGTATATTGATCTGGCGGTTCATGACGCGCTCGCCATTGCATACAAAGGGAAGCTAACTGCTCAACAAATGAGCACAATCCGAATGATGCCCGCTTTCTGACCGGCGATCGACATCGCCGCGCAAGGACTAATCCGGCCAGATCAACTCCTGCAATTGCACGAAGTCATCGACCCGGTCCGGCCAGCCGGCAATGCAGACGTGCCGGAGCGGATCGCTGGCCGAGTGCAGCATCATCAGCGCCATCAACCGCCGCTTCAGCGTGAAATTCACCTCGCTGCACGGGATGCCGAAGCCGTCGAACAGGCTACGCACCAGGCGCGGATGACCGGCAGCCATGAAGGCACTGGGGCCGAGCAGATCATACTCGCCCCATCCGGTGCGGACATCGCCGAAATCGAACAGGCCGGCGACATGCCAGCCGTCGGCCCGGCGCCCGAGCAGGAAATTCTCCGGGATGTACTCGCCGGTCAGGATCACCGGCGGCGCGTGCATCGGGATCAACTCGGTGGCGTCGCGCAGCAGATCATCGAGCCCTGCGAGGAATTTCGTGGGCAGGCCGAGCCGCTCGTGCCGTGCCCGGCACTGCGCGATCTGGTCGCGCATGAACGCGTCCCAGGGTTGCCCGATCGCCAGCAGGCGGCCGGGCGGCACGCGCTGCACCTCGGCGATCACAGCCCCGATCTCGCCGAGCACGCGCTCCCGCTCCGCCTCCGACAGCGACGGCCACACCTCCGAACCGACCGTGCCGGCGAGGCGCGTGATGACGAGATAGGGCCAGCCGTCACGCTCGCCTTCCGCGGCCAGATCGGGAATCGGAACGCCGAGCCGACCGCGCAATTCCGCCAGCGCGGCGCGCTCGGAGACGAATTGCGGTCGCAGGAAAGGCGGGAACAGCTTCAGGATCAGGTCGCCGTCGAGCCCGATCACGAGATTGGTGCCGGTCGAGAACACGTGCGGCGCGGCACAGGACAAGCCATGGCCGTCGGCGATGTCGCGCGCGACCGGCAACCAGCGCGACGTGTCGCCGCGCCAGGCGCGGTAGGTGTCGTAATCGGTGATGGGTGGAAGCGACATTTCGGGGTCGTTGTAGCCGGGATGAAGCAAAGCGCAATCCGAGCTACAATTGTTGTTCGATTATTTATCCCCGTCATCCTGAGGAGCGCGTAGCGCGTCTCGAAGGATGAATCGGCCCCGCTGGTGGCCGTCGATCCTTCGAGACGCCGCTTCGCGGCTCCTCAGGATGACGGAGAAGCAGTTTAGCAGACCAGACGGCCCATCACCGGTCCGGATTGGCGCGCTCGAACTGGCGCAGCAGGCGATTGCCGCGCTCGACGGCATTGTCCATCGCGGCCTGCGCGGAGCGCTTGCCGGCGAACACCTGCTCGAGCTCCTCCTCGATCACGTCGCGGATCAGGACGAACGAGCCGAGGCGGACGCCCTTCGAATTGTCGGTCGGCGGCTTCAGCGTCACCTCCTCGATCGAAATCTCGGAGCCGGGATTGCGATCATAGAAACCCTGCGCGCGGGTCAGATCGAACGCGGCGCGGGTGATCGGCAGATAGCCCGTGTTCTGGTGCCAGGCGGCCTGCACGTCGGGCCGCGACAGATAGGCGAAGAACTTGGCGACGCCGGCATATTCGGCCAGCGGCCGGTCGCGCAGCACCCACAAGGTCGCGCCGCCGATGATCGAATTCTGCGGCGCGCCCTGCACGTCCGGCTCATACGGCATCATGCCGTAGCCGACCTCGAATTTCGAATTGGCCTTGATGTCGGCGCGCGTCCCCGACGAGCCGATGAAGATGCCGCATTCGCCCTTCTGGAAGCGCGGCTCCGCCGCCTGCCCGCGACCGCTGTAATCGAAGGTCTTGTCGGCCTGCCATTGCGCGAGCTGCGCGATGTGGCGCACCACCAGCGGGTTGTTGAAGATCAGCTGCGCGTCGAGCCCGGCAAAGCCGTTGGCCCTGGTCGCGAGCGGCAGATTGTGGAACGCGGAGAAATTCTCGACATTGATCCAGGACGGCCATGACGTGGTGACGCCGCACATCGCACCCGCCGCACGCAATCGCTTGGCGGCGATGCCGAGCTCCGGCCAGGTCTTCGGCGGCTGGCTCGGATCGAGCCCGGCCGACCGGAACATATCCTTGTTGTAGTAGAGGATCGGGGTCGAGGCATTGAACGGAAACGACAGCATGTTGCCGTCGACATCGGCGTAGTAGCCGGCCACCGCGGGCAGATAGGCCGACGGCGTGAACGCCTCGGACTGATCGCGCATCAGCTCGTACACCGGATAGATCGCGCCGCGGGCCGCCATCATGGTCGCGGTGGCGATCTCGTTGACCTGAACGATTGCCGGCTGGCTGCGCGAACGGAAGGCGAAGATCGCGGCCGTCACGGTCTCGGTGTAGTTGCCCTTGTAGGCCGGCACGATCCGGTAGTCGGATTGCGAGGCGTTGAAGTCGGCGGCGAGCTTCTCGAGCTGCTTGCCGAGCTCGCCCGACATCGCGTGCCACCACATGATCTCGGTCGCAGCTTGCGCAGGCGACACAAGCAGAAGGACCGCGACGGCGAGTTGCAGGACTTTCAAACCGAACTTCACGACCAGCCGTTCCCGGATGCCAACACGTCGTCTTAAAGCGCCACAACCGCAGATTCAATCGACACCGCAGGTTGCATGACGGATTTAACGATTGCCCGATGGGCGAAGCTGCACGGTTCTGCTAAAAACCGTTGAACCTTTTCCGCCCGCCCTGGACACAAACCACAAGGGGAATTGTAGCCTGTGTACCGCCGCGCCGGACTCTCGCGGACCATGACGCTTGCCGTCGCGCTGTTGTGGGCAGCGGTTTCGACGGGCGCGGCTGCGCGTGAATTCCGCACCGCCGATACCCAGAACGAGGACTATCCGACCGTCCAGGCGCTGGATTTCATGGGCCGCCTGATCGCCGAGCGCACTGCCGGCCGGCACCGGATCGTGGTGTTCCATTCCCGCCAGCTCGGCGAGGAGAAGGAGACGCTGGAGCAGACCCGGGCCGGTGCCATCGATCTGAACCGGACCAATGTCGCGCTGATCGGGACCAAGGTGCCCGCCGTGAACGTGCTGGCGATGCCGTTCCTGTTTCGATCGCGCGAACACCTGCAACATGTGCTGGATGGGCCGATCGGCAGCGAGATCCTGGCCGGTTTCGAGGGCCACGGCTTCGTCGGACTGGCCTTCTACGATTCCGGCGCCCGCTCGGTCTACAACAGCGTCCGCCCGGTGCGTTCGCTCGATGACCTCAAGGGGTTGCGTTTGCGCGTGCAGCAATCAGAACAGATGTCGGACATGATCCGCGCGCTCGGCGCCGAGCCGGTCGAAATGCCCTACGGCCAGGTGCTGACCGGGCTCACCAACAAGCTGATCGACGGCGCGGAGAACAACTGGCCGTCCTTCGTCACCACCGGTCACTACCAGCACGCCGGCTACTACACGCTGACCCGGCACACCGTCAGCCCGGACGTGCTGGTGATGTCGAGCAAGGCGTGGGCGAGCCTCTCGCCGGAGGAGCAGACCATCTTCCGCGAGGCCGCGCAGCGTTCCAGCCTCTATATGCGCGACAGATGGCGCGAACTCGAGGAGCGCTCGCAGCGGCAAGCGGAGCAGGCCGGCGTCACGATCGTGAGCGACTTCGATCGCAGGCCGTTCGAGGCGGCGATGGCCGGCGTCTATGCCAAGGCCGAGCGCGATCCCGCGATGGCCGCGCTGATCGAACGCATCCGCAGCATGGAGTGACCGGATCTTGGCCGCACCGCAACAGGACGGGACGATGCGACGGCCGGCGGCGCTTGGGCCGCAGGGCCGTTTCCGTATCGTCCAGCTGCTGCGGGCAGTCCCGATCCGCTGGCGCATCCTCTCGATCGCGCTGCTCAACTCCGCGGTCGTGATCGTGCTCGCGGTGCTGATCTGGAACGGCTCGAAAGTGCTCGGCTCGGCCTGGGACGATGTCCGCCAGGTGCGGGAATCCGACAAGATCCTGGCCAGGCTCGAGAGCGAGACCAGCCGGCTGCAAAACCTGATCCATCGCTACATCAACCAGCCGAGCCCGGACCTGTTCGCGGAAATCCTGCTGCTGCGCGAGGCCGTGCTCGGCACGCTGACCAACCGGGCCTCGACCGATCCGATGCTGTCGGGCTCGGTCGAGCAACTGGAACGCGTCACCAGCCGCTTCCTCGACGGCTTCGGCGAGCTGCGCACGCTGCAAACCAAGATCTCCAAGACCTATGACGAACAGGTGCTGACGCCGACCAAGGACATGGCCGGGCTCTATTCGATCATCGAGGGCGCGACCGGGCATCGCGATGCCCTGATCTGGCCGGCGCTCGGCAAATCGCGCGAGGCGTTCACCTCGCTCCTGGTCGCCGCCAACGCCTATTATCTATCGCTGGCCTCCTCGTCGGCCGAGGAAGCCCGCCGCAACATCGATACGATCGAGAAGACGATCCCGGTGATGACCGATCTGGCCGAGAACGATTTGCAGCGCATGGCGCTGGCGCGGCTCAAGGTCAAGACCGGCGAGCTGCGCGACGGGCTCGGCAGGCTGAGCGAACAGCTCACCAGCCGCACCGACCTGTTGCGCAACTCGATCGACGCCAGCCAGGCGGACGCGATCGGGGCGATCGACGATCTCTCGGTGAAGATGCGCCAGCGCGAGCAGAAGGCGCAGGAGACCTTCGACAAGACGCTGTCGTCGATCTCGCGGCGGGTGCTATCGATCGCCGTGATCTTCCTCGGCATCATCATGTCCGCCGGCGTCATGATCGCGCTGTCGATCCGGCTGCCGCTGGCGCAGATCCTGGCCGCGATGCGCGCGATCACCTCGGGAGACCTCGACCGGCCGGTGCAGGGCACCTCCACCAAGGACGAGGTCGGCGCGATGGCGCGCGCGGTCGAGGTGTTCCGCGAGAATGCGATCGCCAAGCGCAAGACCGAGGACGAGCTGCGTGCGGCCAAGGAGAAGGCCGAGAGCGCTTTGCTCGAGCTCAACACCGCGCAGCAGAACCTGATCGATGCCGAGCGCCTCGCCGCGCTCGGTGGCCTGGTCGCCGGCGTCGCCCACGAGGTCAACAATCCGATCGGCATCAGCCTGACCGTCGCATCGAGCTTCGCCCGTCGTGCCGAGATGTTCGAGAGCGACCTGAAGACCGAGCCGCTGCGGCGTTCCAAGCTCGATGAATTCGTCCGCAACTCGCGCGACGCCTCGCAGCAGCTGGTCGCCAATCTGCAACGCGCCGGCGAGCTGATCCAGTCGTTCAAGCAGGTCGCGGTCGATCGCTCGCATGCCGAGCGCCGCCAGTTCGGCCTGAGCGAAGCCACCGACCAGATCGTGGCGAGCCTGCGCCCGGTGTTGAAGCGGGCCGCCATCACGCTGGCCGTCGATGTGCCCGAGGGATTGCTGATCGACGGCTATCCCGGTGCCTATGGGCAGATCTTAACCAATCTTTTCCTCAACGCCGTCAATCATGCCTTCGCCGACGGCCGCTCCGGCACCATCACGATCTCGGCACGCGGGCGCGGCGCCGACGATGTCGAGATCATCTTCGCCGACAACGGCGCCGGCATGACCCCGGACGTGCAGCGGCAGGCGTTCGACCCGTTCTTCACGACGCGCCGCAACGAAGGTGGTACGGGCCTCGGCCTCCACATCGTCTATAACCTGGTCACCCAGCAGCTCGGCGGACGCATGATGCTGGAGTCAAGGGTAGGACAAGGCACCACTTTTCGCATTATCATGCCCAGGATCGCCAAGGGGGCTGCCAAGGGCGAGCCCACGATCACTGACGCAGCAGCCGACGGAACCAGTCAATGGCCGAACAGGACGATGTCCTCCAACTGATCGACGACACCGAGAGCCCCCCGGAGGATTCGCCGGTACGAAAATGGAAGATCGCCGTGATCGACGACGATCACGCCGTCCATGAAGGCACCCGTTTCGCGCTCAGCGACTACAACCTGAACGGTGCGACGCTGGAGATCCTCTCGGCCTACTCTGCGGCCGAAGGCCGCACGCTGATGCGGGACAATCCCGACATCGCGGCGGTGCTGCTCGACGTCATCATGGAGACCGACGTCGCCGGCCTCGAGCTCGTCGAGTACATCCGCAACGAGATCAGGAACGAGACCGTCCGCATCATCCTGCGCACCGGCCAGCCCGGCCAGGCGCCGGAGCGCCGCGTCATCGTGCAGTATGACATCAACGACTACAAGGCGAAGACCGAGCTCACCGCCGACAAGCTGTTCACCTCGCTGACCGCGGCGCTGCGCAGCTACCAGCAGCTCGAGCGCATGGTGCAGACCAGGCGCGGGCTCGAGATCATCATCGATGCCGCCTCGACGCTGTACGATTTCAAGTCGATGCAGCGACTCGCCGAGGGCGTGCTGACCCAGCTCGCCTCGCTGCTCAATGTCGATTGCGCCGGCATCCTGGTGCTGCGCGACGACGGCAACGCGGCCGCCTGCGACTTCTCGGTGCTGGCCTGCTCGGGCTGCTACAGCCGCTTCATCGGCACCACCTCGTCGCGGGCGCTCGATGCCGATCTCCGCCACATGGTCGAGGAAGCCTTCCAACGCCGCAAGAACGAGTTCGCCGACCATCGCAGCGTGCTCTATTCGCGCACCGGCTCTGGCCGCGAGGTGGTGGTGCTGTTGCAGGCCGAGCGCCAGCTTTCCGATACCGACCGCGCGCTGGTCGAGATCTTCTCCAGCCGGCTGTCGATCGCGTTCGACAACGTGATCCTGTACCAGCAGTTGCACGAGGCCAACACCCAGCTCGAGGACCGCGTCGTACAGCGCACCCGCGCGCTGATGCAGGCCAACCGGCGGCTGTCGGCGCAATGGCTGCGTTTGCAGCGCGCCAACGGCTTCAAGAACGAGATCCTCGGCACCGTCGCCCACGACTTGAAGAATCCGCTCGGCGTCATCCTCGGCCGCACCGAGATGCTGACCGAACTGATCGGCGCCGGCTCGCCAAAGGAGAACGTCACCGCCCAGGTCGAGCACATCCGCGACGCCACCAAGCGGCTGACCTCGATGGTCGATCATTTGATCTCGGATGCGATGGCGGATGCCTTCGACATCACGATCCGCCGCGAGCCGGTCGATGTCGCAGCTTTGGTCAACGAGGTCACCGAGGCCAATCTGCCCTCGGCCGTCAACAAGCAGCAGAGCATCTCGGTCTCCGGGCCGCAGCATTTCGTCACGATGTGCGACGCCGACCGGATCCGCGAGGCGATCGACAATCTGGTCAGCAACGCCATCAAATATTCGCCGATCGGCGGCAAGATCACGGTTGGGGTCAGTCACGAGGGCGAGGACACCGTGATCCGCATCGCCGACCAGGGTCCCGGCCTCAGCCCGGAAGATCTCAGCCGGCTGTTCGGCCGGTTCCAGCGGCTGTCGGCCAAGCCGACCGCGGGCGAGAGCTCGACCGGGCTCGGCCTTTCGATCGTCAAGCGCATCATCGACATGCATGGCGGCCATGTGACCGCCCAGAGCCCCGGCCCCGGACAGGGCTCGACCTTTACGGTTACACTGCCGGCGACAGAGACATCATGAGCCAGAACCCGCATATCTTCATCGTCGATGACGAGGCGCCGGCCCGCGAGATGGTCGGCGACTATCTCAAGATGCATGGCTTCGGCGTGACGCTGTGCGACGGCGGCAAGAGCCTGCGCAAGGAGATCGAGAGCAGCACGCCCGATCTCGTGGTGCTCGACCTCAACATGCCCGAGGAAGACGGGCTCTCGATCATCCGCGACCTCAAGAGCAAGATCAACGTCCCCGTCATCATGCTGACAGCTACTGCCAGCCCGATCGACCGGGTGGTCGGCCTGGAGCTCGGCGCCGACGATTATGTCGCCAAGCCCTGCGAATTGCGCGAGTTGATGGCGCGGATCCGCTCGGTGCTGCGGCGGAGCGGGCCGGCCAAGACCGCCGCGACGGAACCGGCGAGCGGCAAGGCTGAAAAGGAGCAATTGGTGCGGTTCGGCACCAAATGGCTCGATCTGGAGGCCCAGGCGCTGCGCGACGACGAAGGCAACGAGCATCCGCTGACCGCTTCCGAATTCGGCCTGCTGAAGGTGTTCGCGGCCAACCCGAAGCGCGTGCTGTCGCGCGAGCGGCTCTTGGAACTCGCCAATGCCCGCGACGCCGAAGCCTTCGACCGCGCCGTCGACCTCCGCATCATGCGCATCCGCCGCAAGATCGAGTTCGATCCGACCAAGCCCTCGGTGATCCGCACCATCCGCGGCGGCGGCTACCTGTTCTCGCCGACCGGCGACAAGGCGTAACGGCGGCGTCCCGAGTTGATCGTCGTCCCGGCGAAGGCCGGGACCCATAACCACGACTGCGCGGGTTTGGATGAGGCTGGGGCCACAGCGAGATCAAGCAACAATCATTTGTGGTTATGGGTCCCGGCCTTCGCCGGGACGACAATTGCTTGTGTGGCAAGAGCGGATTCTACGACGCACAGGCTGTCAATTCGCGCAAAAATCCCTAAGTTTCGGCCATGCCGAAAACAGCCTCCAAAGACCCCGCCAAGCCAGCTGAAAAGCCCGCTCCGAAGACCGCCAAACCCGCCGCTGCCAAGCCGGTTGCGAGCAAGCCGGCGGCCAAGGGCGACCATATCTTTCTGGTCGACGGCTCGGGCTACATCTTCCGCGCCTATCACGCGCTGCCGCCGCTCAACCGCAAGTCCGACGGCTTGCAGGTCAACGCCGTGCTCGGCTTCTGCAACATGCTGTGGAAGCTCTTGCGCGACATGCCGGAGGACAACCGGCCGACTCATCTCGCGATCATCTTCGACAAGTCCGAGATCACCTTCCGCAACAAGCTCTATCCGGATTACAAGGCGCACCGGCCGCCGGCGCCGGACGATCTGATCCCGCAATTCGCGCTGATCCGCGAGGCGGTGCGCGCCTTCGACCTGCCCTGTCTCGAACAGGTCGGCTTCGAGGCCGACGATCTGATCGCGACCTATGCGCGGCTCGCCAGCGAGCGCGGCGCATCGACGACCATCGTCTCCTCCGACAAGGACCTGATGCAGCTCGTCTCCGACAAGGTCTTGATGTACGACACCATGAAGGATCGCCGCATCGGCCGCGACGAGGTGATCGAGAAGTTCGGCGTGCCGCCGGAGAAGGTGGTCGAGGTGCAAGCGCTGGCCGGCGATTCCACCGACAACGTGCCCGGCGTGCCCGGCATCGGCGTCAAGACCGCCGCACAGCTGATCATCGAATATGGCGACCTCGATCAACTGCTGTTCCGCGCCGGCGAGATCAAGCAGCCGAAGCGGCGCGAGGCGCTGCTGGAGAATGCCGAGAAGGCGCGCATCTCGCGCCAGCTCGTGCTGCTCGACGACAAGGTCGACCTCGAGGTGCCGCTCGACGACCTCGCGGTGCACGAGCCCGACGCGCGCAAGCTGGTCGCCTTCCTCAAGGCGATGGAGTTCTCCACCCTCACCCGCCGCGTCGCCGACTACGCGCAGATCGACCCGGCCAACGTCGACGCCGATCCCGGCAACAAGAGCGGCGCCAGTGTGTTCTCGCCGCTGCCGCCGTCGGATGTCACGCCGGCACAAGGCGATGCACCCGCATCGGCCGCGGCACCGGCCGCGAGAGCCAAGCCGACCGGTGCGCGCGACGACAAGAACTCCAGCCTGAAGGGCACGCCGGCCGCGCTGGCCGAGGCCCGCGGCGAAGCGATCCGCAAGACCGGCTTCGATCGCAAGGCGTATCAGGCGATCAGTAGCCTCGACCAGCTCAACGCCTTGATCGCCCGCGCGCATGACGCCGGCTATCTCGCGATCGAGGCGATGTCGGAATCGATCGACCCGATGCAGGCCGAGCTCGCGGGACTGGCGCTCGCGGTGGCGCCCAACGACGCCTGCTACGTGCCGCTCGGCCACCGGGAGGCCGGCGGCGGCGCGGGCCTGTTCGACGCCGGCCTCGCGCCCGGCCAGATCAAGACCGCCGACGTGCTGACGGCGCTGAAGCCGCTGCTGGAGTCCGCAGGCATCCAGAAGGTCGGCTTCAACGTCAAGTTCACGTCGGTGACGCTGGCGCAGCACGGCATCACGCTGCGCAACATCGACGATGCGCAGCTGATGTCCTATGCGCTCGATGCCGGCCGCGGCTCGCACGCGCTGGAACAGCTCGCCGAACGCTGGTTCGGCCATGCCGTCGTCAATTACGGCGGCCTCGTCGGCAGCGGCAAGGGCAAGCTGACCTTCGACCAGGTCACGATCGACAAGGCGACCGAATACGCCGCCGAAAGCGCCGACGTGATCCTGCGGCTGTGGCGCGTGCTGAAGCCCCGCCTCGTCGCCGAGCGGATGACCACTGTCTACGAGACGCTGGAGCGGCCGCTGGTGTCGGTGCTGGCGCGGATGGAGCGCCGCGGCATCTCGATCGATCGCCAGGTCCTCTCGCGCCTCTCGGGCGATTTCGCGCAGACCGCGGCGCGCGTCGAGGCCGAGATCCAGGAGATCGCCGGCGAGCCGGTCAATGTCGGCAGCCCCAAACAAATCGGCGACATCATCTTCGGCAAGATGGGATTGCCCGGCGGCACCAAGACCAAGACCGGCGCGTGGTCGACCACCGCACAGGTGCTCGACGATCTCGCCGAGCAGGGCCACGAATTCCCGAAGAAGATCCTGGAGTGGCGCCAGGTCTCGAAGCTGAAATCGACCTACACCGATGCGCTGCCAACCTATGTCAATCCGCAGACCCATCGCGTCCACACCACCTACGCGCTGGCCGCGACCACCACGGGACGGCTGTCGTCGAACGAGCCGAACTTGCAGAACATCCCGGTGCGCACCGAGGATGGCCGCAAGATCCGGCGCGCCTTCATCGCGACGCCGGGCCACAAGCTGGTGTCGGCCGATTACTCCCAGATCGAATTGCGGCTGCTCGCCGAGATCGCCGACGTGCCGGTGTTGCGCCAGGCGTTCCGCGACGGGCTCGACATTCACGCGATGACAGCATCGGAGATGTTCGGCGTGCCGATCAAGGACATGCCGAGCGAGGTGCGCCGCCGCGCCAAGGCGATCAACTTCGGCATCATCTACGGCATCTCGGCGTTCGGCCTCGCCAACCAGCTCGGCATCGCGCGCGAGGAAGCCTCGGCCTACATCAAGAAATACTTCGAGCGCTTCCCCGGCATCCGCGCCTATATGGACGAGACCAAGGATTTCTGCCGCCGCAACGGCTATGTGACGACGCTGTTCGGCCGTAAGATGTACTACCCCGACATCAAGGCCTCCAACGCCTCGGTGCGCGCGTTCAACGAACGCGCCGCGATCAACGCGCGCTTGCAGGGCACCGCGGCCGACATCATCCGCCGCGCCATGATCCGGGTCGAGGACGCGCTCGCCGAGAAGAAGCTCTCGGCGCAGATGCTGTTGCAGGTGCATGACGAACTGATCTTCGAGGTGCCCGACAACGAGGTCGCGGCGACACTGCCGGTGGTGCAGAAGGTGATGCAGGACGCGCCGTTCCCGGCCGTGCTCCTGTCGCTTCCGTTGCAGGTCGATGCGAGAGCCGCGAACAATTGGGACGAGGCGCATTAGACTCCGCTCGCCCCGGTCTCTCATCGTCATTCCGGGGCTCGCCGCAGGCGAGAACCCGGAATCCATTCATCCGCACGTGATGTGGCCCG
This sequence comes from Bradyrhizobium sp. SK17, assembly GCF_002831585.1. Lineage (GTDB taxonomy): Bacteria > Pseudomonadota > Alphaproteobacteria > Rhizobiales > Xanthobacteraceae > Bradyrhizobium. The sequence continues at coordinate 2,125,259 of NZ_CP025113.1, read as the reverse complement.
ATGGATTCCGGGTTCGTGCTACGCACGCCCCGGAATGACGATGAGAGGCCGGAGCGAGCTGCAAACCACATTGCTCCGAGAGCAATTCCCGCATGGCCGCGTATCGGATGACACGCTAAAAGTGTGCGTATCCCCTCGCGAGACCCATCATGCCCCACACCTCCGCTCTGCTCGGCTTTGCGCTCGTCTCACTTGGCATGGTGCTGACGCCGGGTCCGAACATGATCTATCTGATCTCGCGCTCGATCACGCAGGGGCCGGCGGCCGGCATCGTGTCGCTCGGCGGCGTCGCGCTCGGCTTCGTGTTCTACATGCTGTGCGCGGCGTTCGGCATCACCGCGCTGCTGTTCGCGATCCCCTATGCCTATGACGCGCTGCGCTTCGCCGGCGCGGCCTATCTCCTCTGGCTCGCGTGGCAGGCCCTGAGGCCCGGCGGCCGCTCGCCGTTCCAGGTCAAGACGATGAAGGTCGACGGCCCGCGCAAATTGTTCGCGATGGGCTTCGTCACCAACCTCCTGAACCCGAAGATCGCGATGCTCTATCTGGCGCTACTGCCGCAGTTCATCGACCCGACCGGCGGCAGCGTGCTGACGCAGTCGCTTGCGCTGGGCTCGATCCAGATCGCGATCAGCGTCAGCGTCAATGCGATGATCGCGCTCGCCGCCGGCTCGATCGCCGTGTTCCTCGGCACCCGCCCGACCTGGCTGCTGGTGCAGCGCTGGCTGATGGGCACCGTGCTGACCGGGCTCGCAGTGAAGATGGCGCTGGAGGCGCGGCGGGCCTAATAAGTACCCTCTCCCCTTGTGGGAGAGGGTGGCGAAATCGAGCGGAGCGAGATGAAGCCGGGTGAGGGGTCTCTCTCCACTCGGCGAAATCTCGCAAGCGGAGCCAACCCCTCATCCGGCGCTTCGCGCCACCTTCTCCCACAGGGGGAGAAGGGAAGAGCGCCCCTCAATCCAGCTTCGCTTCCATACCTCGCTTGGTCGCGGGGCGGGCCATCAGTGCCTCGTACCAGCGCTTGACGTTGGGGAAGTCTGATAGCTCGACCTTGTGGCGCGGATGGCGCCAGGCCCAGCCGAGGATGGCGAAATCGGCCACCGAGAGATCGCCGGCGACGAAATCGCGGCCGTCGAGCCTGCGGTCCAGCACGCCGTAGAGCCGCCGCGTCTCGGCCATGTAACGCTTCAGGCCGTAGGCGCGGTCCTGCTCGTTCTCCAGCGCGATGAAATGATGCACCTGGCCCGGCATCGGGCCGAAGCCGCCCATCTGCCACATCAGCCACTCATAGACCGGGATCCGCTCGGCCAGCGGCTTCGGCAGGAACCTGCCGGTCTTCTCGCCGAGATAGAGCAGGATCGCGCCGGATTCGAAGATGCTGACCGGCTTGCCGCCGGGGCCGTCGGGATCGACGATCGCCGGGATCTTGTTGTTCGGGCTGATCGCGAGGAAGGCCGGCGCCATCTGCTCGCCCTTGCTGATGTTCACCGGGATCACCTTGTAGGGCAGCCCCATTTCCTCCAGCGCGACCGAGATCTTGCGGCCATTGGGCGTGTTCCAGGTGTGCAGCTCGATGGTCATTTCCGCTTCCCTCGCAAATATTTGGCGCCTGCTTTAGGGGGAACCGGAGACGCGGACAAGCCGTGCCGCTCGCAAGCGTGCCCGCCGAAATCGCGGCACAGGCACTGTTGACGGCCCGGTTTCCACGCTGGAATGTGCCGGTGACCGCCGATAGATTGCCGGCCGCCTCAAACCCCCAAGGGAAAAAGCCTTTGTCCAAATCAGCCTCCCGCGCCCGCCTCGCCGAGATCATCCGCAAGCGCTCGTTCGGCCGCGGCGAGATCACCTTGGCGTCGGGCCGCAAGAGCGACTTCTATTTCAACCTGAAGCCGACGATGCTCGATCCCGAGGGCGCCGCGCTGCTCGCCGAGCTCACCTATGAGGCGCTGAAGGACGACAGGCTCGATTTCGTCGGCGGGCTCGAGATGGGCGCGGTGCCGCTCGCCGGCGCGATCGCACAGCTGTCCTGGCTGAAGGGCCATCCGATCGCCGCCTTCTTCGTGCGTAAGAAGCCGAAGGAGCACGGCGCGCGATTGTCGGTCGAAGGGCTCGCCAAGGGCGAGACGCTGGTCGGCAAGCGGATCGTGATCGTCGAGGACGTCACCACGACCGGCGGCTCGGCGCTGAAGGCAGCGGAAGCCGTACGCGAAGCCGGCGGCGAGATCGCGCTGGTCTTCACCATGGTCGACCGCGAGGAAGGCGCGACCGAGACCTTCTCCGAAGCCGGGTTGCAGTTCCGCGCGCTGTACAAGGCCGGCGAGTTCCTGAAGGACTGACGGTCTCTCGTCTCCCTCGCCCCGTTCTTGCGGGGCGAGGTGCAGAGAAGTCCGCGCGACGTCGACTTCTTCTTGTGACGCGGTCACGCGCAATCAATCGCTCGTTTACCATCCCGTCTTAAGGTGAAACCGCCGGGGCATTCATCGCCGCGGCGTGGCGCGTCGGGTGGAGTTGGCGTTGCGTACAAAGTTCAATGATCGGCGCATGCGGCGCCGCGTGATGCTTGCCGCCGCAGCGTTTGCGGGTTCCGTCGTGGTCCTCCCCGCACCCGTCTCGGCCGAAGGGCTGTTCGACTTCTTCTTTGGCGGTGCCCCGAAGCAGCAGGGCCGGCAGGCTCCGCCGCAGGCCAATTTCTTCGCCGACCCGTTCGGCCTCAACCAGCAGCCGGAACGACAGCCGTCCGCGCCCGTCTCGGCACCCCGCGTGGCCGGTTCCGGACCGGCCTATTGCGTGCGCAGCTGCGACGGCAAGTATTTTCCGCTGACGATGCGCGGCAACGCGACGCCGGCGCAGCTCTGCCAGGCATTCTGCCCGGCGAGCGCGACCAAGGTGTATTACGGCAGCCATATCGACAGCTCCGCATCGAGCACCGGCGAGCGTTACGCCGACAGCGAAAACGCCTTCGCCTATCGCAAGGCGCTGCGCGCCGACTGCACCTGCAACGGCCGCGACCCTGCCGGGCTCGCGCCGGTCGACCTCGCGCTCGATGCCTCGCTGAAAGCCGGCGACGTGATCGCGACCACCGACGGCCTCGTCGCCTATACCGGCATCCGCGTCGGCAATGAGCAATCGTTCGATTTCACGCCGGTCGCCTCCTATCCCGGATTGACCGCGGCGGTGCGCGCGCGGCTCGGCGAAATGAAGGTCGCGCCGGTCAGCGCCGAGCTCGCAGGCGATGCGCCGCTGCCGGAAACCAGCCGCGATGTCGCGCCGTCCACCGTCGTGCCGAAGGGCAACACGGCAAAGTCGGGCAAGCGGGCCGACGCGAACTGACGGCGCAGGCCGTCACGTCAGCAGTGTCAGCGCGCCACGATCACGCCGATCACGTTCGGCGCCGCCAGGTATTTCTCCTCGATCGCAGCGCGCGCGGCGGCACGGTTCTCCGGATTGAGGATGCCGCGCTTCTCGGCGAGGATCATCCAGCAATAGCCCCACCAATCGGTCAGCATGCCGTGGTCGTCGACCAGGTCATAACCCTGCTCGGCGGCGAACAGGCGCGCATGCGCCTCGTCGAGCGAGTCGAGCCAGGCGTGGTCCTCGAGCGAGAACAGATCGTCGCTGAAATCGTCCGTGGTGTAGCCCCAGATCGACATGCAGACCGCGTTGAACTCGCGATCGAGCTGGTCGTCGTCGATCGCCTGGCGGCGCGAGGCCAAATGCAGCCGCGACAGCGAGCGGGCAAAGTCCGCGATGCGGGTGAGAGCGAACTGATCGAAGGCGATGGTGGACATGTAGTCCTCGCGGAAGCTGGGAGACCCTAGATATTGTATCGGCACAGCGCCGAATCATAATGATATATCAAAGACTTGCTAAAGTGTTCTTAATTCGTTCTATTGTCATCAACGGCGCGTCGCCCCGGCGAAGGCCGGGGCCCCATAACCACCGCTGTCGGACAGTTCACGTGATCGGTGCCCTGGAATGGATGCCGCAGTCTATTACGTCTACATCCTTGCGAGCCGCCGCCACGGAACGCTCTACATCGGCGTCAGCAATGATCTTCGCAATCGGCTTACACTCCATCGCTCCGGACGCGGCTCACAGTTCGTCAAGAAGTACGGCGTCACGCGACTGGTTTACGTCGAGACCTACGCTTCACCACAGGAGGCGATTGCACGCGAAAAGGCGCTGAAGGAATGGCGCCGTGACTGGAAGGTTCGCCTGATCGAGCAAGACAATCCGGAGTGGAGCGACCTGTCCCATCTTCTCTGACGGCTGTGGTTATGGGCCCCGGCCTGCGCCGGGGCGACGAATTGCGGTGACTGCCTTCGCCCCACAAGAGGAACGCCTGATCGCTCGCATAATCTGCCCCAAAAGCATACGGGCCGCTGACGCTGTCAGCGGCCCGCCGAAAATTGCTTCGGAATGAAATGCGTCGGAGCTCAAAAATGTGCCCGCCCCACGAGCGACAGGTGCGGTTGTAAAGAACTCGTTAAGCCTTGCAAATCCGTATCACCACGGTGTTCCCGAGCGCGCGTGAAGACACGTTGCGCGATCGTTCAATTCGCGGCCGACAGCAGTTTGTCGCCACACGCGTTCGCGCCAAACTTGCCGCCGCATTGCCGCTTGATGGCGGCGCAGCGCGCGGCCGGCGATGCATTCTGCGAAACGCTGAAGCCGCAGGTCAGGCCGTCGGCGCTGCGGCCGGTCTTGCCGGCGGCAAACGCTGCACTGGTGGCGGTGATGCAGATCACGAACAGCGCCGCGGCGGCGATCTCGATCAGCAGTCTCATCACGCTTGCTCCGCAAAAACTGTCGCAAAATCTCGGCGTTCGCAGCCGATGATAGCACCGCAAGCGGCAGGTTCGAATGCCTGAAATCGGCCCGGTCCTTGCATAAAATCACGGCAAGTGCAGTGCGCAACGGCTCTCGACGGTTTCGATTGCAGCGCAACGCGCGTATCATTGCGTAGAGTCTGAACGGCGGGGATTGGCGCGTTGCAGGAACAAACAAACTATCCGGCCTTGAATCAGCCGGTTGACGAGCTGGCGCTAAGCGAGATCAAGGGCGCGATCCTGGCCAAGCTCCGGCTTGCGATCGGCAAGGACGCCACCGTGGCGACCCGGCGCGACTGGTACAAGGCGGCGGCGCTGGCGCTGCGCGACCGCATCGTGCATCACTGGCTGACGGCCGAGAAGCAGACCTACGACGCCGGCGCCAAGCGCGTCTATTATCTCTCGCTGGAATTCCTGATCGGCCGCCTGTTCACCGACGCGCTGAACAATATGGGATTGCTGCCGCTGTTCGAGGCCGCGCTCGGCGACCTCGGCGTCGATCTGTCGGACCTGCGCAAATGCGAGCCGGACGCGGCGCTCGGCAATGGCGGCCTCGGGCGGCTCGCGGCCTGCTTCATGGAGAGCATGGCGACGCTGGCGATCCCCGCCACCGGCTACGGCATCCGCTACGATTTCGGCCTGTTCCGCCAGATCATGAACCAGGGCTGGCAGCAGGAATATCCCGATGAGTGGCTGGCGTTCGGCAACCCCTGGGAGTTCCAGCGGCCGGAGGTGGTCTACAACGTCCATTTCGGCGGCACCGTCGAGCATGTCGACGAGCGCGGCCGCGACCGCGCCATCTGGCATCCTTCCGAAACCGTCGAGGCGATGGCCTACGACACGCCGATCGTCGGCTGGCGCGGCCAGCACGTCAACGCACTGCGGCTGTGGTCGGCGCATGCGCCCGACCCGCTCAAGCTCGACGTCTTCAACTCAGGCGACTACGTCTCGGCCAGCGCCGAGCAGGCGCGCGCCGAGGCGATCTGCAAATTCCTCTACCCGAACGACGAGAGCGCGGCGGGCCGCGAGCTGCGGCTGCGCCAGGAGTATTTCTTCGTCTCGGCCTCGTTGCAGGATCTGGTGAACCGGCATCTCGCCTCCGACGGCGGCCTGCGCAACCTCGCGCAGAAGGCGGCCGTGCAGCTCAACGACACCCATCCGAGCCTCGCGGTCACCGAGCTGATGCGCATCCTGGTCGACCTGCACAATTTCCGCTGGGACGAGGCCTGGAAGATCACCGTCGCGACGCTGTCCTACACCAACCACACGCTGCTGCCGGAAGCGCTCGAGACCTGGCCGGTCGAGTTGTTCGAGCGGCTGCTGCCGCGGCATCTCGAGATCATCTACCGCATCAACGTGGCGCATCTGGCGCTTGCCGAGGAGCGCTTCCCCGGCGACATCGAGTATCGCGCCTCGGTCTCGCTGATCGACGAGAAGAGCGGCCGCCGCGTGCGCATGGGCCAGCTCGCCTTCGTCGGCTCGCATCGCATCAACGGCGTGTCGGCGATGCATTCCGATTTGATGAAGGAGACCGTGTTCCACGACTTGCATCATCTCTATCCCCAGCGCATCACCAACAAGACCAACGGCATCACCTTCCGCCGCTGGCTGATGCTGGCCAATCCGCGGCTGACCGCGCTGCTGCGCGAGACCTGCGGCGAGGCCGTGCTCGACGACTTCTCGCTGCTCGATCGGCTCGAGGCGCATTCCAGCGACCTCGCATTCCAGAGCCGGTTCCGCGACGTCAAGCATCACAACAAGCTGGCGCTGGCGCGGCTGATCGGCGAGCGCAACAACGTCAAGGTCGATCCGTCGGCGCTGTTCGACGTGCAGATCAAGCGCATCCATGAATACAAGCGGCAGCTGCTCAACATCCTGGAGACGATCGCGCTCTATCACGCGATGAAGGACGACCCGGCCGCGAACTGGGTGCCGCGGGTCAAGATCTTCGCCGGCAAGGCGGCGGCGAGCTATCGCTACGCCAAGCTGATCATCAAACTGATCAACGACGTTGCCGAAATGGTCAACAATGACGCCTCGCTCGGCGGCAAGCTGAAGGTGGTGTTCCTGGCCGACTACAATGTCAGCCTCGCCGAGGTGATCATTCCGGCCGCCGATCTGTCCGAGCAGATCTCGACCGCTGGCATGGAAGCCTCCGGCACCGGCAACATGAAGCTCGCGCTGAACGGCGCGCTGACCATCGGCACGCTCGACGGCGCCAATATCGAGATCCGCGACGCGGTCGGGCCCGAGAACATCGCGATCTTCGGCCTCGAGGCCGGCGACGTCATGGTCCGCCGCAAGCAGGGGCTCGATGCCTCTGACGTAATCCGCAAATCGCCGCGATTGGAGCGCGCGATCCGCGCCATCGAGAGTGGCGAATTCTCGCCGGGCGACGCCGCGCGCTTCGCCTCGATCGGGCACGCGCTGCGCTATCTCGACCACTACATGGTCTCGGCGGATTTCGATTCCTACTACGACGCGCAACGCGGCATCGATGCCCGCTGGCAGGTGCCGCCGGCCTGGACCCGCGCCTCGATCCTCAACGTGGCGCGCATGGCGTGGTTCTCCTCCGACCGCACCATCCGCGAATATGCCGAGGACATCTGGCACGTGCCGGTGCATCCAACCGCGTCGCCGCAGCTCGGTGCGCAGCGCGAGGCGAAGGGGTAATACCGGGACGCGGAAATCGATTACGTCCAACGTCATTGAATTCCACGCGCCAGCTCGCGATATTGGTTGCGAAGTCACGCCGTCATTGCGAGGAGCGAGGCGACGAAGCAATCCACCCATCCGCATATGCGGCGCGTTGGATTGCTTCGCTTCGCTCGCAATGACGGCGGCGCATCTTTTACGATCCAAGGAATTGCATGCTCTCCAAGCTCCCGCACTTGTTCGACGAAGCAACGACCGTCACCGCCGGCGACAGCCGCTGGCAGGGGCGGACCAGCCCGGACTACTGGGCATTCGTCGGCCCGTTCGGCGGCTGCACCGCTGCGACCATCCTGCGGGCGCTGATGCAGCATCCGCAGCGGGCGGGCGATCCGCTGGCGCTGACCGTGAATTACTGCGCGCCGGTCGCCGAGGGCGTGTTCGATCTCGACGTCCGCCTGGTGCGCGGCAACCGCTCCAGCCAGCACTGGTCGGTCGAGCTGACGCAAGGCGGCGGCGAGGTCTCGACGCTGGCGACCGCCGTGTTCGCCGAGCGCCGCCCCTCGTGGTCGCACCAGCCGGCGCAATTTCCGGGCGCCGCACCGTTCGAGCAACTTCGGCCCTATCCGAAGCTCGCGATGACCTGGGCCAACCAGTACGATTTCCGCTTCGCCGAGGGCGAGCCGAAGTTCGGCGGCGGCGCGGCGAAGCAGCCGTCGAGCGCGTACTCGAAGCTCTGGATCGCCGACCGCGTGCCGCGCAAGCTCGACGCGCTGTCGCTGATGTCGATGTCGGACGCCTTCTTCGGCCGCGTGTTTCACGCCCGGCACGAACTGGTGCCGTTCGGCACGGTGTCGCTGACCACCTACTTCCACGTCGACGCGGCCGACCTCGACACCGAGGATACCACCCGCGTGCTCGCGGTCGCCGACGCCAAGACCTTTCACAAGAGCTATGGCGACCAGAACGGCGAATTGTGGTCGTCGTCCGGCCGCCTGCTCGCGACCACGACGCAGATCGCCTACTTCAAGGCCTAGATCGTCTCGAAGCGTAGGGTGGGCAAAGCGTAGCCAAATATCCACATTGCTCTGTTACCAGCGGATTGCCTATTTCGGGCGTTGAGGGAACATTGGCGCGTCGCTTCTGTTCCACGCCTTGGGAGTCCGCCGCATGCCCGAAGCCGACAATTCCAGACCTCAGCGCATCGCGCTGCTGGGCGTTCCCATCGAGATCGGCGCATCGCAGGCCGGCCCGCTGATGGGACCGGACGCACTGCGCACCGCGGGCATCGCGCGCCTGCTCGAGCAGCTCGACTTCCACGTTGACGACCACGGCAATCTGGCGATCCCGGCCGTCGTCGCCGACGGCCCGGTGCCGGCCAACACCCGCTTCTACGACGAGGTGAAGACCTGGACCCGCGCGCTGTCCGAGCGCGCCTACTGGCTGGCGCATTCCGGCGCGATCCCGATCTTCATGGGCGGCGACCATTCGCTGTCGATGGGATCGATCAACGGCGTCGCGCGCTACTGGCAGGAGAAGGGCCGGCCGCTGTTCGCGCTGTGGGTCGATGCGCATGCCGACTACAACACGCCGGCGACCACCATCACCGGCAACATGCACGGCATGTCGGCGGCCTTCCTGTGCGGCGAGGACGGCCTGGACGATCTGCTCGGCGGATTGCCGCGCGCCTCGATCCCATCCGACCAGCTCGCGCTGATCGGCACCCGGTCGGTCGACCCGCTGGAGCGCAAGCTGCTGCGGCAACGCAACGTCTCGATCGCGGATATGCGCCAGATCGACGAGTTCGGCGTCGCGGTGCTGACCCGCCGCGTCATCGAACGCGTCAAGGCCAAGAACGGCGTGCTGCATGTCTCGTTCGATGTCGACTTCCTCGATCCCGACATCGCGCCCGGCGTCGGCACCACGGTGCCCGGCGGCGCGACCTATCGCGAAGCGCATCTCATCATGGAGCTGCTGCACGATTCCGGATTGGTGCGCTCGCTCGATATCGTCGAGCTCAATCCGTTCCTCGACGAGCGCGGCCGCACCGCGCGCGTCGCGGTCGAATTGATCGGCAGCCTGTTCGGCTTGCAGATCACCGACCGGCAGACGCCGAGCAATGCCGTGCTGCCGGAGATCGGCGAATAGCGAGCGGCCGAGCGCACACAGCTCTCTGCCCGTCATCCTGAGGAGCGCGTAGCGCGTCTCGAAGGATGTACGGCCACAGTGGCGCTCTGTCGCCCTTCGAGACGCCGCTCGCGCGGCTCCTCAGGGTGACGGTCGCACAGCATGTGCTTTCTTGCGGGAAGCAAAAAAAGGCGGCCACCAGGGCCGCCTTTTGCAATCGCGTAACGCTTGCGCAGCCTACTCCGCGGCCAGCTTCACTTCCGGCGCGGCGGCGCGGACGTCGGCGTCGACCTGCGCTTCGAACTTGGCGAAGTTCTTCTGGAACATGCCGACCAGCGCACGCGCGGTCTTGTCGAACTCGGCCTTGTCGGCCCAGGTCTTGATCGGGTCGAGGATGTGCGGCTCGACGCCCGGCAGCGAGGTCGGCACCGCGAAGCCGAAATACTTGTCGGTGCGGAAGTCGGCGTTGCGGAGCGAGCCGTTCAGCGCCGCGGTCAGCAGCGCGCGCGTCACCTTGATCGGCATGCGGCGGCCGGTGCCGTACTTGCCGCCGGTCCAGCCGGTGTTGACCAGCCAGCAATCGACATTGTGCTTGGCGATCAACTCACGCAGCAGATTGCCGTAGACCGACGGATCGCGCGGCAGGAACGGCGAACCGAAACAGGTCGAGAATTCCGGCTGCGGCTCGTTGCCGAGACCACGCTCGGTGCCCGCGACCTTCGCGGTGTAGCCGGACAGGAAGTGATACATCGCTTGCGCCGGCGTCAGCTTGGCGATCGGCGGCATCACGCCGAAGGCGTCGGCGGCGAGCATCACCACGTTCTTCGGATGCGGCGCGCGGCCGGTGCGCGAGGCGTTCGGGATGAAATCGAGCGGATAGGCCGAGCGGGTGTTCTCGGTCTTCGAGCCGTCGTCGAAATCCGGCACGCGGTCATTGGCGCCGAGCACGACGTTCTCCAGCACCGCGCCGAAGCGCTTGCTGGCGGCATAGATCTCCGGTTCGGCTTCGCCCGACAGCTTGATGCACTTGGCGTAGCAGCCGCCTTCGAAATTGAAGACGCCGTCCGCGCTCCAGCCGTGCTCGTCATCGCCGATCAGCGTGCGCTTCGGATCGGCGGAGAGCGTGGTCTTGCCGGTGCCGGACAGGCCGAAGAAGATCGCGGTGTCGCCGTCGGGGCCGACATTGGCCGAGCAGTGCATCGGCATCACGCCCTTCTCGGGCAGGTAGAAGTTCAGCGTGGTGAACACGCTCTTCTTCATTTCGCCGGCATAATAAGACCCGCCGATCAGGACGATCTTGCGGGCGAAATCGATCGCGACGACGTTCTCCGACTTGCAGCCGTGGCGTTTCGGATCGGCGCGGAAGCTCGGCAGATCGATGATCGTGAGCTCCGGCACGAAGCCCGCGAGCTCCGAGGTCTCGGGGCGAATGAGCAGCGTGCGGATGAACAGCGAGTGCCAGGCCAGCTCGGTGAAGACGCGCGTCTTGATGCGATGCGTCGGATCGGCGCCGCCATAGAGATCCTGCGCGAACAGCGTCATGCCTTCGGCATGCTTGAGGAAGTCGGCATGGAGCGTCGCGAACTGCTCCGAGGTGATCGACTGGTTGCCGGCCCACCACATGCTCTTGTCGGTCAGGCCGTCGCGGACCGTGAACTTGTCCTTCGGGCTGCGACCGGTGAACTCGCCGGTGTCAGCGCACAACGCGCCATCGGCCGACAGCACCGCTTCACCGTTGCGCAGCGCATGCTCATAGAGCTGCGGCGCACCGTAGTTCCAATGCACGCCCTTGAGATTTTTTAAGCCGAATTTGTCGGCGCCAAAGGCACCGTTATGCACGCCCGTCTCTTGCACGAAGAACCTCCTCGAACCCGCGTATCCTTGTTCGCGCGAATGTCGCTAGTCGCGCCCCGTCGCGGTGATGACCGTCGTCGGAATATAGCCTCTCGGCCCCGGTCCGGCGACCTAATAGTGGGGATCGCCGGGCTTGCCAAGCCAGTCGGTCGGCTTTTGGTTTATTCCAAGACGTGTCCGTCATCGGGCGCAAATACCGCAGCGCGAAACGCTTTCGCTTTGGTTTCGTTTTCGCATTGTTTTCCCCACGGTCGGACGGCGTTTCGCCGTCTTTCCCGCTGCGAACAAGGCTTTGCAATGCACAAAGAGTGCCAGCGATCGACGCGCGCCCCTGCTCCGCAAGGCACAGAATGCCGGGTATGCATTTCGCGTTGAAGATGTGTCGTTGAGATAAGCCGCCGCGAGTTGATGTGGCATTGCTGTGCGAGCATCTCGTCCGCTATCGGGCAGCTTCAATGCGCGGCGGCGACGAATGTTCCGCGACGCCCACGCGCGTTCGCAGGCGAGACGATCGCTGCCCTGACAATCGATGATAACGCAATCAAACCGCCACCCGCACATCACCATTGTTCGGAGATCGCAATCCCGGCGCTTCTCCTTTGCAGCAGTGCCGGAAATGCTGGCACGCGCCTCAGGCCCACTCAGCGATGACGCACACACACACCAAATGATCGCGCTGTCAGAAGCAGAGCAATCCCGGTACCGGCAACCGAGCGCGGCGGTCGTGCGACACGATGCCTCGTCGAAGGCGCCTAGACCTTGGCGCGCGCCTCGCCGGCGAGCCGGACCAGCATCTTGCGCAACTCGGTGCCGTTGCTGACACGATCGGGGAAGGTGAGCCGCAGCGTGTCCCGGCCGGCTTGCAGGTCCATGCCCTCCGGATCGCAACCGGTGCAGAGCCAATCGGCGCTTTCCGCGCCGAGCAGGCGGGTGGCGTAGAGATTCATGGCGTCGCGGTGATCCTCATTCATATGTGCCACCGCGCCGCCCTCGGCCTCCAGCAGCGCTTCGGCGCCAGAGAGATCGGTCAGCAACTGCGCCGGCGTCAGGTCGACGATGCGGCCGAACCCGGCGACCAGATGGGTGCCGCGCGGCCGAATCACGAAGAACGAAAAATCCTTAAATTCTACAAAGGCTTCCGCCGACGGCTGGGCAGCAAGGTAGCGCCGGCGGACCAGCTCCCGCTCTGCCTCGGTGACCTCCTCCGCCTGGCCGCCGAGCATGATCCGGGCGCCCTCCAGCGGGTCGCCCTCGGCGTGCTCGTCCAGCATCAGCGACACCCTGGCGTCGGCCAGGATGTTCCTGGTGTGCAGCGCCAGCCGCGAAATCAGCAGGATCGGGGAGCCATCGGGGTGGCTGGCCAGGTTGACCAGGGAGCAATACGGATCGCCCGAACCGGCCATCAGCGTGGCGAGCGCACCCTGGCGGCTGCGGCGGAGCAGCGATCGGGCAAGGCGGGCGGGGTCGAAGTCGGCGGTCGGTTGCATGGGCCTATCGGGTCATTTTGAGGGCGAAATGGGCCGGTTCCAGACGAAAAAAGGGCCTGTTTTCATGGTCTCAGGGTGGTATATGGGGTCCATCGCGTGGGTCGCAGAAACGTATTTTTTGCGGAACTCGGTCACACTTCAGCCCAGCTTGCATTGCTCGTTGACCGCGTTCGAAGCCCATTTCCACGGCGCGTCGCCAAAGTGCCCGCCGTTTAAGCCACTCTCATTGTGAAAGCAGCTCATGCCCACAATCGCCTTGGTCGACGACGACCGCAACATTCTCACTTCGGTGTCGATCGCGCTCGAAGCCGAAGGCTATCGCATCATGACCTACACGGATGGTGCGTCGGCGCTGGATGGATTTCGCACGTCGCCGCCCGATCTCGCGATCCTCGATATCAAGATGCCGCGCATGGACGGCATGGAGACGCTGCGCCGGCTGCGCCAGAAGTCGGACCTGCCGGTGATCTTCCTCACCTCGAAGGATGAAGAGATCGACGAATTGTTCGGCCTGAAAATGGGCGCCGACGATTTCATCCGCAAGCCGTTCTCGCAGCGCCTGCTGGTCGAACGCGTCAAGGCCGTGCTCCGCCGCGGCCAGCCGAAGGATCCGGCCGCCGCGCCGAAGGAGCCGGACGCACGCGCGCTCGATCGCGGCCTGCTGCGCATGGACCCGGAGCGCCACACCTGCACCTGGAAGAACGAGCCGGTGACGCTGACCGTGACCGAATTCCTGATCCTACAGGCACTCGCCACCCGCCCCGGCGTGGTGAAGAGCCGCAACGCGCTGATGGACGCGGCCTATGACGACCAGGTCTATGTCGACGACCGCACCATCGACAGCCACATCAAGCGGCTGCGCAAGAAGTTCAAGGTGGTCGACGACGACTTCGAGATGATCGAGACGCTGTACGGCGTCGGCTATCGCTTCAAGGAAGCCTGATCTGCGCCTCCCGGGCGGCTTGTTAACTGACAGGGCCCGCACGGCTGGGGTAAGCTTGGGCCACCGCCTGCTTCGCGGGACGACATCCAAACCAACCGGCAGCTTTCGCCTGTGCTTGATCGAACGCAGCTCGAGCAGGGACTGAATACCGAGGACGCGTCACTGCTCCTCGATCAGGAAGCCGTGGCCGACGAGGTGGCGCGGGACAAGGGCTGGCGCCGCCCGCTCGGCTGGCTGCGCCGCGCCGGCCAGTTCTTCTTCGCATTGTCGTTCTCGAGCCTGACGCGCCGCATCGTCTCGCTCAACCTGGCCGGCCTCGTCGCCTTGGTCGCCAGCATCCTCTATCTGTCGCAATTCCGCGCCGGCCTGATCGAGGCGCGCACCCAGAGCATGATGGTCTATGCCGAGATCATCTCGGAGGCGATCGCCGCCTCCGCGACCGTCGAAGGCAACACCGTCACCATCGATCCCGACCGGCTGCTCGACCTGAAGCCCGGCGAGAGTTTTGGCCAGCCGGATGAATCGGCCGATTTCCCGATCAATCCCGAGCGGGTCGCGCCGATCCTGCGTCGCCTGATCGCGCCGACCAAGACGCGCGCCCGCATCTTCGACCGCGATGGCGGCCTGATCCTCGACAGCCGCAATTTGTTCGCGCGCGGCGACGTGCTGCGCATGGAGCTGCCGCCGCCGTCGGAGAAGCCGTCGCTCTATGAGAAGACCAAGGCCACGATCAAGACCTGGCTCAACCGCGGCGACCTGCCGATCTACCGCGAGCTCGGTCCCGAAGGCGGCAAGGGCTATTCCGAAGTCGCGCAATCGCTCGAGGGCCTCAACAGCAGCATGGTGCGCGTCACGGAGCGCGGCGCGATCATCGTGTCGGTCGCCGTTCCGGTGCAGCACTTCCGTGCGGTGCGCGGCGCATTGATGCTGACCACCCAGGGCGACGACATCGACCAGCTGGTGATGTCCGAGCGCCTCGCCATCCTCAAGATCGGCGGCGTCGCGTCCGCGGTCATGATCATGCTGTCGCTGCTGCTGGCGAGCACGATCGCAGGCCCGGTGCGGCGGCTCGCCGACGGCGCCGAACGCGTCCGCCACCGCATCCAGACCCGCGTCGAGATTCCCGACTTCACCGGGCGCCGCGACGAGATCGGCCATCTCTCGGGCGCGTTGCGCGACATGACCAACGCGCTCTACAGCCGCATCGAGGCGATCGAGATGTTCGCCGCCGATGTCGCGCATGAACTGAAGAACCCGCTGACCTCGCTGCGCTCCGCGGTCGAGACGCTGCCATTGGCGCGCAACGAGAACAGCCGCGCCCGGCTGCTCGCGGTGATCGAGCATGACGTCAGGCGGCTCGACCGCCTGATCTCCGACATCTCCGATGCCAGCCGGCTCGATGCCGAATTGCAGCGCCAGGACATGGCGCCGGTCGATCTGCGGCGGCTGTTGACCACGCTGACCGGCGTCGCCAACGAGACCAGGCTCGGCCACGACGTTGCGGTCGAGGCCCGCTTCGAGGGTCGCGGACCGAACGATCCGTTCTCGGTGCCCGGCCATGATTCCCGGCTCGGCCAGGTGATCTCGAACCTGCTGTCGAACGCGCAATCGTTCTCCAAGCCGGGCGACAAGGTGCGCATCGTCTGCCGCCGCACGCGCGGCGAGGTCGAGATCGTGGTCGATGATGACGGGCCCGGCATCGGCGAGGACGCGCTGGAGCGGATCTTCGAGCGCTTCTACACCGACCGGCCGCATCAGGGCTTTGGCCAGAACTCCGGCCTCGGGCTTTCGATCTCCAAGCAGATCATCGAAGCGCATGGCGGACGCATCTGGGCCGAGAACCGCACCGGTCCGGCGGACGAGGACGGCAAGCCGACCGTCGCCGGCGCACGCTTCGTGGTCAGGCTGCCAACACTATGAGCGACAATTCAAGCGTGCACGCATCCGCCGTTCTCGTCGGCGAGCGTGCGGTGCTGATCCGCGGCCCGTCGGGCGCCGGCAAGTCCCGTCTCGCCTTCGATCTGATTCTCGCCGGGCGCACCGGCGCGCTTCCGCCGGCCATTTTGGTGGGGGATGACCGTGTCCATCTCGACACAGCCGGTGAACAATTGTGGGTTCGTCCGGCGCCCCAATTGGCCGGTCTGATCGAGATCCGGGGCCTCGGAATCCGCCACTGCCCGTTCGCCAGCGAGGCCATGGTCGGGTTGATCGTCGACCTTGCCGCCGACGACGCCGAGCGGCTGCCACCGCCGGAAGCGCTCAAGTCTCGCTTCAATGGTATCTTGTTACCGCGATTACCCGTCGCCGCCGACTTCCTACCCCTGCCGCTAGTTGTCGCAGCGCTGACGACAACCGAAAGTTCATGGTCCCGTAATCTTGCGGCCAATTGCCGGGAGGGAATTGGTAACCATATCACATCCACAATCGCGCCGGATTTTGCCGGCGCAGCCTCCCCTCTCTACCGCCAGGAACCGGGAGACTAGCCAAGATGCCCTCTTGCGCAGGGCCTCTGGATGGTCAAAGTGGCGCGTTCGTGCGGTGCACCAAAGGGCGCCCGCGAGGAGTTTCCGATGATTGGTCTAGTGCTGGTGACCCATGGGCGCCTTGCCGACGAGTTCAGGGCGGCGCTCGAACACGTAATGGGTCCGCAGAAACAAATTGAGGCAATTACGATCGGTGCCGAGGACGATTCCGATCTCTGTCGAAGCGACATCATCGAGGCGGTGAATCGCGTCGATAGCGGCGACGGCGTTGCGATCCTCACCGACATGTTTGGCGGCACGCCGTCGAACCTTGCGATCTCCTGCATGAGCCGTCCGAAGGTGGAAGTGCTCGCGGGGATCAATCTTCCCATGCTGGTCAAGCTCGCCAAGGTCCGCGAGGAGCGTTCGCTGCCGGACGCGATCGCGATGGCCCAGGAAGCCGGACGCAAATACGTCACCATCGCCAGCCGCGTGCTCGCAGGCAAATGAGCGACGGGGCCTCGGGCGATAACCAGGCCGGCCCGGGCGTGCCAACGGGCGCCATGTCCCGCGAACTGCTGATCGTCAACAAGCGCGGCCTGCATGCGCGGGCATCGGCCAAGTTCGTCCAGCTGGTCGAACGCTTCAATGCCGAGGTCTGGGTCACGCGCGGCGGCGAGACCGTCGGCGGCACCTCGATCATGGGCCTGATGATGCTGGCCGCCGGCCCCGGCACCACGGTCGTGGTCTCCGCCAAGGGCGCCGAGGCGCAGCAAGCGCTCGACGCCATCGCCGAACTCGTCGCCAGCAAGTTCAACGAGGAAGGCACTTAGGGCGGGCTCGCCACGCCTACACCGTCACCCTGAGGAGCCGCGCAGCGGCGTCTCGAAGGGTCGACGGCCCGACTGTGGCCGTTCATCGTTCGAGGCTCGCTTCGCCCGCACCTCAGGATGACGGATCTATGCTCGTCATTGCGAGCCAACGGGTCGCGCGAACGTGCGCCCGATGACAGGCTCCGCGAAGCAATCCATCGCACGCCATACGCGGAAGCATGGATTGCTTCGTCGCTATCGCTCCTCGCAATGACGAGGTGTTCGCGGACTCTGAGCGGGCGCTACTTCGCCGGCGGCACCAGATAGACTTTCCAGGCGGTCGACGGCCCGGGATGACCGTTGAAGAAGCGCATGGTGGTCATCACCAGCGGCTCGGCATCCTTGGCATTCTCCGCCATCCACGCCTCGCATGGCTTCAGGAACACCGGATCGGTGGTGTCGCAGATGCCGATGAAACCGAGACGCCTGGCTTCATCGAGCGAGGTCAGACCGGAGGTCCACGCTTCGCCCGGCACCAGCGACGCCGGATGATCCGGACTGTAGAACGTCATCGGCTCGCCGATGTCGGAACGCGCAATCACCACGGCCCAGCGTGAATGGAATCTGTCCTGCCAGGTCTGGGTGAGCTCGCGGGCGAGCTCGGAGCGCGCCGCGTAGGTCGCGGCGCCATTGTGGCTCGACGCCATCTCCTGCGTGGCGATGCTGGGCGCGGCGATCAGCGTGGCGATCGTGGCCACCAACCAGACCGCCGTGATCGAGAACAGCGCCATGCGCGGGAAGCGCAGCGCGGGGATCGCGACCAGCGCCAGCGGCACCAGGAAGAACAGCGGGATGCCCCAATCGGTCTTGATGTAGACGGTGAACGCCAGCGCGCCGAGCGGCGGCCCGATCGCGACGATCGACTGGATGATCCAGACGTTGAGCGCCTGCGGCAGGTTGACGGCCGGATTGGGTCCGCGCGACCAGATGCGCGCCAGCACGTCCGACGGCCGCCACGGCACCGCCCCCAGCAACAGCGCGACAAAGCCAAGCGCAACGGGAATCGCGAGCAGCCCGGCATTGTGCAAGATGTAGCCGATCACGAGCTGCACGTTGAGTGCGCGGCTCGACAGCGCATAGACGTCGCCGGCATAGGTGAACGGCACGAAGTTCACCTCCTCCAGCCACACCAGATGCGGAATCATCGCCACGATCATCGTGCCGATCGCAACCCATGGCGCCGGCGAGCGCAGGAACTGGGCGCGCTGCGGATGGATCAGCGCGGCAAGCCCGATGGCGCCGATCACCGTCACCACCCAGTACTTGGTCATCAGCGCCAGCATGCCGGCGAAGCCGAGCCACAGACCTGACTTGAAGCTGCGCTTCTCGAACGCGTTCAGATAGGCCAGCACCAGCAGCGGCAGCGGCAGCAGCTGGGCGAGGTCGGCGTTGTACTTGAAACCCTTGAAATTGAAGATCGGGTAGAGCGCGAGCATCACCACCATGAAGAACGCGCGACGGCGATCGACGACGCGCAGCGCGATCAGCCAGCACACCACCAGCGCGAAGCTGACGGTGGCCATCGCGAGCGCATAGGTCGACCAGTTGGTCACGGGGAAGATCCTGAACCAGACGCCTGCGATCCAGCCCGACAGCGGCGGATGCTTGCCGTAGCCGAGCAGGAAGCGCTGGCCCCAGGCATAGGCTTCCGCGACATCCATGTGGACGTCCTGCGCGGCCTTCAGCTTGACCAGGATGAGCGTCCAGAGAAACGCGTGGACCAGCGCGAAGCCGATCACGAACCACAGGCTGGTCCTGGGATCGGTGGCGCGCGAGGCGATCCATGCGGCGATCCGGCGAATCGTCAGCTTGCGGCTCGTGCGCCGTGCGGCGGGAAGAATGGAGACGGTCGACATGGCCTGTGCCTGAGGCATGCCCCGGAAAAGTGGCAAGCGGATTTCCGGGTGGATCATGCCCGAGTGGAAGCGGGAGCGCGGAGATAGCTCGTTTGGACTACGCCGCGCTTTAGCGCGTTTTTGTGGCCAGTGAAATCAGCTTGGCGTGAGAACGCCTCCAGCCGACGGATTCGGCTTCCGATTCACTTTCCGAGCAGCTCCGGCCGGTATTCGAAGTGCATGGTATCGTAGTGATACCATTTGCCGCCCCAGATGAATCCATGGCGCTCGAAGATGTCGACGATCTCTCGCGGCATCCGGTTCTTGTAAGGGATGGTCTTGGCCTTGCCGTCTCCCTTGGCTGCCCATAGCCAGTAATCCGAGACCTTCAGGTTGAGGTCGATCGCGGCGGCATAGCCATGCATGCTCATCCGGCCGGTATCGGCGACGGCGCGACATGACAGCACACCTGCGATCGGAAAAGCCGCGGCACGCAGCGCCGGATCGAGTGCGTCGATCTCGGCGGAGACCTGCTTGAGTCGCTCGGCGACGCCGTTGACCCGTGTCACCTGGACCGGCTTGCCCCAGGATTTCGGCAGCCAGGTGATCGTCACCAGGTTCCTTTTGACCTCGCCGGTATTGCAGTCGCCGTACATCTTCCTGAAGAAGGCTTCATTGCGGAATCGGCCGGGATCGACGTCAGGCGCCGGCGGTGCCGACGGCCCGGTCGGATAAGTTAGCCGCATCTGGTCGAGGAGCGACGCATTGCGCAGCATCTGGTCGAACGGCTTGTCGGAGACGCCGTCATCGACCGGCATCACCGTGCCGTCGCGCCAGGTGATCGACGTGTCGTCGTGGCCGGACAGCGCATCGGGATAGGCGCGCACCAGGCGGTCGAGCAGTTCGGAGCGCGTTTCGGCTTGCGCGAGCGGTGGCATCAGCGCGAGCAATGCAATGATGCAAGCTGTCCCTCGCCCGGCCATTCAGCGCTTCCCGGTCTGATCGATCAGCGCGACATTGGCCTCCTCGATCGCGTTCAGCTTCGGATTCCAGCTGTTCGGCGCATACCAGGGGAAGCGCGAAAAATACGCCTTGAGATCGGCGGAATCGAAATAGCGGCCCCTGCGGGCAAAGATCTCGTTGCGCGCGATCCGCAACTCGTCCCGCGACAGCCGGCGCAAATCGGCCGGCGTCAGCAGACGGCGATCGGAATCCGGGAAGATGAAGCCGCCCGGCGCCGCTCCCGTGCCGAGCTCGAAACGATCGATCAGCGCGACATTCGCGCTCTCGACGGCGTTGAGCGGCGGGTCCCATGAGCGGGGTACGTACCAGGCGAACTTGCTGAAGCGCGCGGTCAGGTCGGGCGCATTGAAGTAGCGCCCGCGCCGCGCGAAGATTTCGTTGCGGGCGATCCGCAGTTCGTCCTTGCTGAGCGCCTTGAGATCGGCGTCCGACAGCAGGCGGCTGTCGGAGTCCGGGATGATGAAGTCCGATTGGGTGCGCGCCGCCGGCAGCGCCGATGCAGGCAGGCTTTGCTGCGGCGGGATCACCGTCGCCGGCGGATCGACGGTCGCGACCTGGCCTGTCGCGAGCTGGCTTGTTGCGACCTGCGCCGGCGCGTTGCCGGCAAAATAGAACGAGCCGTCGATCGGCGAGGTCGAGACCCACGGCTGCTGCGCACTGCCGGTGGCACGTTTGACCACCAGACCGACCTGATTGAAGGCTTGCAGCACGTCGAGCCCGGGCTTCTGCATGGTGTCGACCAGCGCGCGGGTGTAGGGGCTGTGGCCGTCATCGCCGTCCAGCGCGACGTTGCCGGGCTGGGTCGCGTAGGACAGCAGCGTGCCCTCCGGCGCGCGGATCTGCGCAAGGCCGCCATCGGCGGCGCGCAGGCCGCGCCCGCCGAACGGATTGTTCCGGCAGGCATCGAGAATGACGATGTTGAGCCGCGTGCCCGCCCCTTCCATCTGCCGCAGCACCAGACTGACATCGACCATCTGGAAATCGACATCGGCCTCGCGCGTGGGATTGGCCGACACCGGCACCAGATAATTGGTGCCGCGCACCTGGATGCCGTGGCCGGCGTAATAGAACAGCGCGACGTCGGCGCCGATCAGCTGGCTGCCGAAGCGCTGGATCGCGGTGTCGAAGCCGGCCTTGTCCAGATCGACCTGGGCCCGTCCGCCGACCAGCGCGAAGCCCAGCCGTTGCAGCGTGTCGGCCACGAGCTCTGCATCGCTCTTCGGATTCTGTAGCCGCGACACGTTCTGATAGGTGGAATTGCCAACGACCAGCGCAACGCGCTTCTCGGCGGCCGCCGGCGCGACCAACAGCACGGCGAGCAGTCCGGCAGCGAGCAAGGTCCAGCGCATCGTCAGGTCCAGGGTTTTCGGGCCGAAAGACCTAGCAGAAACATGCCCGAAAATCGATCATTGCAACCCGGCCGGAAACACCCCCGTGATTCGCCGTCATACCCCTGCAAAATACCGCAATATGGTTGCCCGCGCGGGGGTGCGGATGCTATCCCGCGCCCCATGACAACTGCCCCGATTTCCAACATCCGCAACTTCTCCATCGTCGCCCATATCGACCATGGCAAATCGACCCTCGCCGACCGCCTGATCCAGATGACGGGCGGCCTGTCGGATCGCGAAATGGCGGGCAAGGAGCAGGTGCTCGATTCGATGGATATCGAGCGCGAGCGCGGCATCACCATCAAGGCGCAGACCGTCCGGCTGAACTACCGTGCCAAGGACGGCAAGGATTACATCTTCAACCTGATGGACACGCCCGGCCATGTCGACTTCGCCTACGAGGTGTCGCGGTCGCTGGCGGCCTGCGAGGGTTCCCTGCTGGTGGTCGACGCCAGCCAGGGCGTCGAGGCGCAGACCTTGGCCAACGTCTACCAGGCACTCGACAACAATCACGAGATCGTGCCGGTCCTGAACAAGGTCGACCTGCCCGCGGCCGAGCCGGAGAAGGTCAAGCAGCAGATCGAGGACGTGATCGGCATCGACGCCTCGGATGCTGTGATGATCTCGGCCAAGACCGGTGTCGGCGTGCCCGACGTGCTGGAGGCGATCGTCACCCGCCTGCCGCCGCCGCAGGGCGACCGCGACGCGACCTTGAAGGCGCTGCTGGTCGACAGCTGGTACGACGTCTATCTCGGCGTGGTGGTGCTGATCCGCGTCGTCGACGGCACCATGAAGAAGGGTAGCCGCATCCGCATGATGGGCACCGGCGCCGCCTATGACGTCGAGCGCGTCGGCTTCTTCACGCCGAAGATGCAGCAGGTCGAAGAGCTCGGCCCCGGCGAGATCGGCTTCATCACCGCGGCGATCAAGGAAGTCGCCGACACGCGCGTGGGCGACACCATCACCGACGACCGGAAGCCGGTCACCGAAATGCTGCCAGGCTTCAAACCCGCTATTCCAGTCGTGTTCTGCGGCCTGTTCCCGGTCGACGCCGACGACTTCGAGACGCTGCGCGCGGCGATGGGCAAGCTGCGCCTGAACGACGCCAGCTTCTCCTTCGAGATGGAGACCTCGGCCGCGCTCGGCTTCGGCTTCCGCTGCGGCTTCCTCGGCCTGTTGCACCTCGAGATCATCCAGGAGCGGCTGTCGCGCGAATTCGATCTCAATCTGATCGCGACCGCGCCGAGCGTCATCTACCACATGAAGCTGACCGACGGCACCGAGCTCGAGATCCACAATCCGGTCGACATGCCCGACGTGGTCAAGATCGCCGAGATCCAGGAGCCGTGGATCGAGGCGACCATCCTGACCCCGGACGAATATCTCGGCAGCGTGCTGAAGCTGTGCCAGGACCGCCGCGGCTCGCAGAAGGAGCTGACCTATGTCGGCTCGCGCGCGATGGTGAAGTACGATCTGCCGCTCAACGAGGTGGTGTTCGACTTCTACGACCGGCTGAAGTCGGTCTCCAAGGGCTACGCCTCGTTCGACTATCATCTGACCGACTACAAGCCGGCCGATCTGGTCAAGATGCAGATCCTGGTCAACGCCGAGCCGGTCGACGCGCTGTCGATGCTGGTGCATCGCACCCGCGCCGAGGGCCGCGGCCGCGCCATGGTCGAGAAGATGAAGGAGCTGATCCCGCCGCACATGTTCCAGATCCCGATCCAGGCGGCGATCGGCGGCAAGGTGATCGCGCGAGAAACCGTCCGCGCGCTGCGCAAGGACGTCACCGCGAAGTGCTACGGCGGCGACATCACGCGCAAGCGCAAGCTTCTGGAGAAGCAGAAGGAAGGCAAGAAGAAGATGCGGCAGTTCGGCAAGGTCGACATCCCGCAGGAAGCCTTCATCGCCGCGCTCAAGGTGGACAGCTGAGCCGACCGCGCCGGCGTTGCCCGTTATTGTCCCAGCAACAAAACGCACCATGATTTGAATCGCCATCACCCCGCGTGCGGGCTAAATTCGGATCATGTTGCGCATCCTGTCGTTCTCGATCGTCATCCTCGCATTGTTGCAGCCGGACCTGAGCTCGGCCGCCTCCTCGAAAAAGCGCCACGGCAGCACGCGCTGGCATGGCTACGGCTTCCTGCCCGGCTACCGCCAGCCGCCCAATCCGACCATTCCGGTGCTCGGCCCGCGCGGTGCCGCGCGCGGCTACCCGGACTATTCGCCGCAATATTGGTATGGCGGGGACTGGCACTACTTCGGCCGCCCCGGATTCCATGGCGGAGGCCGCTACAATGGCGGCAGCTACGGCCCGTGCTGGGTCTGGACACCGATCGGGCGCGCCTGGGAGTGCGGCTAGCTAGAGCCTTTCCCGTTCCGATAGAATCGGAACGGGGCTCCAGGTTCTTGACTTGACGCGTTTTCTTCACGCGAACCGGTATCCACTTCGCTCGAAAACGCTCTAGCTTGCCGACCGCGGACGGATGCGCCACCATCGCCGCAAGCGCGGACCAACAACAGCAACACCGCGCAACGGGGAAACGCATGAGCAAGGCCGCGCGCTTTGACTATGGCTGGGTCGTCGTCGGCGCGGGCGCGCTGATGACCTGCGTCGGCTTCGGCACGATGCTGTCGCTCGCCGTGTTCCTGCAACCGATCTCGGATGCGATGGGCTGGTCGCGCGCCGGCATCTCGGCGGCGGCGACGCTGGATTTCCTCTGCATGGGCTTTGCGGCGTTCGCCTGGGGCGCGCTGTCCGACCGCTTCGGCACCCGCATCGTGGTGCTGGCGGGCGCGCTGCTGCTCGGCCTCGGCCTGGTGACGGCGAGCCAGGCGCAGAGCCTGTGGCAATTCCAGCTCTGCTTCGGCGTGCTGATCGGGATCGCCGCCGGCAGCTTCTATGCGCCGATGATGGCGCTTGCCAGCGCCTGGATCGACAAGCATCGCAGCCTCGCGGTCGCACTGGTGTCGGCCGGCATGGGCGTATCGCCGCTGACGGTCGCGCCATCCGCCAGCTGGCTGATCACCGCCTATGACTGGCGCTTCGCGATGCTGGTGATCGGCATCGCCGCGTGGGCGCTGTTGATCCCCGCCGCGTTCCTGGTGCGCGCCGCGCCGCAGGTATCGGCAGTCGCCAACACCGCAGCCACGGATGCGCCGCAGGCGGAATGGACCGCGGCCCAGGCGCTGCGCACGCCGCAATTCATCACGCTGGCGCTGGCGCATTTCGCCTGCTGCGCGGCGCATTCCGGACCGATCTTCCACATGGTGTCCTACGCCATGGTGTGTGGCATCGCGCCGCTCACTGCGGTCACGGTGTACAGCCTCGCCGGCTTCTCCGGGCTCGGCGGGCGGCTGCTGCTCGGCGTGCTCGCAGACCGGCTCGGCGCCAAGCCGGTGCTGGTCGGCGGCCTGCTGGTGCAGGCGCTGTCGATCGCGACCTATCTCGGGGTGGCGCGGCTCGGCGAATTCTACGCACTGTCGGTCGTGTTCGGTCTCGCCTATGGCGGCGTGATGCCGCTCTATGCCGTGCTGGTGCGCGAGTTCTTCGGCGCGCGCATCATGGGCACGGTGTTCGGTGCGGTGTCGGCGTTCGCGAGCCTCGGCATGGCGCTCGGGCCGTGGGCCGGCGGCTATGTGTACGACACGTTCCACGGCTATACGTGGCTGCACGCCGGTTCCTTCGCGATCGGCCTCGCCGCGGTCGCGGTGGCGCTGAGCTTTCCGACCAGGCGCCAGCCGTCGCTCGATCTCGGCCGCGCCGCCGCGTAAGCGCGTCCGTCGATCCGTCACGCATCGGCACCAACAGCGGATGGCTGATCTGCGGACACACCATGCTACCTTGCCCTCCCCGGCCGGATGCGTCACCATCACCTGACGCGCCCAACAAGAACGACCGAAGGGGCCGAGGAAACGCATGAACAGGCCGCAGGGGTTTGACCTTGTCGAGCGGGCGCGCGCACTGGCGCCGCTGATCATGAGCGAAGCCGACGACATCGAACGAACGCGGCGGCTGACGCCTTCCGTGACCGCGGCCCTTGTCGAGAACGGACTGTACCGGGCGCTGCTGCCGAAGCGATTTGGCGGCGCCGAGGCGACGCTCGACGAATTCATGCAGATGCAGGAGGAGATCGCCAAGGCCGACGCGTCGACCGCATGGTGCCTCGGCCAATGCAGCGTCTGCGCGATGACCGCGGCCTATCTCGATCCTGAAGCCGCCGACGAGATCTTCAACACTGCGCCCGGCATCCTGGCCTGGGGCGCGATCGGCCGCGAGGTTCGCGCCGAGCCCGGCGGCTACCGCGCCAGCGCGCGCTGGGATTTTGCCTCGGGCTCGCGGCAGGCGAGCTGGCTCGGCGCCCACGTCCGGGTCGTCGAAGCCGACGGCTCACCACGCAACAAGCCTGACGGTTCGCCGGAGATCCGCACCATCCTGTTCCCGATGTCGCAAGCCACGATGTATGACGTCTGGGACGTCATCGGCCTGAGGGGCACCGGCACCGATTCCTATTCGGTCGACAACCTCTTCATCCCGGAGAAGTTCGCCGCGCTGCGCGACGACCCCAGCGCATGCCGCGAAACGGGACCGCTCTACAAGCTCACCACCAACATGGTGTTCAGCATGGGCTTTGCCGCGACCTCGCTCGGTGTCGCGCGCGCCATGCTCGATGCGGCGACCGAACTCGCGCGCGGCAAGACCCCGCAAGGATTGAAGGCGATGCGCGACAACAATGCAGTGCAAGGCCAGATCGGCCGCACCGAGGCGAGCCTGCGCGCCGCGCGCGCCTATCTGTACGCGACCGCCAACGACGTCTGGCGCGATCTGGCGCGCGGTGATCCGATCAGCGAAGCACATCGCATTGCGATCCGCATCGCCTCGACCTGGACCATCCACCAGTCGGCCTCCGTGGTCGACATCGCCTATCACATGTCGGGCGCGACGGCGGTGTTCGCGAAGAACCCGTTCGAGCGACGCTTCCGTGACATGCATGCGATCGCGCAGCAGATCCAGGCCCGCGACACCCAGTATGAGGACGCCGGCAAGGCGATCCTCTCGGGCAATCTCACAGCGCCGCCGACGACGCGTTAGTGGTGATACGAAAGTAGTGCCGGGGAGTGAGGAAGCTGTCGGCGGCAACACCCGGTTGTTAAGCTTTTTCTGAGAGCTTGCGGACTCGAAAATCCCTGGAATTCCGACGGTACCATGTTCACGCTTCGATCGATTGCCGCCCGCCTGATCCTGGCGATTGCCCTGACTGTCGCAATCGCCTGCGCGATCCTCGGTGGCTTCTCCATCAGCCAGCAACGCGCGCTGACGCGGCTCGCGCTCGATCAGCAGCTCAAGCTGCAATATGACAGCGTGATCGCGGCAATCGAATATGAGGGGCGCGCCGCGCTCGCGGTCTCGGCCGTGATCGCAGCCTTGCCGCCGGTCGAGGATGCCGTCGCCAAGGGCGATCGTGACGGCCTCGGCAAGCTGCTCGCCGCGCCCTGGGCCGCGATCAAGGCGCAGGGCATCCCGCTGATTTCGTTCTGGCAGGCCCCGGCGACGAGCTTCTATCGGGTCCACACCCCGAAAATCTTCGGCGACGACGCCTCCACCCGGCGCATCACCGTGGTGGAATCGATCAAGGCCGGCAAACCGATCGTCGGCGTCGAGCCCGCCCGCGAAGCGCTTTCGATCTTCGGCATGACCCCGGTCATGCACGACGGCAAGACGCTGGGCAATGTCGACATCGGCGTCGCCTTCGGCAAGGAATTCGTCGACCGCGCCAAGAAGCGCTTCGGCATCGACCTCGCCGTGCATTCCTTCGACGGCCAGCGCTTCAGGCGGCTGTCCTCGACCTTCGGCGACAGCGTGGTGGCGACCCAGGACGAGCTCAAGAGCGTGATGAACGGCGCGGCCGTGCTGCGCGACGCCGTTCTCGACGGCCACGAGGTCGAGCTCTATCTCGGCCAGATCAAGAACTATGCCGGCGAACCGGTCGCCGTGCTCGAGATCATCAAGGACACCAGCGACTATGCGGCCGCGGCCGCAACCGCGCAGCGCAACCTGGTCCTCGGCGTGGTTGCGATCCTGGCCGCGGCCATATTGCTGGCATTCCTGCTCGGCCGCGGCCTGTCACGGCCGCTGATCGCGATCACCGCCGTGATGAACCGCCTCTCCAGCGGCGACACCAGCGTCACGATTCCCGGCAGCGAGCGCCGCGACGAGCTCGGCACGATGGCGAAAGCGGTCGACGTGTTCCGCCGCAGCATGATCGAGACCTCGTCGCTGCGCGAGGCGCAGGAGGCCGACAAGGTGAAGGCGGAGACCGACCGGCGGACGCTGCAACGGCAGATGGCCGACCGCTTCGAGTCCGACGTCAAGGATATGGTCGCCGCCGTCGCGCGGTCGTCGAGCGACATGCAGCGCGTCGCAGGCGAGATCACGTCGAGTGTCAACGGCACCTCGGAGCGGACCTCGGCGGCAGCCGCCGCGTCGGAGGAAGCCTCGGCCAGCGTCAATGCGGTCGCGGCGGCGACCGAGGAGCTGGCGTCCTCGATCACCGAGATCGGGCGCCAGGTCACCCATTCCAGCCGCGTCGCCGACAACGCCGTGGCCAAGGCAGCGGAAACCACCGAGATGGTGACGAGCCTCGCCGCGTCAGCCGAGAAGATCGGCGACGTGCTGCGCCTGATCAGCGCGATCGCCAGCCAGACCAATCTGTTGGCGCTCAACGCCACCATCGAGGCGGCGCGCGCCGGCGACGCTGGCCGCGGCTTCGCCGTGGTCGCCTCCGAGGTCAAGGAACTGGCGAGCCAGACCGCGAAGGCGACCGACGAGATCGCCGGCCAGGTCGGCGCGATCCAGTCCGCCACCGGCAATTGCGTCAGCGCGATCGGCGACATCAGCACCACCATCCGCGAGATCTCGGGCATCGCCACCGCGATCGCGGCCGCCGTCGAGCAGCAGGACTCGGCGACGCGCGAGATTGCCCGCAGCGTGCAACAGGCGTCGTCCGGGACCGGCGAAGTCTCCGCCAATATCGCCGGCGCGAGCGAGGCCGCCGGCCAATCCCGCGCGCTCACCGGCAATGTGCTGGATACATCAGGCCAACTCGGCGATCACGCCTCCGCGCTGTCACACAGCGTCGACACCTTCCTCGCCGGCCTGCGCAACGCCGCCTGAGCGGCGGCGCTGCGGGTCACGTCACGGCCATGGCAGGAGGGGCGGCGGTGCGGATTGTTCGGACTTGCCATCCGGCGCCGATCCTCCCCAGTCGCTCATGAAAGGCATCTTCAGCAGACCGCGCAGCGATTGTTGCTCGGAACCATCGAAGCCGTCGAGCCCGTAACGCAGTTCGGCAAAGCGCGGGCCATGGTTGTAAGTGCCGCCAAGCCGGTCCCAGATCGAGAGCAGGTTCGAATAGTTGCTGTCGGTCTCTGGCTGGTGACGGGAATGATGCATCTTGTGCATGTTCGGCGTCACGAACAGCAGCCGCAGCCAGCGATCGAGGCGCTCAGGCAGCCTGATATTGGCATGCTCGAGCTGGCCGTTCAGCGCCGACAGCGTCAGATAGGTGACCAGCACCCAGGCCGGCGTTCCGAACACCACGACGCCGGCGATGTGCCAACTGATCCGCCATAGCGTCTCACCCGGATGCTCGCGGAACGCGGTGGTGACATCGACCAAGCGGTCGGCATGGTGCACGCGGTGGAAGCGCCACATCCAGCCGAGCTTGTGCATCGAGAGGTGGGCGAAATAGGTGAAGAGGTCGAGTCCGATGAGGCCGAGCAGGAGTTGGGCCGGGGCTGACAGGCCAAGCCAGTAAGACAGGCCGAATCCCGCGTCCGCGGTCCAATGCGTGGCCAATGGCGAGAGCGGACTGAGCAACAGGTTGACGCCAACGAAGATCACGGTGATGGCGGCGTTGCGCCCGATGTTACGCAGCCGTTCGCTACGGGCGTAGTCGAACAGCGGAAACGCCGCCTCGAACAGCAGCACCAGCGCGAAGCCGGCGAGCAGAAACGTGATACGCGCGCCGGCGGATGGCAGCGCGACCTGCGCCGCCTCTCCGGCGCCGGGTTGGGACAAGAGCTTCACAAAGCCGATCATGACGCGTG
Organism: Bradyrhizobium sp. SK17; assembly: GCF_002831585.1. GTDB lineage: Bacteria > Pseudomonadota > Alphaproteobacteria > Rhizobiales > Xanthobacteraceae > Bradyrhizobium. The sequence continues at coordinate 2,095,678 of NZ_CP025113.1, read as the reverse complement.
CTCCTCTCTTTACAAAACGAATATTCGTTCTTTATAATGGAGGCCTGCGAACGTCAAGCCGTCCCGCCGCTCAGGCTGCGCCGGGACTCCGAAGGAACCGATCATGCCGAAGGTGAAACCCGAAACCCTGGCGCTGCGCCGCGAGGAGATCCTGCGCGCCGCCGAGAACTGCTTTGCGCGGCAGGGATTTCACCAGACCACGATCCAGGACGTGATCAAGGAGTCGGGCCTCAGCGCGGGCTGCATCTACGGACACTTCGCCAGCAAGGACGAATTGATCCAGGCGATCAGCGACAGCCGTCACGGTCGCGACAGCACGCTGTTCGCTGCCGGAGGCGACACCGATGATCCGTTGCAGGGCTTGCGGGCGGTCGCGCGCGCCTTCCTCGGCGACTTGCAAAAGGAGGCGGGCTTGCAGGCCCGCCGCGTCGGCTTGCAACTCTGGGCGGAGGCACTCCGCGACGACGTGATCCGCGAACAGGTGGCGAGCGGAATACGGCAGCCGATCGCCTTGATCGCCGAGATGCTGCGCCGGGGGCAGAAACGCGGCGTGATCCACCGCACCGTTCAGCCGCGCGGCGCAGCGCGAGCGATCGTCGCCATGTTCCAGGGCATCGTGCTGCAACGGCTGTGGGGCGAATCCATCTCCACATCCGAGGCTATGCAGGTCTTCGAGACCTTTCTCGCCGGCCTCGCCGCGAAACGCTGACGGAACCCCGATGGCCATCCACGATCTCCTTGCCGGCCTGATCACCGGTTTGGCAGGCGGCCTGACCGCCGGGCTGCTTGGCGTCAGTCCTGGCGGCGGGCTGGTGGTGTTCTCGGTGCTGTTGCTTGGCGCCGGGCAGCACGTCGCGCAGGGCATTTCGCTGGTCGCGCAGGTGCCTCCGACCAGCCTCACCGGGATCAGGCGTTACTGGCAGAGCGGCAACCGCACGCCGCTGCGCTGGATCATTCTTCTGACCATTGGCTTCGTCGCCGGGGGCGCCGCCGGCGCACTCGCCGCGAACCATGTCGGCGAGCCTGCGCTGCGCTGGACCTATGTGGCCTATCTCGTCGCACTCGACGCGATGCTGATCCTGCGCGGTGGGCGCGACAAGGCAGATCCCGACGACGATCGCGCGGCGCGCGACATACCCTGGCCGGCCCTGCTCTCTGTCGGCCTGCTGGCCGGCCTGTCGTCGGGCTTCCTGGGCATTGGCGGCGGGCTGGCAACCGTGGTGGGCCTGAGCGCCGTGCTCGGCGTGCCGCAACACCAGGCGCAGATGGCGAGCCTCGTGATGTCGCTGATCCCGACCACGCTCCCGTCGGCCTGGATTTACTGGAGCGAGGGCGCGCTCGCGTCATGGCCGGTGCTGGCGGGAGTCGTCGTCGGCCTGCTCGGAGGCACCGATCTCGGCGCCCGCGCCGCCAACCGCGTCGATCGCGCGACGCTCCGCATCGCGATGATCTTCTTCGTGTCGCTGATGGCGCTCTATATGACGTTCAAGGCGCTGTGGTAGATAAACACGGTATGTCCTCCTCTCGGAGTTCTCCATGCGCAAGCCGGCAACGTCGACCACGAAGGCTGCACGTCCCCCGCAAGCAAAGGCCGCGGACTCGCTGTTCGACGGCTACCCTGCCCCCGTCAAGGCCAAGCTGCTGGCGCTGCGGCGGCTGATCTTCGAGGCCGCGAAGACGACCAAGGGCGTCGGCGCGCTGCAAGAGACGCTGAAATGGGGCCAGCCGAGCTACCTGACGGCGGAGACCGGCAGCGGCAGCACGATCCGGATCGACCAGGTGAAGCCGGCCGCCGACCAGGTCGCGGTCTATTTTCACTGCCAGACCAACCTGGTCGAGACCTTTCGCGAGCTCTATCCCGAGCTCAGCTATAGCGGCAATCGCGCGATCCTGCTCGATGTCGCCGGCAAGCTGCCGGAGGTAGAGCTGCGCCACTGCGTGGCGCTGGCGCTGACCTATCATTTGAACAAGAAGGCGGCGGCCGGCAAGGCGTAATCCTTGCCGTCATTGCGAGGAGCGAAGCGACGAAGCAATCCATCTGACCGCGCGGAGGATAGATAGATTGCTTCGCTGCGCTCACAATGACGGGAGAGCAGCCGTGGCAGCTACGCCACCAGCGCCGTGGCGACGCGCTGCGCTTTCAAGAGGCTGATCACTTCGGCGTTCGGCCGGGCGCGGCTGAACAGGAAGCCCTGGCCCTCGTGGCAGCCTTCGGCGCGCAGGCAGCTCAGTTCCGCTTCGGTCTCGACGCCCTCGGCGGTGATGGTGACGCCCAATCCCATGCCGAGGCTGACGATCGAGCGCACGATCGCCTGCGCATCCGGGTTGGCGCCGAGGTCGCGCACGAAGGACTGGTCGATCTTGATCTTGTCGAACGGGAAGCTGCGCAGATAGCTGAGGCTCGAATAGCCGGTGCCGAAATCGTCCATCGACATCCGCACCCCGAGCGCGCGCAGCGCGTGCAGCGTCGCCAGCACCTGGCTGCTCTTTTCCAGCAGCAGCGTTTCGGTGATCTCGAGTTCGAGCCGCCGCGCCGGCAGGCCGGATTGCCGCAGCGCGTCGGTGACCAGCGCCAGCAGGTTGCCGGTACGGAACTGCAACGGCGACAGATTGACGGCGACGCGCACGTCGTCAGGCCATTGCGCGGCATCCATGCAGGCACGATGCAGCATCAACGAGCCGAGCGAATTGATCAGGCCGGTCTCCTCGGCGACCGGGATGAACTCGCCGGGCGAGATCATCCCGCGCTCCGGATGCGGCCAGCGCACCAGCGCCTCAAGGCCGGTGATGCGTCCACTGGTGAGGTCGACCAGCGGCTGGTAGTAGGGTTGCAGGCCGTCGTTCTGGATCGCATCGCGCAGATCGATCTCGATCTTGCGGCGGCTCTGGGCGCGCGCATCCATCTCGGCTTCGAAGAAGGAGAAGGTGCCGCGGAACTCGCTCTTGGCGCGCGACAATGCCATGTCGGCGCTCTTCAGCAGCTTCTCGGAATCCTCGCCGTCGCCGGGCGACATCGCGATCCCGATGCTGGCGCCGATCACCACCGAATGCCCCTCGAGCAGATAGGGCTCGCCGATCGCCTCCAGGATCCGCCGCGCCAGCAGCACCGCATCCTCGGGCCGCATCACGCCGCCCTGCACGATGGTGAACTCATCGGAATTGAGGCGCGCCAGCGCGTCTTCCTCGCGCAGCGTCGAGCGCAGGCGTTTGGCGACCCCGCGCAACAGCTTGTCGCCGATGCCGTGGCCGAGCGTCTCGTTGACCGCCTTGAAATTGTCGAGCCCGAGCATCAGCACTGCGACCTTGTCGGTCGAGCGGCGGGTGTGCTGCAACATCTCGTCCATCTGCTGGCGCAGCAGATTGCGGTTCGGCAGGCCGGTCAGGCCGTCGTGCTGGGCCATGAAGGCCAGCCGCGCCTCGGCGCGCTTGCGCTCGGTGATGTCCATCAGCGCGAGCAGCATCGCCGGCTGATCGCCATGCATCAGCTGGCGCGAATAGATCGCAAGGTCGATCAGCGTGCCGTCGGCGCGCACGTGCTTCCAGGTTCGCGCCGCCTGCTCGTCGCTGCTGCGACCCGGCGCCCAGGGCAATTCGGGATCGAACGCCTGCAAGCTCCTGATGGTCATCTTCTCGAATTCGGCACGCACGTAGCCATAATGCGCGATCGCGGCATCGTTGACCGCCAGGATTCGTTCGCCGTCGAGCGCGCACAGGATCATCGGCACCGGATTGCCGTCGAACAGCAGGCGGAACGAGGCCTCGCGCTGCTTCAATTCGGTGATGTCGACACGCAGGCCGACAATGCCGCCGTCCGAGGTCAGCCGCTCCTCGATCAGCACCACGCGGCCGTCGGCCAGCGTTTGCTCGTGGCGCTCCCCCGGCTGGTACATCTTCTTGAGCCGCTCGGCGATCCACTCTTCCTCACGCCCGGCGGCCTCGGGATAATCGCCCCGCGCGACGCCGATGCGGATGGTGTCCTCCAGGCGCGCGCCGTGCTCGAACAGGTCGGAGCTGCGCTTGTAGATTTCCGAGTATTTCTTGTTCCACAGCATGTAGCGGCCTTCGGGGTCCAGGAACACGATGCCCTGCGGCAGGATATCGATCGCTTCGCGCAATCGCGCGTTGGACTTGCGTGCCTCGGCGATCGCGGCCTCGGCATGCGCGCGTTGGCGAACCAACTCGCCGATCTCAGCCGCGGGCCGACGCGAACCGCCTGACACTCTCGGGATCGGCGTGGGCCGGCGGCCCCGGGAACGGGACAGTTTGGACTGCTTCGGTTTCTTGATTTTCTTTGGCCGCATCATCGGTATCGCACGCCCCACGCGCATTCCAGCTCGGCGATATTTCTGCGATAAGTCTCTGAAAAATTGGTATCTCTTGGCGAATAGCTGCACACGTTGAGAAGCTGCGGCATGCCCGCTTAGCAGGCGGCTTCGCGCCGGGCGCGAATTGTTGCCGGTATGCGGGTGACGCAATGCGCGGATTTACGGCGTGGCAGCGCCGCTGCGTGGTGAAGGAAGCGTAAATCCACGCGCCGCTGCACAATGAATGCACCGAAAGCGCTTCAAGCGCTCGAATGTTTGTCAGTCTGTGACAGGGTTATCGCCGGGTTAAGCCGGCAGTCGCCAAACAAGGCGTGACGTCCGGTTGCGGGCTATAGCGGCTTGACCATGCGGATGGTCTCCGAACGAAAGCCACCGCGCTCATAAAAATCAATCGCGCGCCTGTTGTCGGCGAACACATCGAGACTGAGAAACCGGTACTTCATGTCGCGCGCCCAGTCCTCGGCATGGCTCATCAGCAATCCGGCGATGCCCTGCCCTTCTGCCTGCTTCGTCAGGGCAAGGATCGCGACATAGCCACACGCTTCGTCCGTCACCCCATCCTTTCCGGGCTGCATATGGATGTAACCCAACCGCACATCATCGTCCGACACGGCGATCAGTGTCTGCGAGTTTTCGACGGCCTGGTTCACGGTGGCGGCCATGTAGCGGTCCTGAAACTGTTCCATCGCTCCCAAGTCATGCCACGCGGGACCAGGGACGCCTGAAAGACGCGGAGACAGCGCGACGAGAAAGTCGTGGTCGGATCGCGTTGCCTGCCGCACTCGAATCGAACCTGCACCAATCGACATTGCATTCTCCCACCATGGCACTCGCGAAGTCCGGAGGAGTTACAACGGATCGGCCCGACAAGCCACCGATACGCATTCATGCACGGTGCCCGTCCGGCAAGCTTGAGCCGCCCTGTGGGCGATCAAGCAAATGGGATGAAAGCGCGGTTCGTCTGGCCCGAATCCATGTTAGCCTTGCGCAGACAGAGTGATCCGAATGACACCCCGCCTGCGTCTGATCCCGCTTCTGATCTCAGCCCTCGTCGCCTGCACCATCTCCGCGCGGGCGCAGGACAAGGGCTCGCTCAATCCGCAGCCATTGCCGCCGCTCGCCAACCCAACGATCCGACGATCGGGGCCAAGCAGTTGTTCGCACGCAAAGTGCTGCCGGCGGCGATGCCGACCCAGTCGATCGGCGGCTATACCAAAGGCTGTCTCGCCGGCGCCGCGCAGATGCCGCTCAACGGCGACACCTGGCAGGTGATGCGCCTGTCGCGCAATCGCTACTGGGGCCATCCCGACATGATCGCGCTGTTGAAGCGGCTGGCCGCCAACGCGCACAAGGACGCCGGCTGGCCGGGCATCCTGGTCGGCGACATCGGCCAGCCGCGCGGCGGTCCCGCGCTCTCCGGTCACGCCAGCCACCAGATCGGGCTCGACGCCGACATCTGGCTGACGCCGATGCCCAATCGCCAATTGTCGCGCGAGGATCGCGACGAGATGTCGGCGGTGATGATGGTCCGCGACGACCGGCTCGACGTCGACCCGCGCGTGTTCACGCCGGGCCATCTGCTCGTCCTCCGCGACGCGGCGCGCGAGCCGGTGGTGCAACGCATCTTCGTCAATCCGGCGATCAAGAAGGCGCTGTGCCGCGAGGCCAAGGGCGATCGCAGCTGGCTGTCGAAGATCCGGCCGTGGTGGGGCCACGACTACCATTTCCACATCCGCATCCGGTGCCCGTCCGGCAGTCCCGAATGCGAAAGTCAGAAACCGCAAACCGAAGGCGAAGGCTGCAAGCCCTCCGATCTCGCCTTCTGGTTCAAGGATTCGGTGCTGCATCCGAAGCCGCCGCCGAAGCCACCGAAGCCGCACCCACCGATGACGCTGGCGCAAATGCCGGCGGATTGCAGGACGGTGCTGAACGCTCCCGACGCCAAGCAATAACATCTTTGTCAGGCGGCTATGCCGGCCGGCCCGAACTACGTTATGATCGCGCGTGGCCGCGCCGTAAGTGCGGCCGCGCGATGGATCGGGGCCGCTGATCTGTTTCATCCGTCACAATTGCATTGGACCAGACATGCGCACATCGCTCCTCGCCGCATCGCTGCTGCTCGTTTCCGTTCCCGCCTTTGCGGCAGAGGAGCCGAGCGGCTGCGACAAGTTCAAATGGTCGATCGACCGCGCCCGCACCGCGCTCACCGCGCCCGATCGCGCCAGGCTTGCCTCGGGCAGCGAGCAGGCCGCATTGCCCTCGACCGCCATCACCCTGGCGCTGGTGGCCCCGCCGACGCCAAATTGCCCTCGCCGCCGGAGCGCGCGCCGAAGGACGGCACCTTCGCCGGCTTCACCAGCTTCAAGGCCGCGCCGAAGGCCGGGCTCTATACCGTCAGCCTGTCGGCCGGCGCCTGGGTCGACCTGGTGCAGGACGGGCATTTCCTGAAGCCGAAAGCCTTCAGCGGCGCGACCGATTGCGACGGTATCCGCAAGACCATGAAGTACGATCTCGCCGCGAGCCCCTTCGTGTTGCAGGTCAGCGGCGCGAAGGAGAACTCGCTCTCGATCGCGATCCAGCCGGCGGATCAATAGGGCGTCCCGTTAGACAAAGGGTCGCCTTTACCGTACGCCTCAGCCTGCTATGTTTGCAGTGCGATATCCCGGACGACCGTAAGTCCTTCGGGAAGCAGCGGAACAGCGCTTCCGTCCGTCGCGCCCAGAACCCACCCAACGCCTGATCTGCGCGTGCCCGTTCGCGCGCGAGCTCGCACGGAGCGCTTTCCATGTCACGATTTGCCGGACTTTTCACCGCCTTCGTCCTCGTCCTCGGCGCGATCCATTCGCCCGCGCGGGCCGAAGACAAGACACTCACCGTCTTCGCCGCCGCCTCGATGAAGAACGCGCTCGACGAGGTCGACGCCGCCTATACCGCCAAGACCGGCGTCAAGATCAGCGCCAGCTATGCCGCGAGCTCGGCGCTGGCAAAGCAGATCGAGCAGGGCGCGCCGGCCGACGTGTTCGTCTCCGCCGACACCGACTGGATGGACTACGCGATCAAGCAGAAGAACATCAATGAATCGACGCGGGTCAACCTGCTCGGCAACTCGATCGTGCTGATCGCCCCGAAGGATTCCAAGATCGACAACGTCAATATCGCGCCGGGCTTCGATCTCGCCAAGCTCGCCGGTGACGGCAAGATCGCGACCGGCGACGTCAAGGCGGTACCGGTCGGCAAATACGCCAAGGCCGCGCTGGAGAAGCTCGGTGCTTGGCAGGCCGCGGAACCGAAATTCGCGATGGCCGAGAGCGTGCGCGCGGCGCTGACGCTGGTGGCGCGCGGCGAGGCCGTGCTCGGCATCGTCTACTCGACCGACGCCAAGGTCGAGCCCGGCGTCAAGATCGTCGGCACCTTCCCGGCCGACACCCATCCCGCGATCATCTATCCGGTCGCGGCGACCACCACCGCGAAGCCGGAGACATCAGAGTATCTCGCCTTCCTGCGCTCCTCGGCAGCGAAGACGATCCTCGAGAAATACGGCTTCAAGTTCCTGATCAGCCCGACGACCTAGTCGCGTGTTCGATATCTCGCCGACCGAATGGACGGCGATCCTGCTGTCGCTGCGGGTCGCCGTCATCGCAACGCTGGTGGCGACCCCGTTCGGGATCGCGCTCGCCTGGCTGCTGGCGCGGCGCGATTTCTGGGGCAAGTCGCTGCTCGATGCCGCCGTGCATCTGCCGCTGGTGCTGCCGCCCGTCGTCACCGGCTACCTGCTGCTCCTGACCTTCGGCAAACGCGGTCTGGTCGGCGGCTGGCTTGCCGAGCATCTCGGCATCGTGTTCGCCTTCCGCTGGACCGGTGCGGCGCTCGCCTGCGGCGTGATGTCGTTTCCGCTGCTGGTGCGGCCGATCCGCTTGTCAATTGAAGCCGTCGATCGCCGGCTCGAACAGGCGGCCGAGACGCTCGGCGCGGCACCCTGGCGGGTGTTCGCCACCGTGACGCTGCCGCTGGCGCTGCCCGGCGTGCTCGCCGGCATGGTGCTCGGGTTCGCCAAGGCGATCGGCGAGTTCGGCGCCACCATCACCTTCGTCTCCAACATTCCCGGTGAGACCCAGACGATCTCGTCGGCGATCTATTCGCTGATCCAGACCCCCGACGGCGACACCGCCGCCGCGCGGCTCGTGATCGTCTCGGTCGTGCTGGCGGTCGGCGCACTGATCGCCGCCGAAGTGTTTGCGCGCCGCGCCACCGCGCGCCTGCATGGGCAATAGAGCATGACCCGGAAAAGTGCGAAGCGGTTTTCCGACAAGGTCATGCTCAAACAAGGAGCTAAAGCGCGATGACGATTCAATTCAATCTCATAGCGCTTTAGCAATGCTGCGCGTCGACATTACCAAGCAGCTCGGCGAGTTCATGCTGGCGGCGGCGTTCACCAGCGAGGGCCGCGTCACCGGCCTGTTCGGCGCGTCCGGCTCCGGCAAGACCTCGCTGATCAACACCATCGCCGGCCTGGTTCGTCCCGACCGCGGCAGCATCGTGATCGACGGCGAGACCGTCGACGATACGTCGGCCGGCATTCACGTCCCGACCTGGCGGCGGCGCATCGGCTATGTGTTCCAGGACGCGCGGCTGTTTCCGCACCTCGATATAAGGCAGAACCTCGACTACGGCCGTCGCATGAACCGCCTCACGGAGGATCCGGCGCAGCACAAGCGCGTGGTCGATCTGCTCGACATCGGCGCCCTGCTCGACCGCCGCCCCGGAAAGCTCTCCGGCGGCGAGCGCCAGCGCGTCGCGCTCGGCCGGGCGCTGCTGTCCAAGCCGCGGCTGTTGCTGCTGGACGAGCCGCTGGGCGCGCTCGACGAAAGCCGCAAGCTCGAGATCCTGCCCTACCTGGTCCGGCTGCGCGACGAGGCCGGCGTCCCGATGGTCTATGTCAGCCACGACGCGGCCGAGCTGCGCCAGCTCGCCACCCAGATCGTGATGCTGCGCCGCGGCCAGGTGACCGCGTTCGGCGGTGTCAAGGTGTTGACGTCGGGCGCTTAGCTGGGCGTTTTCCCGAAACTCGGCATAAGATAGCCAATCTTGTCTGCTAGGCCCACGCCGGGACATCCGACCGGGGCATGGGAAAGGCAAATCGTGCGACTGACTGGCTGGGTATTGCTGCTGATCGGCGGGCTGCTGTGCGCCACGATTGCGTGGGCCGCGCTCGGCTTCCTGTTGATGGGTGTCGGCCTGATCTCGCTGCAAGTCGCCGAACGCCGCCGGCGCCCGGCTGGCGATCTGGTGCCGGCCGGCGCCGCGGGATTTGTGCCGCCGCGGCTCAGCGCCGGGCTGCAACCGCCGACCCTCGACCCGATCGCCGGCCAGGACGGCTCCCCGCAACGCCAGCCGCGCCGGGTGGCGTGGCCCGACCGAACGGGCGGCGCGGCCTACGATCAGCAGGCGTGGCGCCGGCTGGTCGACAGCGACCCCGACATCGCCCGGCTCGCCAAGGTGCTCGCCGACTACGGCCCGCAATATGTCGATGAGCTGGCCGCGAGCTATCTGGCTGCCCCCGACAAGAAGCGCCTGGGAGCCATCGTCGACGGCATCATCACGCGCGCCCGAAACGGTCAGCCGGCCCCGCCTCCCGCGCCAGTCGCGGGATCGCAGCCTCCGCCGCTGCCGCCCCGGCCTGAGCCCAAACCGGTCGCCGCCCGTGCCGCTGAGCCAGCGACTTCGTCGGGTAATCCCGCCGGCGCGTTGGAGGCATCCCTGCTCGGTGCGGTCGAAGAAGCTTCCGCCAGGATTGCCGCTGAGCGCGCGGGTCTCTTCAAGCCTCGCAAGGCCACCGACAGCCGTCCATCGGGCCAGCAGGAACCAGCCGTCGGACGGAACCCGCGAGATTCCGAATTGCCGCCCAAGCCGGCCGATCCGCCCGGCGACCTCGAGGCATCGTTGATCGCCGCGGTCAGCGAGGCCGCCGCCCGCCGGACCGACACCTTCAAGCCGACGGCATCGCCACCGCCCACGAAGCCCGAGCCCCGCGCCGCCGCAGCCGACGCTCCCAAGCTTCCGCCTCCTCCGCTGCTTGCCAAGGCACCTCCGGCAAAGCCTGCTCCCGCCAAGCAGCCGCCGGCCGATGATCTCGATGAATCGCTGCTCGCGGCGCTGGCCGAGATTTCCGGCCAGAAGATCGGCGACGAGCCCAAGATCGAGCCCAAGCAGGGCGCAGCGTCCGAGGACCCGCCCGGCTCGCCGATTGACGACGGCCTGTCCGAGATGGTCAAGAAGTTCGCGCCCGATTCGAACTTCCTGCGCAAGCAGTGACGCTCAGACCCCGGCCACCGATGCCCAGATGTCGGCGAGCTTGCGCCGCACGGTCTGCATCCGGGTCTGCGGCACGACCACTTCCTCCTCTTCCGGCAAGCGCAGGCCGACGACACTGACGCGGCCGCCGCTGATGCTGCGCGCCACCAGCACGATCGAGTCGAGCCACAGCTCCGCGCCTTCCTTCGGCGCGCGGTCGAGGTTGATGTCGAAATAGTCCGCCAGCGTCAGCTTGGCCTGGTGCTCGTCGACCTTGACGCCGTAGATCTCGGCGAGCTCGCCGAGCGTATGCTCGCCTGACACCATGAAGTCGCCGAGCAGATGCGGATCGGGCGCGCTCGACGGCGCCATGTCGACGAAGAAGCGGTCGAGCGCCTCGGCGCGCTCCGGCGGCGCCAAAAGATAGATGTAGTCGCCAGGCGCGACCGGATCGGCCTCGACAGGCGTCAGGATGCGTTCGTCGCGGATGATCAGTGTCGGCTTCGACCAGGACGGGATCAGCCCGCGGCGGAAATACAGGCTCTTCGGCCGCACCGGATAGCCGACCAGCTGCTGCTCGAGCTGGCCGGGCAGATCCAGTTCGACGCGCCGCGGCCCGCGCTCGGCGCGCGGCAGCGCGACGTGCAGGCGGCGCGCCGCCGGCGCCAATGTCCAGCCCTGCAACAATAGCGAGATGATGACGACGACGAAGGCGACGTCGAAATACAGATAGGCCTTCGACAGGCCGACCAGCATCGGGATCGAGGCGAGGAAGATCGCAACCGCGCCGCGCAGGCCGGTCCAGGCGATGAAGACCTTCTCGCGCCAGTTGAACTTGAACGGCGCGAGGCAGATCAGGACCGCGAGCGGCCGCGCCACCAGCATCAGCGCGAACGCCACCAGCACGGCGCCGCCGGCACTGGAGAGCAGGCGATGCGGCGACACCAGCAGGCCGAGCAGCACGAACATCACGATCTGGGCCAGCCAGGTCGCGGCGTCGAGGAAGGTCACCACCGAATTATGCGCCCGGGTCGGCCGGTTGCCGATGATGATACCGGCGAGGTAGACCGCGAGGAATCCCGAGGCGTGCACGATCTGCGAGCCGCCGAAGATCACCAGCGCCGCCGTGGTGACGAACGGCGCATGCAGGCCCTGCGGCAGCGCCACATAGTTCAGCGCGATCACCACCAGGCGGCCGCCGATCACCCCGATGATGGCGCCGAACACGGCCTCCTGGATAAATTCCATCGCGATATGCGACGCCGAGCTCTGGCCGACCGAGATGAACTCGACCAGCATCAAGGTGAGGAAGATCGCGAACGGATCGTTGGTGCCGGATTCCGCCTCCAGCGTGGCGCCGACGCGGGGACGCAGCCGCAGGCCCTGGGTATGCACCAGCAGGAACACCGCCGCCGCGTCGGTCGAGGCCACGACGGCGCCGACCAGCAGCGACTCGGTCCAGTTGAGGTCGAGCACATAGCGGGCGACCGGCGCCGTGATCAGCGCGGTCAGCAGCACGCCGGCGGTCGCCAGCATCATCGAGGGCGCCAGCACCGTGCGGATGCTGGCAAAGCGCGTCTTCAAGCCGCCGTCGAACAGGATCAGCGCCAGCGCCACCGAGCCGACCAGATAGGTGGTGCGGACGTCGTCGAACTGGAGATGGCCCGGCCCGGCGTCGCCGGCCAGCATGCCAACCAGCAAGAACACCAGCAGCAAGGGGGCGCCGAACCGCAGCGCCAGCAGGCTCGACAGGATGCCAGCCATCACCAGCACCGCGCCGAGCAGGATCGCTATACTGACGGAGTCGAGGGATGCCATGCGCCTACAAAAGTCTCAAATACTTGCAATTGCATCCTTATCGTCGCCACACTGGGACGCCAACCCATTTCTGCCGTCAGCGGCAATCCGCCCGCCTTGCCCTAGGTCGCCCCGACACTGTGGTGTATCGATGGTCGGGTGCGCGCCGTTGTGGGATTCTCCCCGTGCATTCGAATCACATTTGCCTGACCCGCGCTTCAAGTTGAGACTTTGCCGATGGACATGAGCTGGAAGGACGTCCTGGAAGCCATCCAAATGGCGGCGCGCTCGGTCGGCGCCGAGATCGCCTCGCCGTGGTTCTACCTGCAATTCGGCATCATCCTCGCCGCCGCGGGTATCGCTTACGCGGCCGACACCGCGATCCACGCCCGGGTCAACATGGCGACGCTGGCGAGCCGCTGGCCGTTGCCGCTCCGGCATTTCGCCCGCGTCATGGTGACGAGCGCCTCCACCGCGGTGTTCGCGGTGCTGATGGTGATCTCGCGCATCGTGATGTGGCACATGACCTGGCCGAGCCGCAGCTATCTGATCGCGGTCTCCGCCAAGCTGGCGCTGGCCTGGCTGGTGATCCGGCTCGTCACCTCGGTGATCGACAACGCCTTCATCGTCAAGACCGTGTCGATCGCGGCCTGGGTGGTCGCGGCGCTCAGCATCATCGGCCAGCTCGATTGGGCGGCCGACATGCTGGACTCCTACGCGGTCGTGGTCGGCGGCCTCCGCCTGACCCCGCTCTTGCTGCTCAAGGCCGGCGCGCTGCTGATCGTGGCGCTGTGGCTGACCAACCTTGCCGGCAATTTCGCCGAGAGCCGCATCAACAAGGCCACCGACCTGACGCCGTCGATCCAGGTGCTGCTGGTCAAGATCATCCGCATCGGCCTGATGGTGCTGGCGATCGTGATCGCGCTCGGCGCGGTCGGCATCAACCTCTCCGCGCTTGCGGTGTTCACCGGTGCGGCCGGCGTCGGCATCGGTCTCGGCCTGCAGAAGATCGTCGCCAATTTCGTCAGCGGGCTGATCTTGCTGGTCGACAAATCGGTGAAGCCCGGCGACCTCGTCACGATCGGGGACAATTCGGGCCGCATCAGCGCGATGAAGACCCGCTACATCTCGGTCGCCGCCGGCGACGGCCGCGAGTTCCTGATCCCGAACGAGGATCTGGTGACGCAGAAGGTCACCAACTGGACCTACACCGACAAGAACACGCTGGTGAAGATCGCCTTCTCCACCAATTACGACGCCAATCCGCGGCAGGTCTGCAAGCTCGGGATCGCAACCGCAGCGGCCCATCCGCGCGCCACCAAGGGCCGCACGCCGAACTGCATCCTGACCGAATTCGCCGAGGCCGGGATGAAGTTCTCCCTGACCTTCTGGATCGCCGACCCCGACGGCATGGACGGCGTGAAGAGCGACGTCATGCTGTCGCTGTGGGATGCCTTCAAGCAGGACGGCATCAAGGTGCCCTATCCGGTGCGGGAACTGCGGATCCGCGGCGGCGCGCTGCCGGTGGAGAGCGTAGTCGAGGTCTCCAGTTAACCCTCCAGCGTGCACATTTCGGCCAATCGGCGGCCGCCGTTCCGGTTCAAGCTGGCAAATCGGGCCGTTTCGGCATTGACCCCATGCCCAACCTTGGCTTGCACCGGCCGCCCCGATCATTAAATTAGAGCCTGAAATCAGCCCCTTGCCCGCAGAAACATCCCGCCCATGAGCTATATCGACGCCACCGACACCTCGCTTCGCAAGACCGGACAGATCAAGCTGCACGGGCCGAGCGGCTTTGCCGGCATGCGCAAGGCGGGTGCGCTGGTGTCGAAATGCCTCGATGCGCTCACCGACATCGTCAAGCCGGGCGTTCCGACCTCCGAGATCGACGAGTTCGTCCGCAAGTTCGCCTTCGACCACGGCGCCTATCCGGCGACGCTGATGTATCGCGGCTACCGCTACTCGACCTGCACCTCGATCAATCATGTGGTCTGCCACGGCATGCCGGGCGACCGTCCGTTGAAGGAAGGCGACATCGTCAATGTCGACGTCACCTTCATCGTCGACGGCTGGTACGGCGATTCCAGCCGGATGTATGCGATCGGCGCCATCGCGCGAAAGGCGGAGCGGCTGATCGAGGTGACCTATGAAGCGATGATGCGCGGCATCGCCGCGGTGAAGCCCGGCGCCACCACAGGCGATATCGGGCACGCCATCCAGAGCTTCGTCGAACCGCAGGGCATGAGCGTGGTGCGCGATTTCTGTGGCCACGGCCTCGGCCGCCTGTTCCACGACGAGCCGAACATCATCCATATCGGCCGCCCCGGCGAGGGCGCGCCGCTGAAGCCCGGCATGTTCTTCACCATCGAGCCGATGATCAATCTCGGCAAGCCGCATGTGAAGATCCTGTCCGACGGCTGGACCGCGGTGACCCGCGACCGCTCGCTGTCGGCGCAGTTCGAGCACTCGGTCGGCGTCACCACCGACGGCGTCGAGATCTTCACGCTGTCCGAGCGCCACGGCGAGAAGCCGTGGGTGCAGGTGTAAGCAGCGACAGATTCAATAATCGCTTCGCGTGCGGTTCTCGATCTCCTCGGGCGTGTGGTTGTCGCCGATCGACATCGCACAGATCCGCGACAGATGCAGGTAAGGCAGCCCGGTTTCCTCGGCCCAGGCGTTGAACTGCGCCTGCACCTTGGCGAGATCGCGCTTCGACTTGACCTCCTCCGCGATATCGAGACCGGCATCGCGCAGGCAGGCTGTGACGTCACGCGAGGTGACGAAGCCGTCCCAGCCGAGGAAGCGCAGCAGCATCTGACCGGTATTGCCGCCGAGCCGGCTGCCGCGCTTGGCCAATAGCTCCAGCAGCCCGATCTCGTTGGACGACGGCCATGCCGCGAGGAATTTGCCGAAGCTGCCGTGCTCGCGCGCGACCTCCTGCACGAAGCGGCCATTGTCGCGTACCGACATGATCTTGGCGCCGTTGCGCACGATCCTGGCGTCGCTGACGAGCTTCTCCCAATATTCGTCGGGCTTGAAAGCAAGCTTGGCGGGCTGGAAGCCGAGGAAAGCCTCCTCGAAGCCCGGCCATTTGGCGTCGATCACGCTCCAGGCGAAGCCTGCGCAGAACACGCGTTTGGTCATCTCGGCCAACACCCGGTCGTCGCCGAGCTTGGCCAGCGTCTTGGCGCCCGCCGGCGGATGCAGCAGCTTCTCCAGCGCCTTTGGCCCGCCCTTGCGCTTCTCGGCGCGCGCCCGGATCACCTTGAATGACGTCAAGCAGCCCTCCATAGATTCTTGTTCTGACGCGTTTTCTTGACACGAACCGGTATCCACTTCGCTCGAAAACGCTCTCTTCGATTCCCAACAATTGCAGCCAACGGTAATTCGCCTGCCGCATCGTGGCAAACCGTCGCAGGCACACCCACATCGAGAAACCAAATCGTCCTGATGTCGCCACGCTGAGTGGGAAATGGGAAGCCTCCCACGCAATCGACAGGAGCGATCATTGGACAAGTCCACGCGCCGCGGCTTTCTCGGCCTGATCTCGGCAAGCGCTGCCGGCCTGTTGCCGGCGCGACAAGCTGAGGCCCTCACCGACAGCCGGCCGATCGACACCGCGGAGGCATGCATCCTGACGCCGCAGGCGGAGGAAGGGCCGTTCTACGCCGATCCAAAGCTGGTGCGGTCCGGCATCGCCGACGGCAAGCCCGGCATTCCGCTGACGCTGCGGCTGCGCGTGATCGAGGCCGGCGCCTGCACGCCGATCGCGGGCGCGCGGGTCGACATCTGGCATTGTGACGCGCAAGGTCTCTATTCGGCATTTCCCGGCCAGGGCGACGGCCACAACATCGATGAATCGAGCAAGAGCTTCCTGCGCGGCACGCAAATGACCGACGCGGCAGGATGGGTCGCGTTCAACACCATCTATCCCGGCTGGTATGACGGGCGCGCCACGCATATCCATTTCAAGGTCTTCCTCGATCAGAAAAACGTGCTGACCGGCCAGACTTTCCTGCCGGACGCGCTGAACGAATTCATCTACGCCAATGCGCCCGACTACACGGGCCGGCCGCGGCCGCGCACCACGCTCAATGCCAACGACCACGTCGTCGAGAACGCCGATCCGGACCGCCGCGCCTTCTGCGCGGTGAAGGAGGAGAAGGACCGCTATCTGGCAACGCTGACGCTCGGCGTCGACAGGCGTGCCGAGATCGCGATGCAGCCGCGCCGCGGGCCGCCGCCGGGACCTCCTCCCGGCCCGCCGCCGCCAGGCATGGGCCCCGGCCCGATGCGTGGCCATCTGATCAAGGACCGGCTGGCGGCGCTGATCCCCGGCCTGAAGCGCGCGCCCTAGCAGCGCGCGGGTACTTGCAAAACGCCGCTGGCACGGCAAGGTTGTGGCCGATGCCCGCCAAGCCCGATGCCAGCAACGACGAGCCCGACGAGACGCCGCATTACCACGGCCATCGCGAACGGCTGCGCGAGCGCTTCTACGCGGCGGGCCCCGACGCGCTGACCGATTATGAACTCCTGGAGATGGCGCTGTTCGCCGCCATCCCGCGCCGCGACACCAAGCCGCTGGCCAAGGCGCTGCTGAAGAAGTTCGGCTCCTTCGCCGAAGTGGTGCACGCGCCGGCGGCGCGGCTGCGCGAGGTCGACGGCGTCAAGGATGCCTCGATCAACCAGCTCAAGCTGCTCGCGGCCGCCGCGAGCCGGATCGCCAAGGGCGAAATCAAGCGGAGCGTCGCGCTGTCGTCGTGGAGCGACGTCATCGGCTATTGCCGCTCCAGCATGGCGTTCGCCGACAAGGAGCAGTTCCGCTTGCTCTTCCTCGACAAGCGCAACCAACTGATCGCCGACGAGGTGCAGCAGACCGGGACCATCGATCACACCCCGGTCTATCCACGCGAGGTGATCAAGCGCGCGCTGGAATTGTCCGCGACCGCGCTGATCCTGGTGCACAACCATCCCTCCGGCGACCCGACCCCGTCGCAGGCCGACATCCAGATGACCAAGGCGATCGTCGAGATCGCAAAACCGCTCGGGATCGCCGTGCATGACCACATCATCGTCGGCAAGAACGGGCATAGCAGCCTGAAGGGCATGCGGCTGATGTGAGCTGTACGTCGTCCCGGCGAAAGCCGGGACCCATACGCCGCGGCGGGAGTTAGTGGGGGACTCGTCGTTCCAGCACAACTCCACAATAATCATTGGTGGTTATGGGTCCCGGCTTTCGCCGGGACGACACTGAATGTGTTGAGCGGATTCGGCCTTGGCCGTCATACGGTCATCTGCTGATGCCGCTAACATCGCCCCATGCAACGTTTCCTGCGTGGCGGCGTTTGTTGCAGGTTGATTTGCCAGTTCCAGACCCTTGGGGGACCGATGTCCGATTTCGTGATCGAGGAAGGCCTGCCCTATCCGCTGGGCGCGCATTGGAGCGGCCACGGCACCAATTTCGCGGTGTTTTCCGCCAACGCCACCAAGGTCGAGGTCTGCCTGTTCGACGGCGAGCGCGAGACCCATCGCTTCGAGCTGCCTGAATACACCGACCAGGTGTTTCACGGATTCATCAATGGCGTGCAGCCCGGCACGTTCTACGGCTATCGCGTCTACGGCCCCTACCAACCGGACGGCGGACATCGTTTCAATCCGAACAAGCTGCTGCTCGATCCCTATGCGCGCGCCCATGCCGGCAGCCTGACCTGGAATCCGGCGGTGTTCGGCTACAAGATGGAAACCGGTGACGACCTCACCTTCGACGAGCGCGACAGCGCACCGTTCATGCCGAAATGCGTGGTGGTCGATCCCGGCTTCGACTGGGCGCAGGAGCCGCAACGGCAGGAAGCCCACTGGGACGAGACGATCGTCTATGAGGCCCACGTCAAGGGTTTTACCAAGCAGCACCCCGGCATCGATGAGCACTTGCGCGGCACCTATGCCGGCCTCGGCGCGAACGTCGCGATCGACTATCTGAGGGCGCTCGGCATCACCTCGGTCGAGCTGCTGCCGGTGCATTCCTTCATCAACGACAGCAACCTTCTGGAGAAGCGCCTCACCAATTACTGGGGCTACAACACGATCGGCTTCTTTGCGCCCGATCCGCGCTACGCCGCCGATGTCGCCAATAGCCTGCGCGAGTTCAAGGAGATGGTGGCGCGGCTGCATGGCGCCGGCCTCGAGGTCATTCTCGACGTGGTCTACAACCACACCGCCGAAGGCAATGAACGCGGCCCGACGCTGTCGTTCAAGGGCATCGACAATGCGAGCTACTACCGCCTGTTGCCCGACAAGCGCCGCTACTACATCAACGACACCGGCACCGGCAACACGGTGAATCTGTCGCACCCGCGCGTGATCCAGATGGTGATGGACAGCCTGCGCTACTGGGCCGGCCACATGCATGTCGACGGCTTCCGCTTCGACCTCGGCACCATCCTGGCGCGCGAGGTCTACGGCTTCGACGAGCAATCGGGATTCCTGAAGGCGATGAACCAGGACCCGCTGCTCGCGACCGTCAAGCTGATCGCCGAGCCCTGGGACTGCGGCCCCGGCGGCTACCAGGTCGGCGGCTTCCCGCCGGGCTGGGCGGAATGGAACGACAAGTACCGCAACACGGTGCGCGATTTCTGGCGCGCCGAGGCTGCGCCGGCCGCACTGGCGCCGCGGCTGCTCGGCTCGCACGACGTATTCAACCGCGAGGGCCGCCGCACCTGGGCCAGCGTCAACTTCATCACCGCCCATGACGGCTTCACGCTGAACGACTGGGCGAGCTACAACAACAAGCACAACGAAGCCAACGGCGAGAACAACAACGACGGCTCGTCCGACAACCATTCCTGGAATTGCGGCGCCGAGGGGCCGACCGACAACCCCGAGATCGTCTCGTTGCGCGAGCGCCAGAAACGCAACATGCTGGCGACGCTGCTGGCTTCGCAGGGCACGCCGATGCTGCTCGGCGGCGACGAGTTCGGGCGCACCCAGCGCGGTAACAACAACGCCTATTGCCAGGACAATGAGATCTCCTGGTTCGACTGGAATTTTTCCGACGACGCCAACAGGCTGCTCGCCTTCACCAAGCGGATGATCAAGCTCCGGCGCGACTATCCGATCCTGCGCCGCAGCCGCTTCCTGTCCGGCGATCGCGATCCGCAACTCGATATCCGCGACGTGGTCTGGATCAACGCCTCGGGCGCCGAGATGTCGCAGGCCGACTGGACCACCGGCTGGATCAAATGCTTCGGCGTCGTGCTCGACGGCCGCGCCCGCAAGACCGCGATCGCCCGCCAGGGCGAGGACGATACGGTGCTCGTGATCCTCAACAGCTATGAGGGCGAGGTCGACTTCAAGCTGCCGCAGACCACCGCAGGCCCGCATTGGTCGCTGCTGCTCGACACCAATGTGCCGGAGGAAGCGGCAAGCACGCAGTTCGCGTTCGAGGACATTTACAGGGCGGCCGGGCGTTCGTTTGTGCTGCTGACGGCCGGTGAAGTGAAGTAATCCCGCCACCACCACCCTCGTCATTCCGGGGCGGCGCGCAGCGCCGAGCCCGGAATCCATCGAACCACCAACCCTGTGGGTCAATGGATTCCGGGCTCTCGCTTCGCGAGCCCCGGAATGACGGCGGAAATCACGCCTATGCCCACCCGAAGCGCACTCCCCGCGACCTGCCTGCCAATTGACATTCGGCCGGGCGGTGCCAGACTTCCCGCAAAAATACAGGGTGGAGACCTCTGGATGGCCAATCTTTCGGCCTCAAATCACGTCGCCCGTGTTTTGTCGGCGGCCAACCAAATGGCCGGCGTCGACACCGAGGCGCGGATTGCTGCGTCGTGGCGGCGCTGCGTGGTCAATCACAACCTCGATCCGGCCCGGCGCGGGCCGCCGCAGACCCTGACCGAGGCCGAGGTCCGGCACATCGCCGAGCCGATGGAGGATCTGATCCAGGTCGCGGTCCCGGAGCTCGAGGACCTTGCCCGCCTGCTCCACGATAGCGGCTATTGCGTCAACCTCGCCGATCCCAACGCCACCATGCTGGTGAGCCGGCTGCCCGGCGGCGACTACGAGCGGATGTTCCTGGAGTGGAAGATCTACACCGGCTCGAACTTCGCCGAGACTTTCGAAGGCACCAACGGGCTCGGCACCGCGCTCGCCGAGCAGCGACCGATCATCGTCCACGGCGACGAGCATTTCCGCGAGCAGTGGCACATGTTCACCTGTGCGGTGTCGCCATTGTTCGACCATGCCGGCAGGCTCGCCGGCGCCGTCAACATCTCCTCCTGCCGCAGCGATCTCGGCCGCGGCGCGCATGAACTGGCGTTGGCCGTCACCACGGACGCGACGCGGCGGATCGAGCAGTCGTTCTTCCGTCGGCGTTACCGCGCCTCCTGGATCGCGACCCTGCCCGGCGACGGGCATGGCATGCTGGCCTATGACGACGACCGCCGCGTCGTCGGCGCCTGCCGCACCGCGCGCGGCGTGTTCGGGCTGACGGACGCGATGATCGACGACGGCATCGACCTGTCGCATCTCATCCAACTGGACGATCGCGCGACGCGGGCCGCCGACGAGCCGGTCACGTTGCGCCGCGCCGACGGCACGCCGTGGGGCCGCGGGCGCATCGCACCGCCGGTGCGCACGCGTGTCTCCCGTCCGCTGCCGGCTCCACCGCGCGAGCAACCGGCCGGACAGTTCAGCGGCCTGCACCGGCTGGCGGGCCGCGATCCCGTGCTGATCAAGGGCGTGAAGCGGCTGATGACGGTCGGCAATCTCGACCTGCCGATCCTGCTGCATGGCGAGACCGGCGCCGGCAAGGACGTGTTCGCGCGCGCCATCCATGCCGCCAGCAACCGCGCCGGCCGCAACTACGTCGCGCTGAATTGCGCGGCGATGCCGGAGAGCCTGATCGACGCCGAGCTGTTCGGCTACGAGGCCGGCGCCTTCACCGGCGCGCGGCGCGAGGGATCGAAGGGGCTGATCGTGCAGGCCAGCGGCGGCACTTTGTTCCTCGACGAGATCGGCGACATGCCGCTGGCGCTGCAAACACGGCTGCTGCGCGTGCTGGAAAACCGCGAGGTCTGGCCGCTCGGCGCGCTGAAGCCCGTGCCGGTCGACATCCGCCTGATCAGCGCCACGCATCGTGACCTGGCGCGGATGGCCGAACACGGCAGCTTCCGCTCCGACCTGTATTACCGGCTGCGCGGCATGGAGATCCGACTGCCCGCGCTGCGCGAGCGCGCCGACCGCAAGGACGTCATCGCGCAGATCGCCGACGAGGAGGCGCCGCACTGCCGCATCGCGGCGGACGCCTGGGCCGAGCTGATGGCCTATCCGTTCCCCGGCAACATGCGCCAGCTCCGCCATGTGCTGCGCCTCGCCGGCGCGACCGCCGAAGCCGGCGTCATCACCGGAGCCGATCTCGATTTGCCGACGCTTGGCAAGACGACCGCTGAGGCCGGTCATGCCGCGAGCGAGCGCGCAGCGATCGTCGAGGCGCTGCGCGCGCATGGCGGGCGGGTGGCTGAAGCGGCCAAGACGCTCAGGATCAGCCGCGCCACGCTGTATCGCAAGATCAAGGGACTGAAAATCGACGCCGCATCGTGAGGTTCGACGGCGCGCCGCCGATCACACGCAACGCCGGATCAGCTCATCAACTCCTCCAAGACCAGAATCGCCAGGAAACCGACAAAAAACATTGCCGTCACCCAGGGGCGATCTGGTGTCTGGTGCGCTTCCACCAGCAATTCTTCCGTCACCAGATACAAAAGCGCGATCAGCCCGAAGGCGAAGAATCCAGCCACGATCGAAGGCGGCAGGGCGGCGACCGGCGTGGCGAGCACCGCACCGAGCGGCAGCAGCAGCGCCAGGGCAGCGGTTGCACCCACCACCGCGAGGCGGGAGCGGACACTCTCACCGAGCTCGTTGGCAACGGTCAGGCCGAGGAACAGGACTTCCAGCGTCAGCGCGACCGTCAGCAGGATGCCGGCTTTGGCACCGGCGGAAAAGCCGATCCCGAGCACCAGGCCATCGATCAGGATGTCGACGCCGACCATCGACAAGAGACCGAGCGGGCCTTTGACCAGACCCTCGACCTGCTTGATCGCGAGCATCACCGCCAGCGCGATGCCACCGCCGACGACCGTGGCGACCGGCGCGTTGCGATGCATCAGGTCGGGAAGAATCTCGCCCGCGGCCGCGGCGAATACGACGCCGGCGGCCAGATGCTGGATCGCACTGACGATCCTGGGACCCGGGCGGATGTTGACGGCAGCAACCGCACCGAGCACCACCGCCGCCGCGGGAATCAGGGTGTACATCCAAGCAGAGCTCATGACCGGTCCCTGCCGCTGATCGCCCGTTCAGTCAGGCAATCAGGAAAACTCGTTCCAGCTGACGCGGCGTGCGTCGAGGTCGCCGAGCGCGACGGGATCGTGGATGTCGCGCACGCTCTGGAAACCCGAGCGCAGGTAGATCAGCGGATCGACGGTGGTCACGGCGCGGACGTGCTGGACCTCGCCGATGAAGATCGAGTGGGTCTTGGTCTCGAGCTGCTGCGCCAGCACGCAATCGAACGCGGCGACCGCATCCTCCAGCACCGGGGCGCCGGTCGCGCCCGTGGTCCAGCGCCCGAACGCAAAACGATCGTCGCCGTTGACGCCCTTCTGGCCGGAGAAGGTCAGCGCCAGCAGCGCGTGTTCCTCGTTCAGGAAATTGATGACGAAATGGCGCTCCTCGAGGATGCGCTGATGCGCGCTGGCGTTACGGTTAACGCAGACCAGCACCGAGGGCGGATTGTCCGACAGCGAGCAGGCCGAGGTCACGGTCAGGCCGGTGCGCTTGCCGGGCTCCGAGCCGACCGTCACCAGCGCGACCGCGCCGGCGCAATGGCGCATCGCCTGCTTGAAACTCTGTGCGTCGACCGTCATGCAGAAAACCCCGGTACTGAATTATATTTCCCTCCAAGATATGCGACGCGGGGTGCGAGGCAAGCCCCGCACCCCGCCTAGCTGTCATGCAGCCTTCTCGAACTCGGCGCCGAGATGCTTGAGCCGCGGCATCACCTCGGTCTTGAGCAATTCCAGCGAGCGCCGCCAGGCCTCTGGCTTGTGCTTGTAGTCGAAGCCGAACACGCAGAGCACGCCGAAGCCGCCGACCTCGTGATAGATCTTCTCGATCTTCTCGGTGACGGTTGCCGGCGAGCCGACGATCCAATTCCGGCGCGCGCAATATTCCACCGTGACGTCGCTGTCAGGCACATCGGGCGCGTGCTTCAGATAGTCCTTGAAGCCGAAATGGCCGAGCAGCGGCAGGAAGTACTCGCCCATCATCCGGCCCATCATGTCGCCGGTCGAGAGCTTCCAGGCCTCCTCATCGGTATCCGCCACGAACACCTCGCGCACCAGCCGCCAGTCCCTGCGGCTCGGCTTGCGGCCGGTCTTGGCGGCGCCTGCCTCGACCGAGTCCCAGTGGCTGCCGACATAGGCAGGGTTGAGGTTGAGGCTCATCGGGATGAAGCCGCGCTCGCCGGCGAGCTTCAAGGTGTCCGAGTTCTTCGACAGGCCGGCGACGCCGATCGGCGGATGCGGCGCTTGCTGAGGCTTGATGTGGGGCTTGAGGAAGTCGAACATCGTGTCCGGCTTGCTCACCGTCCAGTACTTGCCCTTGTGCGTCCACGGTCCGGGCTCCGACCACATCTTCAGGATGATCTCGAGCGCCTCGCGGGTCATGTCGCGGTTCTGACCACTCATGCCGTCGACATTGAACATCGCCCAGTCGCTCGGCAGGCCCGATGCGGCGACGCCAAAATTCAGGCGCCCGTTCGAGATGTGGTCGAGCATCGCGACGCGGTTGGCGAGCTCGGCGGGGTGGTGATACGGCAGCAGGAAGCCGCCGGGGCCGATGCGCAGATTCTTGGTCTGCAACAGCGCCTGCGCCACCAACAGATCGGGCGACGGATGCGGCTCCCAGGGCGCGGTGTGGTGCTCGCCGATCCAGGCTTCCTGATAGCCGAGCTCATCGAGCCAGCGCATCGTCTGCAGGTCCCAGTCGTGCCCTTCCTTCAATCCGCACTCCGGCGGGTGCGAGGGCATGGTGAAGTAGCCAAGCTCCATGTGCGTTTCCTTCCTTTGCGTTACGGTTCAGTCATGCAATGCGTCTTGCCGCGCATTGACACGACAATCAGCAAGCGCTGTGCCAGCAAGGAAATCGCAGGGAAGGATGCGAAAGGGCCTATTTCGGTCGCCGGCGAGCGCCGTCCGGGGACAGATCGGGTGGTTGCCGTCTCATCGTCGCGAGACGGTGTCGCAACGATGAGACGCGACGGGTGCGCTCGTGCTCCCTCTCTCCGTTCTCACGGGGAGAGGGGGCTGCGCCCGCGTTAGCCCGCCGCGCGGCGCGGCATCACGTTGGTGTCGGGCTCGGAGGGCGCCGGGATCTGCATCAGGATGGTCTGGCCCATCGAGGCGATCTGGATGCCTTCGTCCTGGAAGCGCCGCTTCATGCGGCGGTTGAACTCGCGCTGCACCGCCCAGCGGCCGCTATCGGTGCAGCGGATCTGGCCGACGATCGTGACGACCGAGCCGTCGACCTTGTCGACGCCCCACAATTCGAGGTCGCCGCGGATGAATGCGCGATACGCCGTCTCCTGGCGCATCCCGACGACGATGTCCTTCAGGATCTCGCCGGCGCGATCGGTGTCCTCCTTGAAGGCGATGTTGACGCTGACGGCGGCATTGCCGGCGCCCCGGCTGGCATTGGTGATCGTCGTCACCGCGCTGAACGGCACGACGTGCACCGAGCCGTCGCCGGCGCGCAGCCGCATGGTGCGGATCGAGACGTTCTCGACCACGCCCGAGAGACCGGACACCGTGACGGTGTCGCCGACCTGCACGGTGTTCTCGAGCAGCAGGAACAGCCCGGTGATGAGGTCCTGCACCAGCTTCTGCGAGCCGAAGCCGATCGCGATGCCGACGATGCCGGCGCCCGCGAGCAGCGGCGCGACATTGACGCCGATCTCGCTCAGCGCGGTGAGCCCGACCACCGCCACGATGATGCAGAACAGCGCGGTGCGCAGCATCGGCTGGAAGGTGCGCAGGCGCGCGGCGCGGGCGTAATGCCCTTCGCGCGACAGCGTGTCGATCTGCCGGTCCATGAACGCGTTGGCGACCTCCCAGATCACGACCGCGGCGAGCGCGGCAATTCCGACCGTCACCAGCGCCGAGATCAGCCGGGAGCCGATCTGGCCGCCATAGAACCAGACGATGGCATCGACACCCCAGACCTCGAGCAGCGCGACGAAGCCGATCAGCGCGATCACCGCCGACACCACCTTGCGCAGCAGCGGCAGATAGCGGTTGGCACGCGACTCCAGCCCCGGGAAACGTTGCAGCAGATCCGGGCTGATGCTGAAGCCGCGGTCGATCAGGCTCAGCACCACCATGGTGACGAGGCGGGTGACCAGCAGCACCGCGACGGTGCCGACGAAATATTGCAGCAGCAGCGAATAGCCGTTGCGGATGTTGAGCGCCCACACCGCCCACAGCGCGAGATCGAGCGCGATCGCCAGCACATGCCAGAGCGACGCGAGGCGGTTGCGCGTCCGCGCCGCAAGCCCGGTGCGATCGGCCGGCGCGCGAATGGCGGCGGCGACCTGGCGGCGGCATTGCAGGATGATGACGACGACGAACAAATGCACGACCAGCATCACGAGCCGCAGCAGCGCCGCGTAGCCGGCACGATGCAGCCCGAGCAGCAGCGCGACATTGGCAAGGCAGATGCCGGATACGCCGACCGCGACGATGCGCCGGGCCCAGATCTCGATATAGGCCGCGGTCTCGGCCCGGACGCGGAACAGGCCGAACGGACCGGCGAGTGCCCGCACCGCGCAGATCAGCGCCCGCGAGAATGCGTAGGCATTGACGACCGCGAGGATCACCAGCCGCGTGGTCGACTGTTCGCCGATCTCGGTGCCGAGCAGTGCGGTGGCGACGCTGACGAAAACCACGACCGGCAACAGTTCGAGCACGAGGCGCCCGACCACGAAAGGCAGCCGGATCACCGACTGCCAGGCCCGCGCCAGGCTGAGCCGGCGGCGATGCAGTTCGGGCTCCGGCGTGACGTCGGCGACCGATGACGGTGGATCGACACTCGCCAGCACCTGCGCCGGCACCCGTGCGGTCCGCGGCAGCCGCTGCTCCAGGAACGCCACTGGCCGCTTGATCAGGCGAAACACCACCCATTCGGCGGCCAGCGCACATCCGAACACCAACGCCAGCTTCCAGGCGATATCGATCAGCAAACCATAGGCAGCGGGATCGTTGGCGGTGCGAACGAACCAGTAGTAGAACGCCGGGAAATGCGTCAGCGTGCGCGCAACGTTGGCGACCTCGCGCGACATCTCCGTCACCTGCTCGGACACCATCAGCAGCAGTTGCGCGCCGAGACTGTCCGCGGTGAGTGGAATCGGCGAACGCTGCTCGGGCGCGGGCTCCGCAGCCGCCGGCTGAGCCGTGGCCTGCGGCGAGGCTTTGGCGATGGCGCGCAGCGTGTTGATGATCTCGCCGCGCTTCTTGTCGTCCTGCAACGTTTCGAGCGCGCGCTTGGCCTGCTCCGGCGTCAACGCGTCACTGGTACTTGGTTGTGGCGGCGCTGGCTTGGCGGCCGGTTGCGCGAGCACCGGAGAGACCAACAGGGTGAAGACGAGAAGAATCGCAAAACGGAGTTTGTGCGACACGAGAGCCTCATAAAAATAATGGCGCGACGGAAGATTCCTGGGAGAGAATCTGCCTCGCGCTCGCGTCATGTCGGATAACTCCTTTTCGCCCCGATGATGTGTCGGAAGTTTGCCGCTGTGGCGGCCATGTTTTGGCATTTGCCGCAACATGATCGTCACAAGCATTGAGCGGCGTTTACACATGCGCCGCGTTCCCTGCCGAGCCGGCCGACCGGCTCACCACACGTCAGGGATGAGGTGGGCAAATCTTTCGCTTGACGCAGACCGACGGCCATGATGTTCTCTCTTTGTTCTTTTTGTTTCCGATTGCGTTTCGAGGGTCCGATGCACGACGTCCTTGCCGAGAGCGGCCCGATCAAGCTGTTCATTCATGACGACGACGAGACACCGATAGATTTCATCCGGAACCTGCTGCGGACGGTATTTGGCAAGTCCGGGAAAGAGGCGATCGCCGCCACCGCACGGATCGAGGCCCTGAGCGGAATTGCATGCGGCCCCTATCCGGCGACAGTGGCCCGGGCATTGCTGGAGTCGGCCGAGCAGCTGATCCGCAGCAACGGCCATTCCTTGCTGATCACGAGCGCAGCTGCCGATGCGGCCCGGCCATGCGAGCTCTGTGGCGCGCTGGCCCCTGTGACGGACGTTTTCCTCGGCCGCAAGACGGTCTGCCTGTGCAGCAACTGCCTGCTCGCCACCAGGGCCAGTTCGGACAACCTGCCGGGCGAGGAGTTCCGATACGCCTTCGTAGCACTCGATTGGCATTTTGCCGGCGTGCCGCGCAACCAGATCCTGACCAGGTCGCGGCAGTTTCCCGGGCATATGCGTGCCGATGTTCAGATCGCGATCGACCGGCTGTTCGACACGCCACTTCATTTCTTCGGCCTTCATGAGGAACACCGCTACGAGACCCTCGCCTTTGCCGCGCTGATGGAGAACAGCCGCAACGCACCGGCAATCGCGCCACCGCAATATCACGACGTCGACGTCGGGGAGCCGGAGCCGGTGAAATGCCTCACCAACGGATTATGGCTGTGCCGGACCGAACAGCTGCGCTACGCGGTGCTGCTCAGCCACCACCGTGATTATCAGAGCGAGCCGAGCTTGCGGATCGAGCTCGCGGTGCCGGCAGGCTCCGCAGGAAACAGCCTCGTGCAACGGACCTTTGCCGAGCTCGAAGCTGCCGTGCATACGGCACGATCCTACCGCGGCAAGATCCTGTCGCTGGAAGACGCCGCCGACTATCGCGGTCGCGCGCGCGGCGTGACCGTACATCGTCTGCCGACGGTCGATCGCGATGACGTGATCCTGCCGGACCGGACCTTGCGGCTGCTCGACCGCAACGTGCTCGACTTCGTCGAGAGCCGCGATCTGCTGCGCAAGCTCGGCCAGTCGACCCGCAAGGGCATCCTGCTCTATGGCCCGCCGGGCACCGGCAAGACCCACACCATTCGCTATCTCGCCACCAACCTGCCCGGTCACACCACCCTGATCATCACCGCCGAGCAGGTCGGACTGCTCGGCGCCTATATGAACCTTGCGCGGCTGCTGCAACCGACCATGGTCGTGATCGAGGATGTCGACCTGATCGCGCGCGACCGCAGGGGCATGAGCGGACCGTGCGAGGAATCCCTGCTCAACAAGTTGCTCAACGAGATGGACGGCCTGAAAGAAGACTGCGACATCCTGTTCGTGCTGACCACCAACCGGCCGGAAGAGCTGGAAGGCGCGCTGGCCGGCCGGCCCGGCCGCATCGACCAGGCGATCGAGGTGCCGCTGCCCGACGAAATCGGACGCTGCAAGCTGATCCGGCTCTACGGCCGTGGCCTGCCGCTCGAACCGTCCGTTATCGATGCCGCGGCGCAGCGCACCGAAGGCGTCAGCGCCGCCTTCATCAAGGAGCTGATGCGCCGCATCGCCCAGGCCAGCATCGCCCGCGACGGCGGCCGGCATATCACCACCAAAGACATCGACGGCGCGCTGAACGAGATGCTGTTCGACGGCGGCCGGCTCAACGTGAAGCTGCTCGGCGGAGCACAGCGGATGAGCGCGGGGTGAGGCCGCGCCCGGCCGCGTGGTCGCCGCGGGCAACAACCGCCGCTGCCTGATCAGCGGAGGCTGTTGCGCAGAATCTGAAGCTGCGTATTGATCGAGCTGGTCAGCAGTTGGTTTAGGAACTCGTGCGCGTAGGGATTGCTGATGTCCCTCCGCCATGGTCGCTTGACGATCGCTGGCATCGGCTTGCCCGCATTGGGACCGCGCGCAAAGGCAACCGTGATCTTGTCCGTGTTGACCTGCGACAAACTTCCCAATGCTCCCGGCCCGGTAAAGTTCACGAGTTGCCAGGTCGGCCCGATCGCGCTCAGATTCTTCGTGATCACGAACGTGATTGTTCCGCCGAACACCCCGCCCGGCGTCGCTAACGTAATGGTGTCGTCGCGGCGAGGCGTCAGTGCGGCCATCGCCACGAAATCGCTGAGGCCCAGCCTTCCCGATAGATTGGTATCTGCGGGCGGGCATTCATGGAGATTCGTGCCGCTCTTCCATTCGCGATAGATTTCCCGCGTCGACAACTGAATGTTCTCGGTGAAGGTATGGTCGCGTGACCCACTGAGAGTGCCGCTGACGTTGAATGTGAACGACGTCGGCGGATGAAGGTAGCTCATGTTTGGCGCCAAGCCGCCAGTATCATTGACCTCAACCGATAGCGATATCTCGGCATCGTAGTCTCCGTTCAGGAGAAATCGTCCGTGAAATGCGGCCACGTCGTCGCTATCATCGCGAACCATCTCCTTGATCTCGCACTGGATGCGATCAACGATCGACTTCACCGTCGGTTGGCCGGCAGAATCATATGGAACATCGTAGATCGGTACGGCACATCCGCTGAGGAACGAGGCACACAAAGCTGCAGCAGCAAGCATTCCCGGTTTTGCGGGTGACATGGCAATCTCTCAAAAAAAATGTTCTGGTCGTCAATCGTTCAGGCGCAAGAGCCTTCGACCCAGTTCGCAACCGAACCGGGATGAGCATTGGCAATCGCGTTACATTCGGCTTCGGTGACGCCCGAGA
Source organism: Bradyrhizobium sp. SK17 (assembly GCF_002831585.1). Classification (GTDB taxonomy): domain Bacteria; phylum Pseudomonadota; class Alphaproteobacteria; order Rhizobiales; family Xanthobacteraceae; genus Bradyrhizobium. The sequence continues at coordinate 2,065,462 of NZ_CP025113.1, read as the reverse complement.
TATCGCGATCGGGCACGCTGGGAGCCGCTATGGTGCAGCACCCCTTCGGATGTGCGGCCGCGGCCCTTGTCGTTGCGGCCTGCGGCAAGGCCGCCGTCATTCGCGGCTTCCCTGCGGCCTTTGCTTTCTTGGCCTTCCTTGCCTTGACCTGCTTACTTGCCTTGACCGGCTTCTTTGCCTTGCCGGCCTTCCGTGCCTTGGCTTTCTTCATCAGACCCCCAGCCGATGCGATCGTTGCAATGATCGGTTTCCGCATTCGGCGCGCACGCGGGGGAAGCTTCAATATGTTTTGTTGCAACTTTAGAATTTTTCAATCATATGTTGCATCAAATCCACATTCCCGTGTCCGGTGAGCTCTACGACGCCGGCGGCAGCAGCAATTTGTGCGCACCTCGTGCCACCCGCGCCAGCTCGTCCGACATCCGCGCCAGCACGCCGTCCCAGGCCTGCGGCTTGTCCTGGCGGAACAGCCGCATGGTCGGATACCAGGGCGTGTCGGCGCGATCGCGCAGCCAGCGCCAGTCGAGCGCGTACGGACACAACATCCAGACCGGGCGGCCGAGCGCGCCGGCGAGATGCGCCACCGAGGTGTCGACGGCGATGACGAGATCGAGCGAGCAGACGGCCGCCGCGGTATCGGCGAAATCGCCGAGCGTCGGCGCGAGGTCGACGATGTCAGCGGCAAGCCGCCGCAGCACCGGCGTATCGTCCGGGCGCGGCTCCTTCTGCAGGCTGTAGAGCTGGACGCCGGGCGTCACCAGCCGCGGCAGCACGGCATCCGCCGATAGCGAGCGCTGGCGATCGCCCTTGTGCCTCGGATTGCCGCTCCAGACCACGCCGACCTTCAGCGCGGAGACGTCGTTCAACGCTTCGCGCCAGCGCGCGAGCTTGACGGCATCCGCTTGCAGATAGCAGATCGCCGCGGGGATGGTCTCGACGGTGGTGCGGAAGATCCGCGGCAGACTGAGCAGCGGCAGTTGCAGATCGAACGGCGGCAATGGCTCGCCGCGCGCGAACACCGCGACATCGGGCAGCATCGGGCGCAGCAGCGACACCAGCGCCGGCTGCACTTGCAGCAAGATCCGGCCGCCCCTGTCCGCCAGCATCGGCACGTAGCGGACGAAATTGATGGCGTCGCCAAGCCCGTATTCGGCGAACAGCAGCAACGTGCGGCCTGCGAGCGGCTCGCCCTGCCATTCCGGCTCGTCGAACACGGGATCGCCATCGCTCAGCATCTTGGCCTTGCGGCGCCACTGGTATTCCTCGAAGCCCTCCTCGAACTCGCCATTCATCAGCAGGAAATGAGCGTGGTTGTAATGCGCGAGCGGCTGCTGCGGATCGAGCGTGATGGCCCGGCGCGAGGCCACCAGCGCCGCGTCGATGTCGCCGGCATTGCGCAGCGCGACCGCCAGATTGGCGTATCCCCTGGCGAAGTCGGGGTCGAGCTCGATGGCGCGCCGATGCGCGGCCACCGCGGCATCGACCAGGTTCTGGGCCTCGAAGATGATCCCGAGATTGGTATGCGCGGCCGCATGGTCCGGCTTGATCGCCAGCGCGAGTTCGGCGCACGCGATCGCATCATCGACCTCTCCGAGCTCGAACAGGCAGGCGCCGAGATTGTTGAGGATGACATGATCTGACGGGTCGCGGGCCGAGACCTGTCGATAGATGCGGACGGCTTCGTCGCGCTCGCCCGCCTCATGCAACACCATGGCAAGCAGGCGTTGCGGAGCGAGGTTGACCGGATCGAGCGCGATCGCGCGGCGATAATGCTGGATCGCATCCCGCAGCCGGCCCTGGCGATAGCTTGCCGCGCCGAGGCCGCTGTGCAGCCCGGCATTGCCGGGTTCGGTGCCGAGCCCGCTGCGATAGGCCGCGACGGCGGCATCGAGCTTGTCCTGATCGGTCAGCACGTTGCCGAGATTGAGCCAGACCCCGCAATAGGCTGGATCGCGCGCGATCACGTCGCGATAGGCCTGTTCCGCTTCGATCAGCTTTCGCTGCCCGGCCAGCGCGACGGCCAGATTGAACCGCGCCCGCGTCAGGCCGGGATCGAGTGCGATCGCGCGGCGAAATGCGGCCTCGGCCTCGTCGAAGCGCGACAGGTCGCACAGCGCAGCACCGAGCTTCATGTGGAGGCCGGTATCACGCGGCCGCAGCGTCACGCCACGCTGGAACGCCGCCACCGCGCCCTCGTGCTCGCCCTTCACGGCGAGCGCATCGCCGAGCGTGCCGAACGCGGGTCCATGATGCGGATCGAGGCTGAACACCCGGCTCAGCAGCACCGCGCCTTCCGCGGCGCGATCGGTCACGAAGGCGATCACCGCGGACAGATGCAGCGCCGGGACATGATCGGGATCGGCGGTGAGGATGTCGCCGCACAGCGCGCCGGCCTCCGTCGCGCGGCCCGCGCCATAATGCGCAACCGCATCCAATAGCATCCGATCAACCGCCGCATTGCCCACGATACCACCCCGCCGTCATGACCCCGATGGGGATTAAACGGATGGCGCCGCCAAATCCGGCACGCGAATATCGGACAGGCGTGTCAGATCTTGCGACGGGTCGCGAGGCGCGATGCTCCGGATCCGGGCCTCGTTTGGTCGAGGCAATCCTGAATGGCTTTGCCGAGCCGCATCACGATCAATTCAGGATCACCATGATCAATCGCCGGCGAGCGGAGCGCGGCACGCAGCACGGCAAAGCCGAGCACATAGGACGTGATCAGCGCCGCGCGCAGCTCGGCTTCTGCACCGTCCATGCGCTCCGCCAGCGGCTTGACGAAATGAGCATGCAGCGCATGCGACAGGATCGAGGCCGCGACGGGACTGCCGACGGAGCGAAGCAGGAACGCGAACTCGTCGAAATCCGCGGCAGGCGGCTTCTCGATCGGACCCAGCAAATGCCTGGCGACGCGCGCACCGAGGCCGTGCAGCGGCCCCTCGAAGGCCGGCTCCAGGCTGAAGGCGCCGTTGGCAATTTCGGCGAACAGGATCTCCTTCGACCCGAACAGCCGCGGCAGCATCGCAGGATCGACGCCGGCATCGGCAGCCATCTCGCGGACACCGACCGTGTCGTATCCGGCGCGGGTGAAGGCTCGCCGCGCAGCCGCAAGGATGCGGGCACGGCTTTCTGCCGCGGACAACCGGACCGGCCTGCGCCCATTATCAACAGTCGTTGACATTCCTCGGAACCCACGCTATCTGCTTCATCAACACTCGTTGATAAATGAGGTCACATGACAAATCCAGACCAATCGTCCGATCTTTCGGGACGGATCGCCCTCGTCACGGGGGCAAGCAGCGGCATCGGCCGCGCGACGGCGGCGCGGATCGCCAGATCAGGCGCGCAGGTGATCGTGGCCGGACGCGATGCGCCGCGCCTTGATGCTGTGATGCGCGAGATCGGCGCAGGCGCGGAAGCCGAATTGGTCGATCTCGCCGAAGCCCGCGAGATCGCAAGCCTGATGCAGCGTGTGGCCGCGCGCCACGGCCGGCTCGATATCCTTGTCATCAATGCCGGCGTTTCGAATGCTCCCGAGATCGGCGAACTGACGCCCGCCAGCTATGACAGGCTGATGGACGTGAACGTTCGGGGAAGCGTGTTCACTTTCGTCGAAGCGCTGCCGCTGCTCGCCGACGGCGCATCCGTCGTGTTTGTCGGCTCGGTCGCCGGTCGCAAAGGCCAGCCCGGCGATCCGCTCTATGCGGGCAGCAAAGGCTTTATCCGCGCCTTCGTCCGCAATGCCGGAACATCACGCGAGCTGATGGCGCGGCGCATTCGCGTCAATGTCGTATCGCCGGGACCGATCGAGACCCCGCTGACCGAACGGGCAACCGCCGATGTTGCGATCCGTCGTTATGTCGAGAGCCTGATTCCGATGGGCCGCTGGGGAGGCGCCGAGGAAGTGGCGGAAGCGATCCGCTTTCTCGCCTCACCCGCAGCAGGTTTTACGACCGGCGCGGAGCTCACAGTCGATGGCGGCATGGCCCATGCCTGACAGCGACCCGGCCAAACCCCGCCGGCTCGCCCGCCATCGTCCCTCTTGACGACGACCCCATCATGTAACATATGAAGTTACATGATCCGCGATAGCCGCCTGTCCAGCGTCCTGCATGGCCTGCTCCACATGATCGGAGCAGGCGAGCCGGTCACATCAGAGCAACTGGCGCAGGCGATGGCCACCAACCCGGTGGTGGTGCGCCGCGTGATGGCGGGCCTGCGCGAGCAGGGCCTGGTCCGCTCCGAGAAGGGCCATGGCGGCGGCTGGACCTTGGCGCGCGATCCCGCCGCCATCACGCTCGCGGACATCTATCGCGCGGTCGGCGCGCCCACCATCGTCGCGATGGGCCACCGTTCGGAAAATCCCGGCTGCCTCGTCGAACAGGCCGTCAACGACGCGCTTTCCGGGACGTTTCGCGAGGTGGAGGCGCTGTTCCTGAAGCGGCTCGGCGCGGTGACGCTCGAAGCGCTCGCCAGGGATTTCAAGCGCCGGCTCGCCAAACACAAACAAGGACTCGAGGACCAGATTCATGCAGTCAAATGAGCCGGCGAAGCCGCTACCGTTCCACGATCCTGCGCACTGGGACAAGATGGTTGCGACCTACGAGGCGCAGTCGCAACCATTCACGACACATTTCGCCGAGGCCGCAGTCGCGCTGCTCCCGATCGGCCCGTCATCGAAAGTGCTCGACGTCGCGACCGGCACCGGTGTCGCGGCGCTGGCCGCCGCCCGCACCGGTGCTGCGGTTACCGCGATCGACTTCTCCGCCGGCATGGTGGCGCGGGTCCGTGCGCATGATGTGGCGAATATCGAGGCACGGCAGATGGACGGCCAGGCGCTCGATCTGCCGGACGCCGCTTTCGATGCGGTGGTGTCCGTATTCGGCGTGATGCTGTTTCCGGACTGGCGCGCCGGCTTGCGTGAGATGGCGCGGGTGACGCGATCAGGCGGATCGGCGGCGATCGCGGTCTGGAAGAGCGCCGATGGTGCCGCCGTGCATCTGCTGCTGTCGCAGGTCATCCGGCGGCTCTATCCTGAGAAGGTCACGCCGATGCCCTGCACCGGTCTCGCCGAGCTCGCCGACCCCGACCGCCTCAGTGCCGCGATCGCCGCCGCCGGCTTCGCTGATCCTGTCGTCACCGAGGTCACCCGTGACTTCGAACTCAGTGTCGGCAACCCCGGCGAGATCGAGAAATTGTTCGAATTCATGCCGCATTGGAGCGGGCTCGATGCGGACCAGAGCGCGGCAGTCGCGCGCACCTTCCGCGCCGAGATCGAACGCGGACGGGTTGGCGACAGCTTCGCGATTCCCTCGACCGCGCTGATCGCGAGCACTGTGCGCCGTTAATTTCGCGGATCATCCGCCAGCCAGCGTGGCCGCCGCTCCCGCTGTCGGCCGCGCGAGTGCTTGTCGTCCAGCTCTTTCGTGTCACTCGGTGGCCGCAGACCGGGACTGTTGGCCCAGCGATCGATTTCCTCGATGACCCGCCGGTGGCTCGGCCGTAGCGTCGACGGGCCACCGGGCTCTTGCGAAAGCTTTCGGGGCAGCTTGACCTGTTCTGGCATGGCTGGGCTCCAAGAGCTGGACATTGCGCAGTACACGCGCGGCGATCGTGTCGCCGCTTGAAGACGTTCTACGCACGCGACTTCAGCAGATCGCGAATCTCGGTGAGCAGCTCCTGGTCCCTGGTCGGCTTCGGCGGCTCGGCCGGCGCCGCGGGCGCTTCGCGCTTGAGCTGGTTCATGAGACGAACAACGATGAACAGCACGAACGCCACGATCAGGAAGTTGAGCGTCAGGGTCAGGAAATTGCCCCAGGCCAGCACCGCGCCCTGCTTCTTGGCATCGGCCAGGTTGGTCGCCGTCACCGACTTCGAGAGCGCCGTGAAATAGTTGGAGAAGTCGAGCCCGCCGCTGACCGCGCCGATGATCGGCATGATGATGTCCGCCACCATCGACGACACGATCGCCCCGAACGCCGCGCCGATGATCACGCCGACGGCGAGATCGACGACGTTGCCCTTCATGGCAAATTCCCTGAATTCCTTCAGCATGTGATGTCCTGTTGCAAAGGCTGTGGCGCGATCCGGCACCGTTGGTCGCCGGCCGCAACGAAGGCGCGGAAAAATTATCGGTGGTCTGCCGGCTTCGCCGGCGCCGCAGCGGATTGCGCAGGCGCGGCCTGCTCCCACGGCGCGGGCAGGATGACCCGCGCCGGCGGCGGGGTCTGCGCGGCGCGCTGCACGGTCGCATTCGCCGGCCGCGGCACGTCGCCGCCGCTATCGGCATTGACGACGGCGATGCTGACGCCGAGCGCCAGCGCGACGAGGCCGAGCCCCGCGCCGATCAACGCGGCGAACCGCGCGACGCCGGTCTGCCGGTCCAGGATGGCAAGATGAGATGAGGTCATCGCAACTGCTCCTCACGCAATACACATGGTTTGGAGCCGCGCGAGGCGCGAACGCCCCGCACGGCTCGAGGCAGGTCGTCAGGTCTTGATGTCGGCCGGCAGCTTGCCGCCATTGGCAGCCAGCTTGGCCATCACCTGCTGATGCAGCCAGACGTTCATCGCGGCGGTGTTGTTGGTATCGCCGGTGTAGTGCAGCTCCTTGGCGAGCTCCTTGCGCGCAGCAAGGCTGGAGTCGAGGCCGAGCGCCTTCATCAGGTCGACGATCGAGGTCCGCCAGTCGAGCTTCTCGCCCTTGGCGGCGGCCGCCTTGTCGACGATCGCGGCGACGTCAACCGTCTGCGCGGCAGGCGTAGCGGGCGCAGCCGACGGTGTCGACGCCGGCGCCGCTCCGGGTGCAGGTGCCGCAGTCGCTGTGGTCTCAGCCGTCTTGGCCTGGGCGCCGTGGCCAAAGATTGCGCCCATGATGCTTCCAAAAATACTCATGTTCTCTCGCTCCGTGCGCCCGAGACACTGCTGGCCTCATGGCTGGTTCCGGTGACGGAGCGGACGATAGGCAGGCCATTGGCCGAGTGGAAGATGACCATCGTCACTATCGGAGTGTGGGAGGGCGTGGTGCAGTCGGGGAGAGAATCGTGCGGTCGTGCGCCGCACGTCGAGAGCGTTTCATCGTACGCCCCACGTGCGATGAAGTCAGCCGTCCCGGCCCGATTCGCCAGCCCCGAGAAGTCGGGACGGCTGACACCAAATTGCGCGAACTAGAGCTGACGGCGACGGATGGTTTGCGCGAGCTCGGCAATGCTTTCCGCGATGCCGACGCCGGTCTTGGCGCTGACCGACCTGACGCTGGACTTGCCGAGCTCGGCGATCACGCCCGCGCTGCCCGCGGCCTCCGGCAGGTCGATCTTGTTCAACAGCGCCCTGTACGGCCGGCCGGGGAAGCGCGCCTCGAAGCCGCGCACCAGCTCGACCATGCGGGTCACGGTCTGCGGTCGCGTCACGTCGGACACAATGATCGCGGCCGACGCGCCGGTGACATAGACGGTGTCGAAAATCTGCGTGCCGAAATCACCGTCGGTGTCCCACAGCACGAGGCGGGTCGGATCGCTACCATCCGCCGCGACCACGTCATGGCTCAGGATCTCGACGCCGAGCGTCGATTTGTACTGGCCCTCGAACCGATTGTAGATCAGCCGATAGAGGATCGAGGTCTTGCCGACCCCCATATCGCCGAGCAGCATGACTTTCGCGGTGAGCATCAGCGCGCCACTTCGCCTCGATAGACCGTCTCGAACGCCACCCGGCGGTTGCCGCCGACGGTGGCGTCGGGCCGATCGGTGATCGGCATCGTCGCCGCGCGCGACACCAGGATCAAGCGCGACGGATCGACTCCGAGCGCGGCCAGCCTGCGCTGCACCTGCTCCGCGCGCTTGCGCGCCAGCGTCCGGTTGGTGCCTTCGGTGCCGCTCTGATCGGCATAGCCGACGATCCTCACCCTGAGATCGTTGTTCGCCAACAATCCGGCCAGTTCGCGAAGCTGCTGCTCGGCCTGATCGTTGTCGAGGAATTCGTCGGCGTTGTTGACGAAGAAGATGGCGGTGGAGGCGATGAAGCGGTCGAGCCGCGCCGCTGGCCCGTCGGTGACGGATTGCAGCTTGGCATATTGCTCGCCGAGCCTGGCGTACTGCTCGCCGAGCTTGTCATATTGCGCGGTCAGCCCTGCATAGCGCTGCTCGCCCGACTTCGCCTGCGCGCTCATCGCCTCGCGCATCTGGTCGAGGCTCGTCTGCAGGCGCGTCAGGCTCGCCGCGATGCTGGCCTGTGACGCCGCGACCTGATCCGGCGCGGATACCAGACCGATGCGGTTGACGATCTTGTAAGGCGCAGCGGCCGTTGCGAGCACCTCGAGCAGCGGCGCGGTCTTCAACTGGCTCGGCTCGATGCCCGAGACCGCGACGCTGGACTTGCCGTGATCGAAGTCGAGCCGCAGCGGGAACGTGGCCAGCAGCGGCTGGTTGGCGGCGAATTGCTCCAGCGCCGCATGGGTCCGCCGCTCCAGCAGGCCGCGTGTCACCGACATCGCAGCAAGCCAGAGCAACAGCGCGGCGACGGCGGCGAGCACCGCGATCAGGATGACCTTGCCGCGCCGGCTCGCGATCCTGGGCGGCGCGTCGTCGGTCTCGATCGCAGCGACCAGCGCAGCGAGCATCGGGGCATCGCAATCCGCGCCGCGGTCGATGCGCTCGATCGCATCGAAGAACAGCGAATTGATCCTGGCATTGTCCGCCGGGCGCAGCGGGCCCAGACATTCCGCCGCCAGGATGAAGCGGGGCGAGGCGCGCAGCGCGATCTGCCGGCCGCCGAAATCGAGCGTTTGCAGATTGCCCTCGCCGGCGAGCGCCTGCACCGAGAATTCCAGGATCGCCGCCACCATCGCGCTGAGCAGATCGGCGCGCTCGTCGGGGGTCGCGTCGCGCTTCCAGTCGGCGATCAGGCGACCATTGCCGCGCTCGATGATCAGCAGGCGGTTGACCTGCGGCGGGCTGTCGGCCAGCACGAACTCGCTGATCGGGCGTCCCGTCGCCAGCGACTTGATCCGCCCCACCCACAATTGCGCCGAGGTCAGCGCGTTGATGCGCTGCTCGAGCGAGGCGACCACTTCCCGGAACGCATTCGCGACCGCGGCGCTGACCAGGCGGCCGACGATCGGATAGAGCGCCTCGATCATCTGCTCGCGCGAATTCTTGATCTCGTTCCTGATCGCGGAGACCACGACCGGCGCGATCGCGGTCGCGAGTTCGCGCGGCCGGTTGACCTCGGCGCGCTCCAGCGCCTCCACCAGGATGCCGGCGGTTGCGGTCTCCAGCCGGTCGGCGTTGCCGACATAACGCTGCAACGAGTCGAGTTCGGCCTCCAGCGACGTCAAGCGCGTCGCTTCGGGCTGAAACAGCAAAGTCCTGAGCTGCTCGATCTCGCGGTTCTGGCCGGCAGCGGCTGCCATGGCTATTTGCCCGTGCGGCCCGATCCCAATCCGCTGATGGCCGCGCCGAGCTGGGTGATCGCCGCGCCGACATCCTTCAGCGAGTCGAGGCGCTTCTGCTCGGTATCCCGTTCGAGATCGGAGAGCCTCGCCTGCAGGGCGGTGACCTCGTTGGTGAAATCCGCCTGCATCTGCTTCAATTGCGCCTGCATCTCCTCGCGCAGGCCCGCGAGGTTGGTCTCGATCGAGCGCTGCGCGCCGCCGAACAGAAGATCGCGGACCTGATCGATCGCGGCCATGCCATGCGCCGCCGAATCCGCGCCGTTGCCGGCCGCCGCGGCGTCTGCCAGTCCATCCGTGCCCTTGGTCTGGCGGTCGATACCCTTCATGGTCAATCCCTGCTTACTCATAGCTGCGCAACCCGGACTTGCCGCGTCAAAAAGCAAATCCGGAACAATCCTATAGCCAATTTTATGGGCGCGGCCCAGAGAAAGGCGAGCAATCTCAGCCGGATCAACCGCTTGGTGTGCGGTCGCGGGCAATTATTTCTAGTAAGTTATTGCCTTTATTGCCAGTTCCGTACGGTTCTTGACCTGGCATTTCTCCAGGATCGTGCTGACATAGTTCTTCACGGTTCCCTCGGCCAAATGCAGCCGCTCGCCGATCTCGGTGTTGCTCTTGCCCTCGACGATCAGGGTCAGAATTTCGTTCTCCCGCGCCGTCAGCCCGTCGCGGACCGGCAGCTTGGCGGAGACGCGTGGACCACGCAGCCGCTTGAATTCGTCGAGGATGCGCGCGGCGACGCCGGGTGAAAGCCCCGACTGGCCGTTGATCACGGCGCGGATCGTGCCTGCGATCTCCTCCATCCTGGCATCCTTCAGCAGATACGCCTTGGCACCCGCGCTCACCGCCTCGAAGATCAGATCGTTGGTCTCGAATGTGGTCAGCACCACGACATGGGTCTGCGGCAGCTCGCGCAGAATCCGCTGGGTCGCGGCGATACCGTCGACACGCGGCATCTGGAGGTCCATCAGGATGACGTCCGGCCGATAGCGCCGCGCGAATTCGATGGCCTGCTCGCCGTCGGACGCGCCAGGAAGGATCTCGAAATCCTCGTTCTGCTGGGCGAGCAGCGTCGCGATCCCTTCCCTGATCAGCGTCTGATCCTCGGCGATCAGCACCCGCACCTTTTCAATCTTGCTCACGGGCTTCCGTCATCCTCTCGAAGCGCTTCGCTCGAACAGCTCTCAATGCGAAGCAATCACATCAATCGGCCAGCACGCCGGCCGACGCCGCCGGCGGCACCGCCACGGGGAGCGAGATCCGGACCAGCGTTCCCTGCCCCGGTGCGCTCTCCACCGCGCAGCTTCCGCCGACGAGTTCAGCAAATTCGGCCATTCCGATCAATCCGAAATGTCCTGGTGCCGGGACCGCGGGATCGAAGCCGCGGCCGTCATCGCGGATCTCGACGACGAGCCTTCGGCCGATCGCGGCCGGCGCATCATAGGCGTGGAAGGAGACGCGATGCGCCTGCGCATGGTTCTGAACATTGCGGAGCGCCTCGCTGAGGATGCGCTGAACCGTCAGGCCGCAATCGCGCAATCCGGCACGCGCCGGCTCGTCGATCTGGATCGAGACCCGGACGCCGCTGCGTGTGGCGAAGTCGCTCAGCAGTCCCTCGACGTCCGGATCGAGCTTCATATCGTCGGGCGTGCGCAAGCGCTCGATGGCTTCACGGGCGCGCGCGAGCCCGCTCGCGGCGGCGTCTTCGGCCGTCGCAAGGCTGTCGGCGAGGCGCGCGGGATCGGTCGACAGATAGTGCCTGATCAGCCGGATCTGGGTCAGCAGCGCCACGATCGAATGCACCAGCGTATCGTGCAGATCGCGCGCCAGGCGAAGCCGCGTCCGCGCCAGCGAGGCAAAGCGCACCTCCGCGCTCGCCGCCTCGAGCTGCTGCTCCATCAGGCGCCGGGCCCGGCGCTCGCTGCCGAGCAGCGTTTCGACCTGGCGTCCGGCGAAGTCCGGCATCGCGATGACGAAATAGTGCGACTGCGTGGCATTCCACAGCACGACCGCCGTCATCGGCTGCGCAATGTCGGGCGATGCGCCACGCACGCCAGCGAGCGCGATCATGTCGCGCTGGCCACCGGCAAGCGCCGCCAGTTCGGCCTCCATACCAACCAGCAGCATGCACTCGCAGCAATCGACGCCGATCGCGGGAAGCCATTCGACCAGCCGTCCGATCTTCCGCTGCATGCCGCGGTCAGCGCCGATGACGGCGAGGCCGATGACATCGGCTTCGGCGGCCGCAAGCAAGTCCGCGCTCAGATCGATCATGCGTTGCCCATCCGCTTAGCGACCGCCCCACTCTGGCGTAAGCCGATAGCGGCGGCAAACGAATATGACTTTCGTCACAACCGATCCTGACCTTCGTCAGATGCCGCCGCTGCGCGAAATGCGGTTCTGTTTCGTGATGAGCAACAGCGCAAGCCATGATGTGCCACATGCCGGCGTCCATGGCGACGCCAGTCAGGCGCCGGGCCTCGCGGAAGCCGACGACCGTCGACCGGAGTGTAAGCTGACAATGAAGGCCGCGCCACGGAAGTCACCCGGCATCGAGCTGCGCATGCTGGTGGAAGCGGAAAAGCCCGCGCGGCGCCGGCGCCTCAGTGCGACCCAGAAGGCGGCGTTGCAGGAAGCGTTTGGCGGCCGCCTGCAACTTTATCCGCGCGGCTATGCCGCAAGCAAGACCGGGCCTTTCCATTCGCGGCGCGCGATTCTCGGACTGGTACGCGCCGGCCTGATGAGTCTCAGCGCGACGGCGCGCTATGCCGCCGTAACCCGACGGGCGCGGGAGCTCCACGCGTCTGCACCATCCAGCGGAACGAACGACCAGGCCGACCCGGAGCCTGCGAAACGACGCGCCGGTCCTCGCTTCGATGAACGCAGCGTCTCCGGCGGAGCCGTGCCGCAGGAATAGAACGCGGCACGCGCCTCACCTGCCTCGAGCGTGGCGCTCGCGCCGTTCAGAACGGGAACGAAAATTCCCGGACCGGATATTTGCTGTCGAAATCCACGCCCGTCGCCGGTCCCTTGCGGTAGTAGCCGTTGTAATAGCCGACCGGGCGTCGTTCCGACGGCGGGCAGGCCAGATCGTCGCGGCCCGAGAGCAGCGGCCGGCGTTCCTGATACCGCGTTCGCCAGCAATTGCAGTCCTGATCGCAGACCATCCTGACCTGCTCGACCGATGGCTGCCATGCGCGATCCGCAACCGCGCCGGCGGGGCTGCCGAGAGCGAATGCAACCTGGGTGAGACCGACAATCAGATTGACCATGACGCTATCCACCTCGCGTTCGAGCTATTGCAGGGCGACCGGCCACGCATCGCGCATCCGCTCGCAGTCGAACCGAAAATGCTCGCCCCGGCGCAGCGTGACCTGCCAGGGCACGGTCCTGAAGAACGTCGACTCCGCGGCCTGGCCGTCCGGATAAATGATACGAACGGTGGCCTTCAACAGCCAGGAACCGATCGGCGCATAAGGAAGCTCCTCGGATCGCAGCACCTCGGCGCGGCAGCGCGCCGGGGTGGCCGCGAACGCCGCGTTGCCCAAGAGGACAGTCAATCCCAGGATAAGCCCAAACGTGGTGCCGTATTTCATAGCAGCTTGCCCTTCGAACGAGCGGTTGTCATGATGCCGTCGCACTGCACAAAGTTGTGCAGATGCTTACTTTATTGCCGAATATGTGCTATACACCGACTCGAATAGAGTGATGGCTGGCACGCATAATGCGATTCCTCGGTCTCGTTCTACGGACGCTTTTTCTGCTCGTCGTGGTGGTAACAACGGCCCGGGTGGCCATGCCGCAGAACGAGACTCTTGAGACTTTATACGACACCCCCTCTGACCTGTTCCGCATCCTGCTCGGCGCAGCGGTCTGCTTTTTCGTTTGCATCCAGATCTTCCGATATTCGAGGGACCCCGCTGACATGCGCAGATGGGTTCCGATAGGTCTTGCGATCGTGCCGCTTGCGCTGATTTGCGCACGCGTCATCTGGTAACGCGCAGCGTATCGCCGCCCTTACGCGGCGCACCAGCACCGCGTTGCCATGATAGCCGGAAGCGGACCGGCTCGAGCCGGCGCGTGCATCCTGCGTGCTTCCGACCATCACTCCCCCTTTTTAACCAGCGCTGCTTCCTGTCCGACGGCAATCGGCCATTTCGATTTGGAGCATGATCCAACAATGCCCTGACATGACGCTGACGATCACAGGAATATGAAGGCAATCTACGAAGATAATCTTTACAGTTTACCTGTATATATGCCATCCTCCCAGTCATGAACAATGCTGCGTCACGTACCGGCTCGGCGCGCACATCCGCGCTCGCCGAAGACCTTCGCCTGTTGATCGGAACGCTGAAGCGCCGGCTGCGCGAACAGGGGCAGCGTGACGACCTGCCGCCGTCGCAGGTCGCGGTGCTGTTGCGCCTCGAGAAGGACGGCCCCGCGACCGTGTCCAGCCTGGCGCGGTCGGAGGGAATGCGTCCGCAGTCGATGAGCTCGGCGATCTCAGCGCTCGAGGCCGCGGGCCTGGTGCGCGGTGCGCCCGATCCGGACGACGGCCGCCAGACCATCATGTCGCTCACCGACATCTGTCGCGAGCGGCTGCGGACCGGCCGCGCCGCGCGGCAGGACTGGCTGGCGCGCACCATCGCGACGCGGCTGTCGGTGCGGGAGCAGGATGAACTCGCCGCCGCGGTCGGCTTGCTGAAGCGGCTGGTCGCCGACTGAGCCCGCGCCAATCGCGAGAAACATCCGGTTGAAAGGAAACGATGATGGCCCTCACGACACTCGATCCGATCACCGCCCTCATTGTCGTCGATCTGCAAGCCGGGCTCGCCGGCGCGCCCTTTGTCCATCCATTCGAAGACGTCGTGACGCGGGCCCGCGCGCTCATCCAGGCGTTCCGGCGGCGCGGACTGCCGGTCGTGCTGGTCAATGTCGACGGGATCGCACCCGGACGAACCGAGCGGCCGCGCCATAACGGCGCATTTCCCGACGGCTGGACCGACCTGCTCCCGGAGCTTGACCGGCAGCCGGGTGACATCGTCGTGACCAAGCGGACCTGGGGCGCCTTTGCCAGCACCGATCTCGAGACCCGGCTGAGAGCCCGCGGCGTCACCCATGTCGTGGTCGCCGGCGTCGCCACCGGCACCGGCGTCGAATCCACGGCGCGGCAGGCCTTTGAGGCCGGCCTCAACGTCACGCTCGCGATCGACGCCATGACCGACGCGCGGCCGAACGCGCACGACTACAGCATCGAGCAGGTGTTCCCGCGACTCGGCGAAACCGGCTCGACCCAGGCGATCATCGATCTGCTCGAAAGGACGCATGCCCATGAACTGGCTTGAGCTCGTCGCCTATTTCTTCGGCGGCGCCTTCCTCACCAACGCCATTCCCCACGTTGTCGCCGGCATCATGGGCGAACCGTTCCAGACCCCGTTTGCCAAGCCGCCGGGAGAAGGGCTATCGACCTCGACCGTCAATATCATCTGGGGCTTCTTCAATCTCTTCGTCGGCTACCTGCTGGTCTGCCGCGTCGGCGAGTTCGCCCTCCGCAACACAGGCGATGTCGCGGCCCTCGGTCTCGGCGGACTTCTATTCGGTATCGTCATGGCGCGGCGGTTCGGCCGGTTTCACGGCGGGAATGATCCGCAACGAACATGAGACGCGTCTTTCGATCGCTCGCGAGCTTCAACTACCGGGTCTGGGCCGCCGGCGCGCTGGTGTCCAACATCGGCACCTGGATGCAGCGCGCCGCGCAGGACTGGCTCGTCCTCACCCAGCTGACAAATCACAGCGCATCCGCCGTCGGCATCGTGATGGCGCTGCAATTCGGACCGCAACTCTTGCTGATGCCCTGGTCCGGCCTCGCCGCCGATCGCTTCAACCAGCGGCGGCTCCTGATGGCAACCCAGGCGACGATGGGCACGCTGTCACTGATCCTCGGCATCCTCACCGTCACCGGATTGGTGCAGCTCTGGCATGTCTATGTATTCGCGTTTCTGTTCGGTTGCAGCGCCGCGCTTGACGCTCCGGTCCGCCAGACCTTCGTCGCCGAGCTGGTCGGCGACCGAGACCTGTCGAACGCGATCGCGTTGAACTCGACCTCATTCAATGCCGCGCGCATGGTCGGCCCCGCGATGGCCGGACTGCTCATCGCTTCGGTCGGCACCGGCTGGGCGTTCCTGTTCAACGGAGCGTCCTTCATGGCGGTGCTGACCTCGCTGTGCCTGCTGCGCAAATCCGAGCTCCGGCCGAATGCGCGCGCACCCCGCACCAGGGGCGGCATCACCGAGGGATTCAAGTATGTCTGGTCCCGCCCCGATCTCAGGGCGACCCTGGTCATGCTGTTCCTGATCGGGACTTTCGGGCTGAACTTTCCGATCTTCATCTCGACCATGGCGGTCGGCGTCTTCCATACCGACGCGCGCGGCTTTGGCCTGTTGTCATCGATGATGGCGATCGGAACGATGTCGGGCGCGCTGCTGGCGGCGACGCGCGACCAGCCGCGCTTCGCCGCGCTGATGCTGGGTTCGGCGATCTTCGGCATCGGCTGTACGCTGGCCGCGCTGGCACCGAACTACTGGCTGTTTGCCGCCGCCCTCGTCGTGATCGGCATCGCCTCGTTGACGATCCTCAATACCTCGAACGCGCTGATGCAGCTCTCGACCGAGCCGGCGATGCGCGGGCGCGTGATGGCGCTGCGGCTCGGCGTCGCGCTCGGCGGCACGCCGATCGGCGCACCGATCGTCGGCTGGGTCGCCGACCATCTCGGCCCACGCTGGGCGCTCGGCGTCGGCGCTGCGTCAGGCTTTGCCGCCGCACTCGTCGCGCTCGGCATGCTTGCGCGGGCGAACGCCGCAGCCAGGCACGGCACTGAACATGGCAGCATGCCGCCGGCCGAGTAGACCAACGCTTCCGGACCGATCCACATCATCACGAGCCACCCGGCCGGCGCGAAGCGCCGCCGGATGACAGGCGCTGCGAAACAATCCATCGTTGTCGTCCGCGCGAATTGATGGATTGCTTCGTCGCTGTGGCGTCCGGGCGGACGGTCTCAAGCCGACTTGTTCGGACGCGCGCTGGCGCGAAGTTCCTCGAAGCTTTCCTTCATGCGGTCCTGGATGATCTTGACCGCATCCGTGGTCGACTGTCGCGCGGTCGACGCGCTGTCCTGGGCGCCCTTCACGGCGATATCGAACACCTTGCGCGCGAACTCGGTCTGCAAGGCGAGGTTCTCATGGACCTTGCCGAGCGGCTTGTATTCGCGCGCCAGCGTCGCGGCCTCGCGCAAGCCGGCCTCCATCACCTCACGCTGCTTCTGCGCCACGGTCTGCGCGCCTTGCGCCGCTACTTTCGCGCTCTGGCCGAGCGCCTCGAGATTCTTCTTCTGGGTCTGCAGCAATTCGTCCACGTTCAGCTTCGGCAAGCCGAGATCACTGCCGAACTTCCGCAGCATATCGATGTATGAGCTGTTATCCGTCATGATGTCCTCCCTGTGGTTACGACTTCTGGCGTCCGTCTCCGGATGTTGGAACGAGATCCCTCAGGTAGCTGGTGGTGCGTGCAAGCAGCGATGCCGGCACGACCTCGCGGCCTTCGTCGGCGAGAAACGCCTCGATCAGGCGAGCGGTTTCCGCCGGCCGCGTCACCATGAACAGATGCCCGTCGTCGATCATGTGCAGCTCGGCGTTCGGGATCAGGCTGGCCATGATGTGACCGTTGATCGGCGGCACCAACGGGTCGTCGCTGCCCATCAGGATCAGCGTCGGCTGCGGCAGCGACCATAGCCACGGCAGGCTGGTCCAGCCGGTCATCGCCAGCAACTGATAGAAGTAACCGAGGCTGCGCGCGCCGTGCATCGCAGCCGCATGCCGGCCGATCAATGACGGATCGTCGCGAAACGCTCCGCCATAGATGTCGGCGGCGATGCTCTTCATATAGCCCTTGTCGGTGTAGCGGCGCGGCGTCGCCATCTTCCACAGCACCGAGGGGCTCGCGGGCACCATGGTGAAACCAGGTGCGGTCGCCGCCAGCACCAGCCGGCGGCAGCGCTTCGGGAATTGATGCGCGAATTGCTGCGCGATGCCGCCGCCCCAGGACACGCCGGCGACGTCGATCTCGGCGTAACCCAGCTCGGCGGCGAGTTCCGCGGCAAGCCGCGCCAGCGTCGACGGGCGATACGGCCACGCCGGCTTCGGCGATCCGCCGACGCCGGGCACGTCGAAGATGATGGCGGTGGTGCCAGTGAGCGCTTCGAGGAACGGCCTTGCCAGCTCCCAATTGGCGCCGATCCCGTTGAACAGCAGGAGCGGCGGCCCCTTGCCGTCGCCATGCCGGATCGCGACCTGAAGCGGCTGACCGTCGATCGTGATCTGCCGCGCCTCGATCGCGCCGCGCATGGCGGCAGCAGCGGGCTCGGCGTTGTCGGCGCTGGTGAGGTCCTCAGTCAAAGACGTAGGTCCCCGGAGCCGGGCCGAGGCTCGGATGGCGCGCACTGCCGAGCGTCGCAGGCGGCGGCACTTCGTCGCCCGAGCGCGCGTACAGCCAGTCGCGCCAGTCGAGCCACCAGCTTCCCTTGCGCTTCTCGGCCGTGGCCATGAAGTCGTCGGGCTTGCCCGCGCCGACCGGGCCGATCATGAAGGAGGCCTTCGGATTGCTCGGCGGGTTGAGCAGGCTCTGGAGATGCCCACTGTTCGACAGCACGAAGGTGGTGCCTTCGCCCATGATCTGCGCAGTCTTGTAGACACCCTTCCACGGCGTGATGTGATCGGTGACGCCGGCCACGACATAGCTGTCGGCCTTGACCTTGCTCATGTCGATGGTCTTGTCGTTGAGCGTCAGCTTGCCGGGGTTCAGGAACGGGTTGGTGAAGTAGAGATCGAGGTAGTCGCCATGCAGCGCCGCCGGCAGGCGGGTCGTGTCGGCGTTCCAATACAGGATGTCGAAGGCCGGCGGCTGGTTGCCGAGCAGATAGTTGTTGACCCAGTAATTCCAGATCAGGTCGTTCGGCCGCATCCAGGCGAACATCCGCGCCAGATCGTGGCCGTCGACGATGCCGCGCAGCTTGGAGGATTCCTTCGCCAGGCGCATGGTCTCGGGTGTCATCAGGCAGCCGAGCGTCGTCTCCTCGGCCGCATTGGGATCGAGCAGGCAGACCGCCAGCACGAGATTCCTGATCTTCTTCTCGGCCGTGCTGCCGAGCGTCGCGAAATAGGCCGTCGACGTGATGCCGCCGGAGCAGGAGCCCATCATCGAGATGTCCTCGCTGCCGGTGATCTCGCGCGCGGCATCGACCGCCTCGTCGAGCGCCGCGACATAGGTGTCGAGCCCCCAATCGCGATTGGCTGCGGTCGGATTGCGCCAGCTCACCGCGAAGGTCTGGATGCCGCTTTCGAGCAGGAAGCGGATCATGCTCTTGTCCGGCGACAGATCGAGCGCGTAGTACTTGTTGATCTGCGGCGGCGTGATCACGAGCGGCCGCTTCCTGACTGTCGGCGTCGTCGGGGTATACTGGATCAGCTCCAGCAACTCGTTGCGGAAGATCACCGCGCCCGGCGTCGTCGCCAGGTTCTCGCCGACCTTGAACGCGGTCGTGTCCACCATCGACGGCATGCCGCGATTGCGCGCGAGATCGTCGAAATAGTTCTTCAGCCCGCTCCACAGGCTTTGCCCGCCGGTATCGAGGAATTTGCGTACCGCCGCCGGATTGGTGAACATCGTGTTGGTCGGCGCCACCGCGTCGATCAGGATCTCCGTGATCAGGTGCGCGCGCTGCTTGTCGATATCGCTGAGGCTCGTCTTGTCGACCAGGCCATTGACCGTCTCACCCCACGCCAGATAGGCCTTGAGCAGCCCGCTATGCAGCGAGCTCTCCTTCCAGGCCGGGTCCGCGAACCGCCGGTCGCCCGGCTTCGGCGCTCGCTCGGATTTTCCGGCAAGTATCGAGCCCATCTCGCTGACAAAGGACAGCCATTGCTCGGTTGCGACCTTGGGTTCGTTGATCACGGCCTTGAACAGGATGCTCGCGCTGTCGACGAGGTCCTGGCCGCGGATCCCGACCAGCGGATTGAGCGCCAGCGTGTTTCGCGATGCGGCCTCGGAGAGGTCGGCCGTCGGTTCAGGAGTCCGATTGTCCGTAGCCATGACTGTCATGCTCCCTTGGCAACAACCTTGGCAGGAATCAGGAGCGCCAGCGTTTCGGCGATCAGGGCTGGCTTCTCGGATCCCTCGACCTCCAGCGTGTTCTGGGTCTTCATGATCAGCTGGCCGGCTTCCTTCGGCTCCACCCCTGCGAGCGTCACGCGCAGCCTCACCCGCGCACCGACCGGCACCGGCGCGAGGAAACGGACCTTGTCGATGCCGTAATTCAATCCAGCGGCGGCATCACGCGGGATGATGCCGACCTCCATCGCGAGCGGCGCCACCATCGCGAGCGTCAGATAGCCATGCGCGATCGGACCGCGGAACGGGCTCTCGCGCTTGGCCCGCTCGACGTCGACATGAATCCACTGGTGATCGCCGGTGCAGGACGCAAAGGTGTCGATGCGCTGCTGGTCGATCACGACCCAGTCGGAAACCCCGAGCTCGCGTCCGACATGCGTACCCAGGTCGGCCATTGTGAGGCTGCTCATCCTGTCGTCCTCCTTGATTTTTTCTCGGGCTTGCGCGCGCCGTCACATGTCGCCGTATTGCTCGCGCAGCTCCTTCTTGTTGATCTTTCCGACGCTGGTCTTGGGAATGCTGTCGATGAACAGGATGGTCCCGGGGATGCCGTATTTCGAGATCACGCCCTGGTCGGCGAACTGCTTGAGATGATCCTTGATCGCAGCGTCGGTGAGGCCGTCGGCGCCGGACGGCTTCTTGACCACGAGCGCGAGCGGCCGCTCGCCCCATTTGTCGTCCTTGACGCCGATCACGGCGGCTTCCGCCACACCGGCGCATTGCGAGATCAGGTCCTCGATCTGTAGCGAGGACACCCATTCGCCGCCGGTCTTGATCACGTCCTTGATCCGGTCGGTGATATGGACGTGGCCGCCCGGACTGATGACCGCGATATCGCTGGTGTGCAGATAGCCGCCGGCCCAGAGCTGCTCCGAGCCCTCGGGATTATTGTAATAGCCCTGGGTGAGCCAGGGCGCGCGAATCACGATCTCGCCGGCGGACTTGCCGTCATGCGGGATGTCCTTCATGTCGGGATCGACGATGCGCAGATCGACCAGCGGCCCGGCGATGCCGGCGCGGGTGCGAAATTCGACCTCGCCGTCGGGATCGCCGCTGAGGTCCCTGGAGCTGACGTGCGATACCGCGGCGAGCGGCCCGGTCTCCGACATGCCATAACCCGCGAAGATGTCGATGCCGGCGGCGAGCGCCTGCTTGGCCAGCGCCTTCGGCAGCGCCGAGCCGCCGATCACCATCTTCAACCCGTGCAGATCGACCTTGGCCGCGGCGGCTGCGTTGAGCAGCATCTGCAAGATGGTCGGCACGCCGTGGGTAAAGGTGACGCCCTCGCTCTTGATCAGCTTGACCAGCATCGCCGGCTCGTAGCGGCCGGGATAGACCTGCTTGGTACCGGCCAGCGTCGCCGACCAGGGAAAGCCCCAGGCGTGGACGTGGAACATCGGCGTGATCGGCATGTAGACGTCGTCGCGCGAGAAGCGGCCTTGCGAGCCCGCCATACCGAACAGCGCCAGTCCCGCGATCGAGTGCAGCACCAGCTGGCGATGGCTGTAATAGACCCCCTTGGGCAATCCGGTCGTGCCGGTGGTGTAGAAGGTGGTGGCCTGGGTGTTCTCGTCGAAATCCGGGAAGTCGTAATCCGGCGAGGCCGCGGCGAGCAGGCTTTCATATTCGCCGATGAAGGACAGGCTGCCGATCTGCGGCGTCGGCCGGTCCGACATCACGATCATCCGCTTCACATTCGGGAGCTGTCCCTTCATGCCTTCGAGCAGTCCGACGAATTCGTCGTTGACGAGCAGCGTCGACGCCCCGGCGTGATTGATCGTGTAGGCGATCTGCTCGGGCGACAGGCGGACGTTCACCGTCTGCAACACCGCCGCCATCATCGGGATCGCGAAGAACGCCTCCAGAAAGCGATGGCTGTCCCATTCGAGCACGCCGACGGTGTCGCCGGGCTCGACGCCGGCCTTGCTGAGCGCGGACGCCAGGCGTCCGATCCGCTCCCTGGTCTGGCGGTAGGTGAAGCGCTTGAGATCGCGGTAGACGATCTCCTGGTCCGGCGCCTGCACACGCGGCGTGTGCCAGAGCTGCTTGAAGATGAGCGGATATTGATAGGCGGATTTGGCAGTCTGAATCAGTCTCCCAACCATGGAAGCCCTCCCTCGACTTTCGTTTCCTCCGGCCGTCGCAACGTCCGCGTTTCTTGAACGAGCGGATCGTCTGGTCTGCCGTCTCGCGTCGCGACGGTCATACCGCGTGACATTATGCCCAAGCGTCGCGTGACGCCCGAGATTTGTGAAGGTCCGAAACGGACATCGAACGGGTCTGAACTGGACAGGCTTGCTCTCGGCGAACGGCAACAGCCACCTGCCGAACGGGTCTCCTCACCTGCTCCTCTTTGCTGCTGCGCAACATGGATGACCCATTGATAAGCCTTGGGTTGTGGCACGAACCGGCTATGTTCCAAGGAGTAGGCGATTGCTTCCGGACAGAAGGAAAGGCTGCTTCACTTTGCAACCGACCATGCGACTGAAGAAGCCTGCGGGCTCCCGCAACGATATCCTGACCGTCGGCAGCAGCGATAAGGTGTATGAGGCGACCAAGCTTGGCGCGGTCTTCGACATGCTTGCCGGTACCGGCGTCGCGGCCGAAGCCATCCTGCGCGGCACGAACATTCCGCTGGCCGACGTCCATTCACCGCAGGCGCGGATTTCGCTGACCCAGCTGATGACCGTCTGTCAGAACGCGTTGCGGCTGTCGACCGACCGTCATCTGCCCTATCGCATCGGCGCGTCGATCCACATCTCGACATACGGAATGTACGGCTATGCGCTGCTGTGCTGCCCAGACTTCCGCAAGGCGATGGAATTTGCGATGCGCTACCACGCGCTCGCTGCGCCGCTCGCCGCCATCGACTTCAGCGAGGACAAGGCCCATGCGCGATGGACCATCGAGCCTAACTTGCACGCGCTTGCCGATTCCGCGCTCTATCGTTTCGTCGCCGAGATGCAGATCGGCATCCACATCTCGCTGATGCGCGACATCATGGGACCGGGCTTCGCCCCCAGCGAGATCACGCTCGCCTATCCGCAGGCGCCGGACTTCGATCTTCCGCTCGATCATGTCGGATGCCCGGTGCGCTTCGATCGG
Organism: Bradyrhizobium sp. SK17; assembly: GCF_002831585.1. Taxonomy (GTDB): domain Bacteria; phylum Pseudomonadota; class Alphaproteobacteria; order Rhizobiales; family Xanthobacteraceae; genus Bradyrhizobium. Next base: position 2,042,680 of record NZ_CP025113.1, on the reverse strand, counting down.
CCGGCCAACCAGATCGTCTTCAAGGCGCAATGGCTGGATCGGAGCGCGGATCTCGGCAACAAGACGACCTATCCGACCATCGTGGCGCTCTGCGACGACCTGCTCGGAGACCTGAAATTGCGGACCGGCGTTGCCGGACGGATTCGTGCCATCCTGCTCGGCGACATCGCCAATCCTCCGACCTTCGAGGCGATCGCGAAAATGCTCGGCGTGAACGACCGGTCACTACGGCGCCAGCTTCGCCAGCAGGGCTTCTCGTTTCGCGGGCTGCATGACGAGCTGCGAACCCAGATCGCGCTGAAATATCTCCGCAACACCGCGCTCGCCAACGAGGATATCGCATTGGCCCTCGGCTTCAGCGATGCCGCCAATTTCAGGCGCGCGTTTCATCGCTGGACCAACAAGGCACCGAGCGACATCCGCGGCGAATGATCGCAGACACCGACGAGCAGGTCGCCCAGGACGTCAGTAAGCGTAGGACGTCTTGCCCGGCTGCACGGTCAGCCGGAAGGCTACATCGGTCGAGCCATCCATCAGCTCGATGATGTTGTCACACACCAGGCATCGAAACTCGCCCGCGACGCCGCCCTTCGACGTCAGTTCGATCCGGCGATAGCCGGCCTGGCAATGGGGGCACGTCACGTCGGATTTTCGCATCGAATCAGCAAGCCGTTAGTTTCGCTATTTTCCCACGTGCCCATCGTCAGAAATGTGACGGCATCTCGATCGCTCGGACAATCAACGCCATCTTACCCATCATCGATGCGTGTAAACCGGCGTCGGCGGGCGATAGGGAAACGCCGAGACCCCGAAGTTGCGGCCATATTGCTGCTGCACCGCCGGGATATTGACCACGCCGACCTTGAGGTCCTGCGACTTCGCGTCGAACGGCGGCGTGTTGGTTACCGGCGGATTGACCTGATCGACCTGCTTCCTGAGCCGCTCGTTGATGCAGCCAAGCGAGGCCGCATCGCCGCAGCGCTCACCGGGCCCGCTGCCGCTACCTCTTGCCGCAGCCCGACCGCTGCTGCCGCCGGTGTCGCGGTTGAGATTGACCGTGGGTGGCGGCGCGCCGACGATGATTTCCGGCAACGGCGTGTGCTGAGGTTGCGGCGTCTGCGCCAGCGCCGGCATCGCCGACAACCCGGCCATCGTGATCGCCAACATCAATGCTTTCATCGGTACTGCTCCTTGCAGAACCAGAGCTGTTTCAAACGATAGGAAGTCGAGGGAGGATATCAAGGCAACGACATCGATTGCGGCGATGGACCGCTTGCTATTTGCCTCCCCGGGCCTGGATCACAAGCGCGTTCAGCCGGGTGTTGAGCGCAACGAGATCGACACGCCCGATGCGTCCACCACCGCCGAGGCATTTGCGGCCGCATCCGCCGCCTCCTCCACCGCCACCGCTGCGCCCGGGCTCACCGAAGGTCGCGACCGGCACGGTTCCGGTGACCCGGAAACCGCGGGCAAACAGCCGGGCGCGCACCGCGACGCAATAATTCACCGACAGATAGGAGAAGCGGATCTCGCCATGACCCGCGCGGTATTTCATGACCGCGGTGCAGAGGTCGCCGCCGGCAAGGCGCCACGCCCGCGCCAGATACATGACACCGAAGTGAATGTTGTTCTCGGGAATCGCAAGCTCGGCAAGCGAGCCGGAGAAGCCGAGCATGCGCGCGGTCGACGGCAACAACTGCATCAGCCCGATTTCGCCGACGCCACCGATCACGTCGGGATTGTAGCCGCTCTCCACCCCCATCACGGCCTCGGCGATCTCAGGCGCGAGCCCGGTCCCGGCTGCCTCCTTTTCGATCAGCGCGCGATAGCGCATGCGCGCATCCGAAACCGCGGGCTGGCTCACGGGCGGTGGCGGCAGGTTCTTCCCGCCGGCATCCTTCGCAGCATCCTTGGCAGCATCCTTTGCCGCTGCGGACGGCTTCGTTGCCGCCTCGGCCGGCGGCTTTGCCGCGGCGTCGGCAGCAGGCTCTCCCTGGTCGACGGCGGCGAAGCGCGTGCTGAACGCCGGCGCCGCTTCCTCCGCTCGGGCGGTCTGCGCCAGGCCAAGCGCAAGCGCGAGACAGCCCGCTGCGATGAAGCTGCCTCGGCGACGAGCAGGATCGAGCTGCTTCCGCCATCGGCCGAAGCAGCTCGCCTTCATCGAGGAGGCAGCGTCATTCATGGGTTGCTTGCGGTCCTGGTCGTCGCGCCGTCACGACTTACTGGATGGTGGGAACGGCTCCCGCCTCCGAGGCGTGCTCGCGTGCCGGCTGCTGCGCCGGTGCGGCGGGCTGCGGGGCAGCGGCGGCCGCGCCGTTGCGGGCAGCGAGCTTCGGCAGCTCCTCGCGCAGATAGGCGATCAGCTCCTGTACCAGCCGGTCCCAGATCTCGATCTGCGCCCGCACGAAGTTCGGCGCCACGCCGCCGGCGACCGAGACATCGAGGCAGAACACCAGGAACGGGTGGCTGAGCTGCAACCGGCCGAACCGCCGCGTCGCGTTCCAGCGATTGACGAGGTCGAGCGGCAGTTCACCCTGCACCTGGAGCGTGGTGACCAGCGTCGCGTCGACAAAGCCCTGTTCCTCGCCGATCAGCTGGTTGCCCGGCCGGATCTCGAAGCCCAGCCCCGCCGTCGCCGAACGCAGATAGGTCGTGTTGGCGACCGGATCGGTCAGCGTTTCGACGCGATAGCCGACGTTCTGGAAGCTGTCGCGCAGCTCTTCGATCGTGAGCCTGGTAATGATATCGGACATCTTGGTCTCCACTTTACTTCTTCGACGCGTCGAGCAGGCTCGACAGTGCCAGCTCGTTGAGGACAGGCGGATGCTGCTTCAGCAGCTCGCCAAGATAGGCGCGTCGCATCATGGTCGAGCGCTCGGAGCGGATCTGCTGCACCAGCTGGTCGCGCACCTCCGGCAGGGTGCGGGTGTAGGATGCCTTGGTGTCGATCAGCTTGATGATGTGCCAGCCGTCGTCGAGCTTGATCGGCTCGGACACGCTGTTCTTGGCGAGCCCCATCACCTGGCTGCGGATCTCCGGACGGATCTGGGTTTCCGCGACCCAGCCGAGGTCGCCGGCGTCCTTGGCGGCGTTGTTGTCACCGCGCGCGATCGCCGCGAAGTCGGCTCCCGGCGCCCTCAGCTTGCGCTGCACGTCGTCGAGCTCCTGCTTCGCCTTGTCCTCGGCGGCCTTGTCGCCTTCCTTCGGCGCAGCGATGAAGATCTGCGCCAACTGGAATTGCCGCGGCATCAGGAATGCGGCGCGATTGGCCTCATAGACCTTCTGCAGATCGTCTTCGCTCGGGAAGTTCGCCGGCGGCGTCGACACCGATTGCAGATAGAGCTCAACCACCGCGCTCTCGCGGGCCCGCTCGAGCTGCGCCGCGACGCTGGGCTGCTGATCCCATTTCTTCGCCACCGCCTCCTGCAGCACGAGGCGGTTGGCAAGCAGCAGGCGGACCGCCTGGCTGAGCATCGCCGGATCCTTGGCCAGCGCCGCCTGCTCGCGCGGGGCAAGCGCTGCGACATAGCTGCGGAGGTCGTCGGCCGAGATATTGGTGTCGCCGACCCGCGCGATGACGTTCTCGGGAGCGGTGACAGGTTTCGGGGTGGCCGCGACCGGGGCGACCGGCGTGGCGGCGGCTTGCGCCTGGGCCGCGGGCTGGGGCTGCGGCTTCCTGACGGGCGCCTGTACCGTGCGTGGCGCGGGAGCCTGCGCTTGCGCCGACGCATCGAGCGGCACGACGAAGGCCGCAACGGCAGCGGCCAGGCCGATCGACCGGAGCGGCTTCATGTGAAGAGCGGTCGTCATGGGTTCACCTTCTGATCGAGGAATTTGTCGGTGCTTTCCTGCAGCTGGTTCTGGATCTCGACCCGGCGCTGCTGAATCATCGGCTCGCGCGAGACCACGATCTCGCCGATCGTCAGGTCCTTGTAGCGCTGCACCATCTCCTTGCCGGCCTTGACCAGCTGGGTGTTCTTGGCGATGCAGCTCTTGGTGCTGGCCTTGTAGGCGGTCGCCTCACCTTCGAACTTGGCGCGCTCGGCGTCCTTGCTGCGGGCGACGGTGGCCGCCTCCTCATACGCCGACTTCCACTTCTCCAGCGTCTCATCGCGTTCGGCGAGCCGTTGGTTGAACTCGTCGACCGCGTCGCGGTGTTCCTTGTCAGCCTTCTTGAGCTGGGCCTTGAGGTCGTCGACCTCCTTCTTGGCCGCCGCCTTTTCGCGATCGGCGTCGGCCACCTTGGCTTGCAGGGCCGTGCGCTGGTCTTCCAGCGCGCGGGTCTGCGCGGTCGCGCTGCGCAGGGCGTCGCGCAGGCGGTCGGTCTCGGACTGGGCGAAGGCGGTGCCGGAGCTCAACGCTCCCAGCAACATCGTCAGGACAATCAGTGCGATGCGCATGGTCAGAACTTCGCGTTGAGGTCGACTTGCAGGACGTCGACGGCGTAGGGGTTACCGGCGATGCTGTTGGCGCTCATCCAGCGCAGGGTCGCCCAGACATTCTCGCCGAGACCGACATTGCCGCCGACGAAATAGCCCTTGAGGTTGGTGCCGCCGAGGCCGAAGTCGGAGTCTGCAAATGCGTCGATGGTGGCGTCGGACTCCAGGTATTTGTAGCCGGCGTGGACGTTCCAATCCCAGAGATGCTTGATCTCCTTGTTGCCGACGGTGACGCGGCCGAGCCAGCCCTGATTGCCGCCGTTGAACGCACCTGGCGTAGTGCCGCCGTCCGGACTCGGCCCGCGGTTGTTGATCGCCGCAACGTTCATGAGGGAACGGCTGAACGCGGTGTTGTTGACGTACTCGCCGTCGAGCACGATGTGGGTCGGGTGGAATTGTCCGAGATCGAGCTGCGCGCTGACCACCACCGGGCGATACTGGCCGACCAATCCGAAATACTGATACTTGAAGTTCTGGCCGCCATTGTTGCCGGTTCCGACCGGGTCGGGAATGATGTTGCGCAGCGCGAAGTAGCTGTTGCCCTTCTGCGCGAACGACGGTCGGGTCAGGTCGGTATTGCAGACATCGCCCGACAGCTCGACGATGCAGGGACTGGAAAGCTGCCCCTGCACATTGTCGAAGTCGTAGTAGGCGACGCCGAACCGGAATGTATATTCCGGACTAAACCGCGCATTGAAGCCGACCTGACCTCCGAACAGCCACTTGTCGTGGCTGGCGAACTTGGTTGGCGGATTCGTCAGATTGATTCCGGCGTTGAAATCGGTGTTGTAGATCGGAAATGCACCGCCCACTGCGAAGGGCGTGAAGCCTTCCCACACCTCGTGCTTGGCCTGCACGGCGAAACCATCGAAGCCGAGTTCGCGGTACCAGACCAGATCGGTCGGCGACCAGAACGGATTGTCGAAGCGGCCCGCTGACAAGGCCAGATCACCATTCCAGCCCTGCCAGTTGATGTAGCCGCGGTCGAGCCAGACGCCATATTTCGAGAAGTTGCCACCGCCGGTACCAAACGTCTGGTTGGTCGACACCGGCGAGTTGTTTTCGCCGGTCGCGATGCGCAAGCCCGCGGTGAATCCGTACAGCAGGTCCGCTTCCATGCCGAGCCGGCCGCGAAGCCGGAACTGGTTCCGATCCTGCGTGGCGTCATAGGTGGGCGCACCATACGGGTTCGTGATCTGCGAAAGATCGTACGGCGAGCCGGTATTGATGGCGTTGAAGTTGATGGCTCCGCCCTGGTCGTTGCCACCGGGGAAATAGTTGCCCTGATAGCGCACGCGCGCATCGCCGTAGAAGCGGATGCGCTGCGCCCACTCCGGATAGGTTCCGGGCGACGCCCAGTTTTCCTTCTGTGCCTTGGCCATCACCTCCTGCTTAATCTCTTCCCGTAACTGTCTTTTGACGACTTCGGGAACGTAGGTGACGTGCCGGGTGCCGGGCGGCTGCGCCGCAGCGGCGGCCGCGGTCGCGGCCTTGGTGGCGTCGTCGGCCTTGGCGGTGGCGTCCTTGGCGGCCTGGCGGGAAACATAGGCCTCGTCCTCGGCCTGCTTGATCAGCGCCTGGGCCTGGTCCTCCTTGAGGACGCCCTGCTGGACCAGCAGATTGACGAGGTTGACGGTGGCGTTCGACGATGTCGGCTTGGTGCTCGACACTTTCGGCTTCCTGGCATCGGTCTGCTTTGCGGCGGCGGGCGCCTGATCCGCAGTCTGGCCCACGGCCGGCGTTGCGCAGGCAAGCGCGCCCAGCGACACCGCAAGCGGCAACGCGCGCCATTCTGCGTGAGCTCGTTTCTTAAACATCAGTCCCCCAGTTCTCACTCGCACTTTGAAATTCGCAGGTTGGTCGTTCGTAGGTCGGTCTTGTCAGCTCGGCCGGCGCGCGGTGACGCGCGTGACCACCGGCATCGGCATGTCCTTGGGTGGCGGCTCGCGCAGCGTCAGGCTGCCGATCACCTCGTTGCGCAACGCCGCGTCGACCTCGGCATTGCCGGACGACGGCGTCAGCACGACGCGGGAGATGTGGCCGGAGCTGTCGACCCAGAGCCGCACCTGTATCTGCGTCGCCATGTTGCGCGTCTTCGGATTGGCCCGGATCGCGGCCTCGATCTGCGAGGTGATGATCGTGGCGTACCAGCCAAAGCGGCTGCCCCCACCGCCGCCACCGCCATACGGACTGCCGCCGGGCTTGCCGCCGAGATTGAACAAATCGCCGGGGCCGGTCGGCTTCGCATCAAGCGACAGCGGCCCGGGCGGCTCGTCGTTCTTGGCATCCTTGGCCGGCTCGTCCTTCGGCTTGTCGACCGGCTTCTCTTCCTTGAACTCGGGCTCCGCCATCTTGGGCTGCTCGATCATCTTCTGCTCGGGCTGCGGCGGCGGCGGCGGAGGTGGAGGCGGCGGCGGCAGCGTCACATTGACGATGGTGAGATCGCGCACCTGACGCGGCGGCGGCATATCGTCGTGGCCGAGAAAGAAATAGATGATGCCGCTGAGGAACAGCGCGGCAACCACCACGACCGCGCCGTAACGCAGCAGCGCGGTGCGCTCGCTTTTCCGTACCGCAGCCTTGCGAACCGGGACCGGCGGCGGCGCTGCCGCTGCTGCGGCAACGTGATCTTCGGCGGCCGGCGTGGCGCGCGCGGCCTGCGCATTCTGGTCTCGCATCGGCGCATTCATGGCGCGGCCTCCGTCGAGCCACGGTCGGTCAGCTTCTCGTTGACGTATTGGGTGACGAAGCTGGCGAGCGCGTCGAAATCCGTGGTCTTCAGGATGACCTTGGTGTCCGGGCCCGCCTCGATCGCGGCCTGAAAGGTGCCGATCTCGCTCAGATAGTCGACATAGGCCGCCGCATCGATCGAGAGCCGGACCCATGGAGATCGCGAGATCGTCAGCAGCAACACATCGTCGGCGGGTTGCCGGCGGGCGACATGCCGGCGCAGCACGTCCGCGAGCTTGACCAGCAGGGCCTCGCCATGGACGGGAAACGGCAGCACCTCGCCACGTGTTTGCTCACCGAGTTCGGAGCTGGGCAACCCGACGCCGGAGCCGGCCGGAAGCGACGCCGGCGCGACGGGCTCCAGGTCTGCGGCATCGCCACCCGGATCGAATGATCGCATCACGTCGCTCAGCCACGACCGCAGCGTCCTGCGCTCGGTCAGTGGGAAAGGTGATGGCTGCGTGATCATGGCGGCGCTTCCGGGCTGGCTCACTTCACGAGCGGCTTGGTGGCGAGCCCGACCTGGCTCAGGCCGATGCGGCTGAGCAGATCGAACACGTCCATCACGCTCTGGTACTGCGCCTGCGCGTCGCCGCGCAGCACCACGGGGAATTCGGGCGTCAGGGCCTTCTGCTGCACCAGCCGCTGCTCGAGCTCGGGCAGCGTCACCGGAATGGTGTCGAGGAAGATCTTGCCGTCGTTGGCGACCGTGATCGCCTTGGTGGTCTGGGTCGCAAGGCTCGGCGCCGCCGAGGCCTTCGGCAGGTTGACCTTCTGTCCCTGCACGGTCGCCGTCGTCATGATGATGAAGATCACCAGCAGCACGTAGGCGAGGTCCAACATCGGCGTGATGTTGATGTCGTCATAGGGTTTTGAATCGGCCTGGATCTGCATCGCAACTACTCCGCGGCGATGCGGTGTTCGATCGGGTCCGGCCGGTCGGCGGAATAGAATTCCGCCATCTTGGTCACGAACTCGTCGACGAAGACCTGAATGTCGTTGGTCAGGTCCTTGATCCGGGAGATCAGGTAGTTGTAGCCGAACAGCGCCGGGATCGCGACGCCGAGACCGGCGACGGTCGCCACCAGCGCCGCCGCGATGCCGGGCGCGATCGCATTGACGTTGACGTCGCCGCTCGCCGCGATCGCTGCGAAGGTGATCATGACGCCGACCACGGTGCCGAGCAGGCCGAGGAACGGTCCGCCGGAGATCGCGATCGTGAGCACCACCATCAGGCGGTTGAGCCGCTGCATCTCCTTGACGACGCCGCTATCGAGCGCCGCGCGGATCGCCGCGATCGAAACCGCCGACAGCACCGGCGCGCGCTGCGAGTTGCTGAAGCGATGGCGGATCTCGGCCGCGCCGATGTGATAGATGCGGTAGAGTGAGGACGAGCGCATCATCTTGGCATCGGCCTCGGTGAGGCGTCCGCCGAGCGTCGAGACGTCATCGGCATCGCCGCGATCCAACATCGTGAGATCGGCGGCGATCTCACGGAAGCCCTTCATGAACTGGGCATTCGCCTTGGCCTGCTTGTTGAGATACGAGGCCTTGTCGATCATCACCACCCAGCTGATCACGGCCATGATCAGGAGGATGCCGATCACCACCCAGCCGTCGAGCGTCACCGACTTCAGGATCACCGCGAAGTAGCCGGACAACCAGCTTGCGGTCTCCTCGTCGACGCTGAAGGACATCAGCTTGCCCTGGTCGGGGCCCTGCGCGATCGCCGCGATCTTGATGAAGCCGACCGGCCGCGCGACCTTGCTGATCTCGAGCTCGTCGATGTCGCCGACGAAACCGGCCATCGCCGCAGCGGGCGCCGGTGCCGGCGTTGCCGCCGCATCCGGCGTTGCCGCGGGCGCGGCGCCACCGTCCGCAGCCGACGCATCAGGGGGCACTGACGGTGTTGCTGCGGACGGGGCCGTCGCAGGCGCGATCGGAGAAGCGCTGGAGGTCGACGAGTCTCCTCCGATCAGGCCAACAGTATTGAGAGCTGGCAGGCTCGCGCTCAGCGCGGCATAGGATGCGCCGTCCAGATAGAGCGTGACCTGGCCGTTTGCCGCAACCACGGCGACGTGATGCCAGCTGCCGGCCGCCACCGGTGCACCGGCGGTGGAGCGCTGCACCGAGCCCGCATTGGTGACCTCGACGAACGGGCTGCCGTTGTCGACACCGATCACCAGCGCGTTGGCGCCGTCGCGCCGGCTGAACAGCGCGGCATTGGGCTGCAGCGCGGACGGCTTGATCCAGGCCGACCAGGTCAGCGCGGCGCCGTCCGGCGATGCGAGCGACGGCGAGGCCGGCATCGTCACCGGAGCACGGCCATCGAGCCGCAAGCCGGTGCCGATCAGCGAACCGTCCGCGGGCTGGCCGACGCTCTGGGCGTTGTTGGCCCAGACCGAGGAATCGATCGCCGGCGTGCCGCGCTCGTTGAAGTGATAGACCGTCAGCGTATCCGGGTCGTAGGTCCCCTTGGGATCGCTGGTCGCGAGCGCTTTCTTGTTGCCGTAATAGAGCCAGATATCTGTCCGCGCACCCGGCGCCAGGTTCGGCACCGCAACCCAGACCAGGCCCTCGCCAAGCAGCGAATCGAACTTCTCGATGTGATGCTTCAGCGGCGTCTTGTCGTCGCCGGCGACGAAGCGGAGATCGCTGCCGTCGTCCTTGGCTGAGCTGAAGCGGAAGTTCCCGACATGCAGCCGGACCAGCACCGGCGTCGCGCCGATCGGATCGGTGACGTTGGCGCCCGACGCGCTGGCATCGACCGTGATCTTCTTGCGCAGCGACCATTCGTCGTTCCACCAGGCGTTCGCCGGTGCGAGCGACGTCACCAGCGCGACGAGCCCGAACAACAATGCCGTCGCGATATTCGCGATGCCGCGGCGCAGCGCGCGCCGCTCGAAAGAGAAGCCCATCCCCATCAGAATTCACCCCAGATTCGGAAGTTCACGCGCGGACTGTTGGCGTGCGTGTATGCTTGAGTAACGCCCGGCACCGAGAACGCGACCATGCCGTTAAAATATTCGAGCGTCTTGAAACGCGTGCCGACGCCGTAGCTCCATGCGACGAACGACGACTGCTGCCCCACGAGCGGCTGCTGAATCGCCGTATAGCCACCGTCCATGAAGGCGAAGAAACGCCAGTCGTTGAAGGTGGTGAAACGCGGCTTGCCCTCGCCGGTCTCGCTCTTCAGCTCGTTCTGCAGCATGCCGCCGACATTGGGGGTGCGCAGTTCGAGGTTGGCGACCGCGCCGTTGTCGCCGAGCGCCTCGGATTCGAGATAGCCGCGCACGGTATCGAGACCGCCGAGGCTGAACTGCTCGCTCGAGACCAGCGGACCGTCGGCGATCTGCCCCTGCACCTTGCCGTAGAGCTGGAAACCTTCCGGCAGTTCCTGGGTATGCGAGACGTCGAGGTTGAGATGGGTGAAGCTCGGCGACGCCTTGTAGCGCTTGGCGTCGAACTCGTCCCACGGGCTGCTCAGCGTCCGGATGTTGTAGGTGATGCCGGCATTGAACTGCGTCGTGAACTTGTCGTTCTGGAACGTCGCACCATAGGTCGCGACGAAAGGATAGTAGGTGACCGGCGACGAGAAGCCGTCGGTGCCGAGCTTCACGGTCTGGTCGAAATGTTTGTAGTCCATGCCGACCGACAGCGTGTGGAACAGGCCCTCGCGGGTCGGCAGCGTGATCACGGCCCGTTCGCCGATGATCATGCCGGGACCGACCACGTTGGTACCGCCGATCGTCGCGACATTGCTGTTCGACTTCACGCTGTAGAACAGCAAATTGAGCCAATCGGCGTTGGGCACGCGCGCCATATACGAGCCGGAGAACACCTCGGCATCGCTCGGACGCTCCGGCGCGACCTGATAGGTGAAACTCAGGGAGTGGCCGAGCTGCCACAGATCGTCGTAGTGGACGGTGGCCGAGACGCGGCTCGCCGTGGTGGACGGCGATTGCCGGTTGTTCACTTCGAGGCTGGCGTGGATCGGCGCCTTGTCCTCGACATTGAGATCGACGTCGACGGTGCCGGGCGCCACGCCGGCACGCAATGCCGGCGTCACACGACGATCGGGCCACTGGTTGAGCGAGACGATGTCCTTGGTGACATCGGTGAAATTGGGAACGGTGCCTTCCTTCAGCGAAGGCGCGCTATCCTTGATCCGGTCGAGGTCGAAGTAACGCGAGTTCTTGACCCGCAGACGCCCCACCTTCAGCTCCGTCACCTTGAGGGTGACCACACCGCCGGTGACATTCTGCTGCGGGACCGCGACGCTGACGGTCTGGTAGCCCTTGTCGTGATACGCCTTCTCGAGCGCGGCGCGCGCCTTCTCGACGTCCTCCGAAGTCTTGCCCGGACCGAGGAACGGATAGATCGCCTCCTCGATCTCGACCTGGGGCAGCTTGTCGGCGCCCTGCACCGCGAAGTCGTCGATGTCGAAGCGCTGCAACGGCGCCGCCGGCTTTTGCGCCGGCGCATTCGCCTGGGCCGGCTGCTTCCCGGGCGCCGGCGCTGCGGCCGGCGCCGCGGAATCCTTCGCCGCGCGCGCCGGAACGACCGCCGCGACAGAACCAGCCACGGAGAGCACGGCGGCCGACATGTAGAACCCGACCCGGCGCCGTTGACGACGCCCAAAAAACAAATGATCTCTTCGACTACGCACAGACGTCCCACTTACTTCGTGCAGACGCGCGCCATCGCGACAGGAAGATCGCGATAGCGGCGCCTTACTCAGAAGACGTCTGGGCGCGAGCAAACCCGCAAAAGATTCTGCGGCATCGCGGAAGAAATTTTTTGTTTGTTAGGAGTTCGAGCGGCGCGGCGCGGATTCGTTCGATTGGAGCGCCGTTTCGATTGAAACGAGATCGAGACCCCAGATCTTTCTTTGACGTATTTTCTTCATGCGAACGGGTATCCGCTTCGCGCGAAGACGCTCCAGCTCAGCTCATCAGCACCACACCGCCGGGCAGCGACGTGATGCGCGCGCCGAACAGTTGCTCGACCTGGGCGACGAAATTGTCCAGCTTGTCGACCTGGAATGTGCCGTTGACGAGCCGGCGCTTCAGCTCGGCATTGGTAATGATGATCTTCCCGGCGCGGTACCGGTTCACTTCGTCCACGACGCTTGCCAATGGCCGGTCGCGGAAGATCAACAATCCGGTCTGCCAGGCGGCGACCTGCTTGGCATCGACCGGAAGCGAGGCTTGCAGTCCGGCGGGCGAGTAGCTGACCTGTTCGGCCTTGCGAAGCTGTACCGACCGGCCGCCCTGCTCGACGGTGACGATACCGTCGAGGCATGTCACCGAAACGACACCGTCGAGGCAGCGCGCGTTGAAGTCGGCCTGCAACGCACTGATACGGCCGTCGCGCGCCAGCATCACCAGCGGCGTCGTCGACGACCTTCGGGCGATCACCGAGGCCTCACCCGAGATCAGCTCGACCCGGGTTTCGTTCGGCGAGGGCCGCAGCGCAAGGCTGGTCTGGGTATTCAGTTCGACCGATATGTCGGGCGTCAGCATCACCTTGCGCTGCTCGCCTTTTCCGGTGCGGTAGTCGGCCGAGAGTTCCTCGATCGACGGCCACATATCGAGAGGCGGCCGGATCATCAAGTATCCGGCGGCGGCAGCAATCGCGCCGCCCAACACCATGCGGCGTGTCAAAAACCGTGACCGCCGCTGCGGCAATGCCACGACGGCATCCGTCGCGGCCTGTTCCTCGGCAAGCTCCTTGGCCGCGGCGCCGACGCTGCGGAACAGCCGGGCTGCGCTCCTGAACGCCTCCTCATGATCCGGGCTTTGCGCGCGCCAGCGCTGCAATGCGTCGACATCGGCACGCGTCGGCGAACCGGTCTTCAGCCGAACGACCCAGTCAAGCGCCTCGTCCAGCAATGGATCGGGCCCGGATGTGCGAGGCGGCTCGGTCACGACGGATTGCTCATCACCCTGCTCGCCAAACCCCAACCTCCCGATCGCGCCGAGCCCATAGCGAAGCTCGCTGTATAGACGATTCCGGAGGCAGCCGGGCACCGCAATCGGCCGTTGCGCACAACGCAGGCAGAAACATCCGGCAATCGCGGCTTGAGCCGCATCGCACGCGAAAGCGCGGCGCGACGATCGCGCGCCCGGTCGATTGCATACAGACCTGCGATCAAGCGGCTCAACACTTCCAGCGAACCTTTCCCGGCCCCCCAAGGTCCTCCAGAGGTGGCTCTCTATTCGATAGACGACTGGAAGCCAGCTATCCCGCAGAACGAAGATAGAAAATCGTGCAGCTTGTCACACCTGATTTGAGGTCATCGCCCGCGGCCGCCGGAAACAATCGTCCGCGGCGAAATGGACGGCCCGTTGTGATGCGCATGACGGCAGTCGCGACCGCCACGAATTTCGATCACGAACGGGGACGCGGACCGCCAAGACGACGGATCAAAGTATAGTCGAGACAATCAGCACAATGGCTCAGGGCCAGTTTCAAATCGCTTTCTACCGTTCTCACGCTGACGCCGAGACGGGCCGCGACATCCTGCGGCGATCGTCCCTCGATCGCAACACTATAAAGTACGTCGCGCGGCCGCGCCGGCAATTCGGCCAGGGCCCGCTTGAAAGCATCGATATCGGAGCGCGCCTCGACGATTCTCGCCGGGCTCGGTCCTTCGTCACTGACGTCGAGCAGTGCGTCGATTTCGGCGGTGCTAACGCGGAGATTCTGCGCTTTCTGGCGATCCTTGGCGATATTGATCGCGATACGGAATATGTAGTCGGCGGGACTGCGGATCGGCACGGTATCGGTGACACGCTCCAACCGGAGGAACGTCTCGTGCAAGGCCTCGTAGGCGAAGTCCGACGATCCCAGACGGCGGGTCAATTTCTTGACGAGGCCGTCATAATTGTCAGCAAGCTGCCCCCGCAGCCGCATTCGATTGATTTCAGCCACGTTCCGCGGCCTCCCAGACACCAGCCCGATATCCAGATTGAACTGTTCTTGAAGCTGGCCAATCTCGTAACGGCCGGGCACAACACATTTATGACGGTAACAAGTCGACACCGAACGACACGGAAGCTGATGCGTCGGGGTCACATCCAAAAACAATGAAACGGCGTCCGGAGCCGACGAAGCCGGCCCGGTAGCGCGCGACCGGATCAGGACGGATCGAACACCAGGGTGATCTGAATATTGAGCCGGTCCGGCAGCGCCGACGGGATCGACGGCAGCGGTTGCGCGCGCCGGATCGCATCAACGGCCGCCTTGTCGAGCACGACCTCTCCGGAACTGGTCTTGACCCAGACATCGAGCAGGGTGCCGTCGCGCTGCATGGAAAACAGCGTCTCGACCGCCCCGTGCAGCCGCCCCAGCCGTGCCGCACTGGGATAGCGCTGGTAGCGCGCCACATGACGAAGCAGCGCTTGCTGGTATTTCACGGTGACGCTGTTGGGCGGCGCGTCGGCAGGCGATGGCGTCGGATGGAAGCTCGGCACGGTCGGCTCCGCCGGCATCGGCTCTCGCCCCGAGGCCGCCGTCAGATTGTCCAGCGGCGGTTCAGCGTTCTCCGGCGACACCTCGGTCCTGCTGGCGAGCGCCGCGGTTTGCGGCTGCGACACGGGTGCGACCGGGATCGGCGCGGGCGACGGGCTCGGCAGCAACCGAACCTGTACGACCGAGCTCTGCTCGCGGCTGGCCGACCCGGCCGGCGGCTGCAACCGGATCCAGTAGATTCCACCGACGAACAGCAGCGTCGCGATCGCCGGCGCCAGCAGCAGGCGCAGGACCTCGCCCGAACTCCAGGCGCCTGGATCATCGGGACGAAACATCCGCGTCATCGGGCTGATGCCGCGCGCGCCGTCGGGTCCGCTGGTGTCGCTGGCGCTCATTGCAATGATTTCACCCGGATCGCGATCCGCACCGGCAGCGACGCATTGGCGGGTGTGGCCCGGCTCACGGTCAGCCCTTGCAGCGCCGCAGTCACGGCTGCATCGCGGTTCTGATCGCCGGTCGGCCGGAACAACTGGGCGCGCTGGATCGTGCGCGACGCGTCGATCCACAGGTCGACGACGAGCTGATAGCTGCCACCGCGCGACCCGATGTTCTTCTGAAGCGCTTTCTGAATGTCGAACTGCAGGCTTTCGCTGTAGTCGCGCAGCGCACCGGTATCGCTGCCGTCATTGGTGGCCCGCACCTGCAGCGTGCCCAGCGACAGGTCCGCGGTCGCGAGCGGGCTTGCCGGCGGACGATCGACACGCGCACTGCGCGAGGCAAGGGTGATCGCATCCGGACGAATATACTGGACCTTCAGGTCGGACCCCTTCAGAAGCAGATTCAATGCGTCCTCGGGCGTCAGGCTCCCCTCGACCAACGTCGACGTCCGGCCGGTTGCGGAGTTGCTTTCATAAAGCACCTGAACGCCGGTTCGCTCGCCATAGGCCTGCAACGCGCTGGCCAACTGCTGGGCGGGGATGTTGAACTCGATCGGCGCAGATGCGGCAACAATCTCGCGCTGCTGCGCGGCAACCGCGCAGATGCCGCCGATCAGCAGCGCGGCACAAATCCCGAACAGATGACGCGACGTCGCGGAAGATCGCGGAGCGTCACCGCTGATCACGGCGCCAGCCCGTGCACCATATGATCCCACTGCCGTCATAACCTTGCTTCGGCCCAAAGTGACCACGGGTGAAATTCGGCCAGCATGTCTGTGCAGGTTGGCCTTCCGGCCCGCGAACCTGCGTTCTTTATATCTGGAATGTGACGGCCGTCTAACTGGCATATCGCTCGACCAGCGCGTCAGGAATTTGTGTTGTCCGTTCAACACAAAAGTTCCCGAGGGCCACCGGAACGGAGTTGCGCGCGCGGGCAAGCCATATGGCTGGCGCAGAAAACGAGCGAGCGCTCTCTCAGAAAATTTGCTGATCCCCCTTTTCCGACCGCCGCTTCGTGCGCTAGGAATTGAGCAAGGGCGTAAAGCCCAGCCCGGACCGGTCAAGAAAATGAAACGGTCCGGAAGCATAGCCAGGGAGGCAATTTGGGTCTCGCGCGCCAGCGGCCGGGGACGAATGCGTTCGCTATGGACGTGCTTTGCGCACGGATCCTCGAACGGCATCGGGATTCCATCCGGGTCCAGAAAACGCATCTCGCCGTTCCAAACCTGGCGCGCATCATCGGCGCGACGCTCACGCTGTCCAACAAGCACGGCTTTCACGCCACCACGCTGCGCCAGCTGGCGGAAGCGTCCGGCCTCAGCATGGGCGGTCTCTATACCTACTTCGACAGCAAGCCGACATTGCTGTCGATGATCCTCGGCGAGGTCGCCGAGACCGCCGCGGAGGTCCTCACCGCACCGCCCGCCAACGTCAAGCAGGATGCCCGCAAGCATCTGCACTGGATCATCGCGACCCATGTTCGCATGAGCGAGGCGATGCAGCCCTGGTTCGTGTTCTCCTTCATGGAAGCGAAATCGTTTCCGCCCGCGGAACGCCAGCGCGCCATCGAGATGGAGGTGATGACCGAGAAGATCATCGCCGACGTGCTCAAGCAGGGTGTCGCCAGCGGCGCGTTCGCGATCGATCAGGTCACGCTGACGGCCTCGCTGATCAAGCCGCTGTTGCAGGACTGGTACGTCAAGCGCGCGAAGTACCGCAGGCGCGGCACGTCGATCGAGGCCTACATCGACACTGTCGGTGCGTTCGTCGATGCGGCGGTCGCGGGCAGGACACGACCCAGCCGCGTCGCGACCGGCTCCCGCACGAGGTCCCGGCAAACGGCGCACCCATAGCAGCAGGAAGGACGAGGCAATGAAGCGATTGCGGTTCAATCAACAGGAGATCGTCTTCGCCGTATTCGCCGTCCTCTTCCTGGCGTTCTCGATTTTCCTGCGCGGCTTCCTGACGGCGGAAAACATGCTGACGCTGCTGCAAAACGTCGCCGTGCTCGGCATCCTCGGACTTGCCATGGCGATCGTCGTGATCGGGCGCGGCATCGACATCTCGCTGATCGCAGCGCTCGCGGTGCCGCCGGGGCTCGTGCTTCAAATGGTGCAGAACGGCCACTCGCTGCCGGCCTCGCTGTTGACCGCCGTACTGCTGACGATCGCGTTCGGCCTGGTCAATGGCTGGCTGATCGCCTATGCCGAGGTCCCTTCGCTGTTCGCGACGCTGGCGACCGGCCTGCTGCTCGCCGGCCTCGGGCAGGCCGCGCTGTTTCAGCTCGACGTCGTGCAGTGGAGCGACGGCATGAAGGGCTTCGAGCGGCTCGGACAGGGCACCATCCTCGGCATCCCGACCTCGATCGTGATGTTCGCGATCGCCTGCGTGGTGGTGGCCTTCCTGCTGCGCCAGACACGCTGGGGCGCCTATATCTATGCGATCGGCGACAATCCCTACGCGGCCCGCGTCACCGGCATCCCTTCACGCCCGATCATCGTGCTGCAATATGTCGTCGCGGCACTGATCGGCTGCTTCGCGGGCCTGGTGATGGCGGCCTCCGTCAACTCGATGCCGACCCGCATCTTCAATTCGACCCTGATCTACGACGTCATCCTGGTCGTCGTGCTCGGCGGCATCGGCCTGTCCGGCGGCCGCGGCGGCGTGCTCAACGTCATCATCGGCACGCTGCTGATCGGCACCATGCTCAACGGCATGACCATCATGGACATCTCCTACGCCGGCCAGAACCTCGTCAAGGGCGTCGTCCTGCTGCTCGCCGTCATCACGGATTCATTCCTGAATCCGCGCAACGAAGAAACCGCACAGCAGGGCGACATCTGAACCAAGCCACGGAAACCTCAATCACGAGCAAGGAGGAAGCAATGAGACACGCTGTCAGGACTGCAAAGGTGATCGCCGCGGCACTCGGGCTCGCGGCCATCGCCGCACCCGCCATCGCCCAGCAAGGCCTGGACGAGCCGTTCCAGAAGCCGTTCAAGGAGGCCCTCGCCGGCAAGACGGTGGCCTACGTTCCGGTGGCGATGAACTTCGACCTCACCGAAGGCTGGTACGCCGGCTTGAAGAAGGAGCTCGAACCGTTCGGCGTGAAGTTCGAAATCCGCGATCCGAACTGGAACACCAATGCCGGCGCGCAGGCGGTGACCTCGCTGATCTCGGAGAAGCCGGCCGTGATGGTGATCCACAATCCGGACGTGCAGACCTACGCCAAGCTGCTGCAACGCGCCGAGAACGAAGGCATCTACGTGATCCAGATCAACATGGGCTCGGCCTACCGCTCTTCGGCCTTCGTCGGCGCCAACTGGATCGAGATCGGCGAGAAGGACACCGAGGCCGTGGTCAAGGCGTGCCAGGGCAAGTCGAACAAGATCGCCATCGTGCAAGGCGCGCTCTCGGCGGCCGCCAGCGCCTACACGCTGAAGGGCGTCGAGAACGTGCTCGCCAAGCATCCGGAGATCAAGGTGGTGTCGAGCCAGGCCGCCGACTGGGATGCCGCAAAGGCCAAGGCGATCACCCAGACCGTGCTGAAGCAGAATCCCGATCTTTGCGGCATCGTCGGCTTCTGGGACGGCATGGACATCGGCACCGCGGCCGCAGTGAAGGAAGCCGGCCTGACCGGCAAGGTGTTCGTCGCGACTTCCGGCGGCGGCGAACGCAAGGGCGCCTGCGAACTCGTCAAGTCCGGCGCCTTCGACCTCAACCTGAGCTACGACGTGCCGACCCAGGCCGCGCAGATGGCCGGCACGATCAAATGGCTGCTGTCGTCGGGCGCCAAGGCCGGCTCGGTCAAGGGATCGGAATACACGACCCTGATTCCGATCACCAAGGAGAATGCGGACAGTCAGACCGCGTGCTGGAATCTCAGCGACCTGAAGAAATAGTCCGGCCATTCCCGCTCGACGTCCCCGGCCCACTCGCCCGGGACGTCGATCTCCCGAAATCAAACAGTTTGCTGGAATGCCGATGCGCGACACCTTGACGAGCCTGCGTTACCGCTACTGGCCGGATTATCTCCTCGGCGAGATCCTGTCCAAGCGATGGACCGAGACCGCAATTCCGGTGATCCTGCTCCTGATCGTCGGCTTCGCGCTGAGCCGCTCCATCGACCACTTCCTGTCGCCGTCGAGCCTCGCCGACACCGCGCGGCAGGCCGGCGAGATCGGCTTCATCGGGCTCGGCATGGCGCTGGTGGTCATCGTCGGCGGCATCGATCTGTCGGTCGGCTCGATCTTCGCGCTGACCGATTTCTGCGCGCTCTATCTGCTCGACGTGCTGAACTGGCCGGTGCCAGCGGTGGTGGTCGCCACCCTCGCCTGCGGCGCGCTGCTCGGCGCCGTCAACGGCATCCTGATCGGATATCTGCGGCTTCGTGCCTTCATCACCACGCTGATCACGTTGATTATCTACCGTTCGGCGTTCGATCTCTTGATCCAGCGCTACTCCAATTCGATCGCAGCCGCCTTTCCTGACATCCCGTCCTGGAATTTCATCGGTGGCGGCGACGTGTTCGGTATTCCGAGCGTCGCGCTGGTCTATATCGCGATCGCGATCTTCGGCCACATCTTCATGACCCGGCTGCGCCCGGGCTGGCACATCACGGCGATCGGCGGCTCGCGCCGCTCGGCCTACAATTCCGGCATTCCGGTCCGCCGCACCATCGCGCTCTGCTACGTCGCAAGCGGCGTGCTGACCAGCATCGCGGCGCTGTTCTTCGCGGCGCGGCTCGGCACCGTCGGCGGCGACATCGGCGTCGGCCTCGAGGTGATCGTGCTGACCGCGACCGTGCTCGGCGGCATCACGCTCGGCGGCGGCAAGGGCTCGGTCGCCAAATCGCTGGTCGGCGTGCTGATCGTGCTGCTGATCACCAACGGCCTGACCACGCTCAATGCGCGCGGCGGCATCAACCGCATGGCGCTCGCCGGCATCCTGCTGGTCGCCGCGATGGTCGATATCCGCTGGCAGAAGAACCGCACCCGCATCATCAGCAAGGTCTACGTCGCGCCGACCTATCACGCGCTGCCGCCGCCCCCGCCGACCGAGATCGGCCAGGGCGGCCCGTTCGAGCAGAACGACAAACTGCGCGATGTCGAACTGATCGGGCTCGGCCGCATCGAGGCGCCGGAGGACGTGATCCTCGATCGCCACGACAATCTCTATGCCGGCTCGCGCCACGGCGACATCATGCGCTTCCTCGCACCGGATTATCAGCGGATGGAGGTATTCGCCCATATCGGCGGCCAGCCGCTCGGCATGGCGTTCGACCGCCAGGACAATCTCTATGTCTGCATCGGCGGCATGGGCCTCTACCGCATCAAGCCCGACGGCACCGTGGAGAAGGCGACCGACGAGACCAACCGCAGCATGCATTCGGTCAACGACGACAGCCGCCTGCGGCTGGCCGACGACCTCGACATCACCGATGACGGCCTGATCTTCTTCTCCGAAGCAACCGTCCGCTACGAGATGGACGAATGGCCGATCGACGGCCTCGAGGCCCGCGGCAACGGTCGCATCATCTGCTACGACACCAAGACCGGCACGACGCACACGGCGCTGCGCGGCCTCAAATTCCCCAACGGCATCTGCGTCGCCAGCGACGGTCAGTCGATCCTGTTCGCCGAAACCTTCGGCTGCTCGATCAAGCGGCTGTGGTTCGCCGGGCCGAAGAAAGGCCAGGTCGAGGTGGTGATGGACAATCTGCCGGGCTATCCCGACAACATCAATCTCGCCTCCGACGGCAATTACTGGCTGGCGCTGGTCGGCATGCGCAGCCCCTCGCTCGATCTCGCCTGGAAGATGCCGGGCTTCCGCCGCCGCATGGCCAAGCGCGTGCCGGTCGATGAATGGCTGTTCCCGAACATCAACACCGGCTGCGTCGTCAAGTTCAACGAGCAGGGCAAGATCCTCGAATCGTTCTGGGACCTGCGCGGCGAGAACCATCCGATGATCACCTCGATGCGCGAGCATCGCGGCTATCTCTATCTCGGCGGCATCATGAACAACCGGATCGGCCGCTACAAGCTGACGAACGCCGACCCGAACTTCGTGCAGTATGACAAGCGCTGGGGGAAGCTGTCGTGATCGCGGCCGTCAGGGAATTCGCCAACCGCTTCCTCGGCCGTGGCGAGGCCACCATCACCGTGCCGTCGTTCGATGGCGCGCTCAAGCCGAACCAGAAGCTGGAGGCCGCAACCACCTTGCTGGAAGGCGAGGCGCTTGAGGACCTCGCGACCGACGGCCGCAATCTCTATGTCGCCGACGGCCACCGCCTGCTGCGGCTCGACGGCAGTGCCGCGACCGAGCTGCGCAGCTTCGAGCAGCCGATCTCGGCGCTCTGTACACTCGCCGACGGCGGCATCGCCGTCGCGCTCGGCGGCCGGGAGGTGCGCCTCTATGCCGATCCAACGTCGCGTGAGCCGAACGTGACGTTCAGCGATACTGCCTTCAATGCGATCAATGCGTTGACGCTCGCAGATGACGGGACGTTGATCGCGACCGACGGCTCGTCGACCTGCGGCGTCGACGACTGGGCGCGCGACCTGATGGAGCTGAACCGCAACGGCCGCGTGTTCCGGCTCGATCCCGGGACCAGATCGGTCAAGCCACTGGCGTCAAGACTCGGCTACGCCTTCGGCGCCTGCGCGCGTGGCGATGGCGTGCTGGTCAGCGAGAGCTGGCGGCATCGTCTCGTGCTCGTCGCGGATGGCAGGCCGCCGCAGATCGTGCTCGGTCACCTGCCGGTCTATCCGTCGCGGCTGTCAAAAGCCGCGGGCGGCGGCTACTGGCTCACCGCGTTCACCGCTCGCACCCAGCTGGTCGAGTTCGTGCTGCGCGAGCCGGCCTATCGGCGCCGCATGATGGCCGAGATCGACCCGGCCTATTGGGTGGCGCCGCGGCTGCGCTCGGGGTTCTCCTTCAAGGAGCCGATGCAGGGCGCGCACATCAAGACGATGGGCGTCATCAAGCCATGGGCGCCGCCGCGTTCCTACGGCCTCGTGATCCGGCTCGGGGAAGACGGCAAGCCGCTCTATTCGCTGCACAGCCGGGTCGACGGCATCAATCACGGCGTCGTTGCGGCGCTCGAACTGGGCGGTGACCTCGTGCTGATCGCCAAGGGACCGGGCCGCGTGCTGAAACTGCCCGTTGCCGGGCTTGCCGAGGAGACAGGCTCATGAGCGACACCATGCTGTCCCTGCGCAAGGCGACCAAGCTCTATGCCGGCGTGCCCGCGATCGAGGGTGTCGACTTCGATCTCCGCCGCGGCGAGATCCACGCGCTGGTCGGCGAGAACGGCGCCGGCAAGTCGACGCTGACCAAGGTGATGGCCGGCGTCGTGACCTTGACCTCGGGCAGCATGACGGTCGACGGCTCCGACGTCGCGCCACGCACGCCGCTCGAGGCGCGCAATCTCGGCATCGCGATGGTGTTCCAGGAGAACAGCCTGGTGCCGACCATGACGGTGGCGCAAAACCTGTTTCTCGGGCAGGAGAAATTCTACAACCGGCTGCGCGGCATCTACATCGCCGCCCAGCAATTCCTGCAATCGCTCAATTTCGACGTGACGCCAACCGCGACCGTGAGCGGGCTCGGCGCCGCCAAGAAGCAGATGGTGGAGATCGCCCGCGCAGTCCTGCACAAGGCCAAGGTCATCATCTTCGATGAACCGACGGCATCGCTGACGCCGGAGGAGAAGAAGTATTTCTTCGACCTGGTCCGCGACCTGAAGAAGCGCGGCGTCTCGATCATCTTCATCTCGCACGCGCTGGAGGAAGCCCTGCTGCTCGCCGACCGCATCACGGTGCTGCGCGACGGCAAGCACGTCGTCACCGACGACGCCGCGAAGTTCGACCGCGCGGCGATCGTCCAGGCGATGGTCGGCCGCGACCTCTCCAACACGCTGTACGGCGCGCGGAAGGCCAGCGTCCGGCCGGCCGGTGCGCGGGTGCTCACGGTGCAGAATCTCAAGATGGCGCC
The DNA here is from genome assembly GCF_002831585.1 of Bradyrhizobium sp. SK17. Taxonomy (GTDB): domain Bacteria; phylum Pseudomonadota; class Alphaproteobacteria; order Rhizobiales; family Xanthobacteraceae; genus Bradyrhizobium. The sequence continues at coordinate 2,019,603 of NZ_CP025113.1, read as the reverse complement.
GATGGTGAAGAACAATTCGCTGTCGGTGTTCGCCGGCCAGATCACCGGCGTGTTCGGCCTGGTCGGCGCGGGCCGCACCGAGACCTTCAAGATCGTATCCGGCGTGTTGAAGCGCGACTTCTTCCATGGCGGCGAGATCCTGCTGCACGACAAGCCGGTGCGCTACCGGGTGCCGGCGCCGGCGGTCAAGGCCGGCATCGCCTATGTCACCGAGGATCGCAAAGTCGAGGGCTTCTTCGAGACTGCCTCGATCGCCCGCAACATCTATCTCGGCCTGCTCTCCAAGTTTCCCGCGGGACGGATGCTGCTGTCGCGGCGCGAGACCAACACGGTCGGCAAGACCTGGACCCAGCGGCTCAAGGTCCGTGCGATCGGCGACGAGGCCAAGGTGGTCGAGCTGTCAGGCGGCAACCAGCAGAAGGTGGTGATCGCCAAATCGCTGGTGCAGGAACCCGAGCTGATCATCTTCGACGAGCCGACCCGCGGCGTCGACGTCGGCGCCATCGTCGAGATCCACGAGCTGATCAACCAGCTTGCCGATGAGGGCAAGGCGGTGGTGGTGATATCATCCTATCTGCCCGAGATCATGGCGCTCTCCGACCGCATTCTGGTGTCGCGCCAGGGCAAGGTGGTCGAGGAATTCTCCGCGGTCGAGGCCACCGAGGAGAAGATCATGTACGCCGCGATTCACTGAGGGCGCGACTGGCCGGCGTCAAGGCCGACTGGCGACGCCATGCCGCAGCACGATCGCGCGCCCGAACATGATCATCGGGCGCTCGACCAGCCGGTAGACCAGCCAGGACACCAGCAGGACGAGGCCGGTGCAGATCAGCATGGTGGCGATATCGCTGATCTGTCCGGTCAACGGCAGGAAGCGGTAGACCGTGACGTTCACCGGCCAGTGGAACAGGTACGTCGAATAGCTGATCAGCCCGATCTGCGACAGCAGCGGCGAACGAGGCCGATCGAACCTGACGGCCGCCATGAAGATCACGAAAGCCAGCGCATAGGCCGTAACGACGGGCAACAGCCCCTCCATGATGAAATTGTCGCCGCGCGCCAGCGAGAAGGCCGCCACCGACGGCACCGCGGCAACCTGTGCAAGCACCAGCGCCAGCGCCGCCGTGCGCGCACCGGGCACCCGCTCGACAAGCCACAGGCGCAACAGCAGACCCAGGAACAGGAATGAGAGGTGCATGCCGAGATACTGCACCGGGACGTTGGCAATCCCATGCGTCCGCAACTGGACCGGCAACGCCGTTGCGACCACGAGCGCCAGACTCAGGATCGACAGCACGCCGACCTGGCGGAGCTTGCCGACCGAGAACAGCAGCGCGATCAGGATGTAGAACACCAGCTCGATGAACAGCGTCCAGTAGATCGGCGACAGCCAGGGCTGGCCGAACAGCGTCGGCGCCATCGTCATGTTGGCAAGCACCGTCACCGCGCGCGGCGGCTCGCCAGCAAGACAAGCCATGGTCGCGAGCACCGCGAGCGCGAGCCACAGAGCGGGATAGAGCCGGAATATTCGCGAAACGGCGAATTGAAACAGCGGCCGTTCGCCGCCGATGCTGAACGGCACGACGAAGCCGCTGATCAGAAAGAACAGCGCCACGCCGAACCGGCCAAGACTCACATTCTGAACCAGCATCTCGCCAGCCGCATTCATCGGCCCGGCGGCAAGCGGGGTCTGCCGAAGCAGATCACCGAACATATGCTCGACCATGACGCCAAGCGCCGCGATCGCTCGCAACCCGTCGATATTGCCGTAGCGACGCGGTGTCATGTCTGGCCTCATGGCGATGTCAGGCCGAGCGCGCCGCGGGTCGCGGCATCGAAGCCGGGGCCGGTTTCGTTCTCCGCCAATGCGAATCCGCCTGTCGCGAGGTAAGTCCAGCAGGACCAGGCGAAACCGTAGGCCTCCGCGAGCTCACGCATGTCACGCAGCCAGCTCGCGCGCGCGGTCGCGCCTGCGACGCTGTCCTGGAAGGGCGTCCTGTGCACGCCGAACTCGCCGAGCAGGATCGCCTGCGCCGGCAGGTTCTGCGCCGTGCGCCACGCCGCCACCTGCTGAAACGTCCGCTCCAGCGTCGATCGGTTGAAGCCGGAGCTGACATAGCTCGCGAGCGTCTGCCTGGCCTGCCGTGCCTGATCCAGCTCCGTGCCGGTGAGGCCGAGCGCCGCGATGCGCTGGTCGGTCGCCTGCGCCATCGCGTCGACCGATGCGGGCGCCGGATAGACGATCCCATCCAGCGCATAGGCCGGACTGCCGCGCACGCCCTGATGGGTGAACTGCCACGGCGAATAGTCGTGATAGGTGTAGATCAGGCGCCTGTCGCCGGCAAACGGATGCATCTTGATCTGCGCCAGCGCGCCGGCAGCGTTCACAAGGCCGCCGCCCAGCACGAGCGGCAGCGTCGCCGAACCGCGGCGCGCAGCTGCGTAGGCGGCTTCGAGCATCGGCTGCCATGCGGCCGCTGATATCTCCGGCTCATTCATCAGCTCGAGCGCGATCCTCGGCGGCGCCGCCTTGCGCCGCTCGGCGGCAACCTGGTCGAGGCGGCCTGCGAGACGGGTCAGCAACGCGAGCATGGCCTGGAATTTCGGCGTGTTCACGCCGGCGGTGAGTTCCGCAGGCCGGTAGGCCGGGCTCATGGCACTCGGGTGCAGGTCGACGATCACGCCAAGATCGGCGGCGAGCAGGTCGCGGACGGTGGTAATGACGAGATCATCCAGCCGGTCGCGGCTCGCCCCATCGAATGCCAGGAACGGACCGACGTCGAGGACGAGACGCACGAAGTCGAATCCTGCATCGTGGATCGCCCGACGTTGGTCCGCGCCGAACTGAAACCGCGGCGCGGAGAACGCCGGATCCACATAGGAGCCATCCTCGCGCACCTCGGCCCATCCGAACGCATGCGAGACGCCGATCCCGCGACGGAAACCGGGAAGCTCGCCGGCCGGATCGGCAATAGCCGGGAGCGCGGCAAATGGTGCGAGCATCGCGACACCGGCGATGCTGCGGAGGATGGAACGGCGACTGGTCACGATGTACCTCCGATCGCGCTCAGCCGCCGATCCCGCCGGGATGGCGCGCCGTCAACGCACCATCGAGCACGATCATGTCTTCCTGGCCGGCAAATGGGGTAGCGAGACCGGCGAGCGAGAGGCCGCGCAGCGCGGGCTCGATGGTTCGCGACGGCACGAACCGGACATCGCTCCACGCCTGTGCCTCGAAGGCCGCGATGTAATCGGCGGGCCGCAGCCGGTTCGGCTGGCCAGGAAAGCGGAACAGCCGGTAGATCGGCTCCGGATAGCGATAAATGTTGTTGGGGTCGTGCTCGCGAATCCAGCGCGAATGCGTTTGCAGGTCGATGATGTGGATCGCCTCGCAGCCCGGCCGGGCCACCTGCGTCAAGCCGGCGACGGTATCGGGGACGCTGTCGTAATGCTCGAACGCCGCACAACTCACGATCAGGTCGAAGGTTCGTCCGCCGGCGAGGCGGGGAATGTCGAAATCCCGGCCGACCACGTAGCTGAACTCGCGGGCGCCGGACGCCGATGAGAGGGCATGGGCGCGCTGCCGGTCCGCCTTGGTGCCATAGGAGAAGCGATCGAGCAGCAGCTCGTAGAACACGGGGTCCTCGTCGCCGGCGAGGTTGAACACGTCGATGGCGTGATAGGACCGCGCCCCCATGGCAAGGAACAACGCACCGTTGCCGCGCGACGCGCCAGGACTGAGCTCGAGCACATCGCGGCCGCGCAGATCGAATCCCGGCGGCATGAAACGGCGGAACGAGCCGAAGATGTCGAGCAGATAGGCGATCTGGCCTTCGACGTCGAACTTCGACACGGTGTTCGGCGTGGCGTAGCCGCGCAGCTTGTCCTTGCTCCAGGCGAGGCCGAGGAAGCCGATGCCCAGCACGGTCATCTCCAGCTTGCGAAGGGCCAGCGTCATTGCCCGCCTCCGAACCCGAGATGGTTCTTGAGGTCGGTGCCGCCGCGATGCGCCCGTCCCGGTTTGCGCGCTGCCAGCGCACTCTCATAGACTTCGATGGTGCGGTCGACGATCGGGTCCCAGCCGAAGCAATCGAGCGCCCGCGCGGCTCGCTCGCTTCGATCCGGCAGGTTGCCCGATGGGGCGAGCTTCAGCCTGATCGCTCCCGCGAGCGCATCGACGTCACCCAGCGGAAAGTAGCTCTCCGGCCCGAGGTCGAGCGCGAGATTGGCGTCAATGTCGCTCGCCAGGCAGGGCACCCCGTGGCTCAGCGCCTCGAGCAGCACCATCGGCATGCCCTCATGGCTGGATGGGAGAACGAACAACGCCGCGTGCCGATAGAGCTGGGCGAGGCTCTCGCCGGACTGGAAGCCGGTCATCACCACGCCCGGCGTCGCCGCTGCCGCCTTCTCGACCGCGCGCAGGTAATTGCCGTTGTGATCGGCCGTGCCGACGATGATCAGCTTCCGGGTAGGATCACCCAGGCGCGCGAAGGCGTCGATCAGATCGAGCTGCCGTTTTTCCTCGACGATTCTGCCGACGCTCAGGATGTAGCGGTACGGCTTCACGTCGATATAGTCGAGATAGGAGGTGCCGAGCTTCGGAGTGCTGCTCTCCACGCCGTTCGGAATGAAGCTTGCCGGGACGCCGTGCCTGGCGCGGACCGAGTCGACGATGCCCTTCGCCACGCCGATACGCGCATGGGCGAACTTCATTCCCATCCATTCACCGGCGCGCAGGACCGACTTCGCCATCCATCCCCATTTCTGGCGTTCGTAGTCGAAGCCGTGATGCGTCACCACCACGCGAAGGCCGAGCAGGCGGGCCAGCGGCGTGAGCAGCGCCGGACCGATCGCATGGATATGGACCAGGTCCGGATTGCGGCGAGCGGCGGCGAACAGGCCGAGCGTGGTGTGCAGCAGCGCTTCGACGTGCTTTGAACGCGGCGTCCAGATCGGCGTCACCACGACGCCTTTCCAGACGTACGGCTCCGGTGATGGCAGGTACGGCCGGCGTCCGAGCACCTCGACCTGCCAGCCGCGCTGCGCGATGCGCACGGCGAGCGCGGCGACATGGGTCTCGACGCCGCCCTGTATCTCGGGGATGCCGCGCAGACCGAGGAAGATCACTTTCCTCGGAGGCCGGTTTGCTCCGCCGGCTGGTATCAATGTGTACATCAGTGCACCACCGTCTCGTAGAGTGCCGTCATGCGATCGCGGTATTTCTCGGGAGTGAATTCGCGCAACACCCAGTCGCGGCCCGCGGCGCCGAGCCTGTTCCGTGCCGTGCGGGGCAGCTTCGCCATGCTGGCCAGCGCCTCGGCCAGCATGCCGACATTGCCTGGTTCGACCAGGGCGCCGGTCTTGTTGTGAACGATCAGCTCCGGAATGCCGCCGATCCGTGTGCCGATCACCGGGCGGCCGAGCGCGTAAGCCTCGAGCACGCTGATCGGCGCGTTCTCGTACCATTCGGAGGCGAGCACCAGCGCCCGCGATTCTCCGATCACCTGTTTCAGCTCCGGCTTGTCCAGATGACCCGCGAAGACGACCTGGGCGTCGAGCTCGAACGCCAACCGGCGCAAGGCTTCCTCTTCGGGGCCGCTGCCGACCAGCACCAGGCGCTGACGCGCAAGCGCCGTGGCTCGCACCAGCGTGGCGAGCCCCTTCTCCGGCGCAAGCCGTCCCGCGTAGACGAAGTAATTCCCCTCGTGGCACCAGGGCGTGAACTGCTCGGCATCGACGAAATTCGGGATGTATGCGATGCGGCTCGCGTCCCAGCCCCACTGCACCAGCTTGTCGCGGTAGAAGCGGCTCGGCGCGATCAGGCAGTCGAGCGTGTCGCGGTAGAGGCCGAAGCTGCGATGGACCAGGGTCTCGAGGAAGACCAGCCCGCTCACCATGGCGGAGTCCTTGACGCAGCGCCGCAGCAGGACATTGTGGATTCGTCCACCGCGGCAGCGCTCGCAGACTTCGCCCTGGCTCAGCATCTTGTAGGCGGGACAGGCGAGCTTCAAATCATGCGCCGTCATCACCACCGGCACGCCTTCGGCCTTGAGCACATCGAAGATCGAGGGCGAGATGTGATGGTAGACGTTGTGGGCATGCGCCACCGATGGCTGCACACGGCCGACCAGGGCGCGGATCTTGCGGCGCGCCTCCAGCGAGAAGATGATCTTGGCTGCTTGCTTGGCTTTCGTGATCGGTCCGCTGGACCGGCCATATTCGATCTCGGAGACGAAGTAATCGGACCACGGGCTCGGCAGATTGTCGGGATGCTCCATCGCGAACGGCACCACTTCCCAGCCGGCCGACGCGAACAGATCGATCTGGTCCAGGAACACGCTCTCGGCGCCGCCGCGCCGGTAGAAGTAGTTGTTGATGGCCAAAAGCCGCCGTTCGCTCGTCATTGCCCAGCCTCCCGGAATCCCATGCGGTCGAGCGCAGCATCGACGGTCAACACGCAGCAGCCGCGCTCCACCGCATGCGCCACCAGCCGTTCGAACGCCGCGGGACTAGCCCCATAGGGCGTAGGCGTCGGCGAGATGTCGTGAGTGAAGAGGATCAGCCAGCCCGGATCCGCGATCAGCGCGTCGATCCAGCGGGTCAATCCCGCCACCAGCGTCTCGGGCTGGCGGATCTCGATTGCCTTGAGAAAGGTCGGATCGGTCGGCCCGCGGTTGATGGCTTCGCCGCCCGCGCGGCAGGTCCGGTACGAATCGGCCAGCATCGACCGCTTGCCGAGGCTGCCGCTGTTGTAGGGATAGGCGAAATTGCGCCGGCCGCGGCGCGGATCGACCGCATCGAGATAGCGCGCGTTGTCCGCGAGATCAGCGGCGAGGCTCGCGCGATCGAGATGCCTGATGTCGCGATGGCCGTAAGTGTGGCAGCCGATCTCGTGACCGCGCGCGACGAGCTCCCTACAGCCCGCAGCATCGATCAGGGTGCGATCCGGCTCGACTTGGCCCTCGAGGCCACCCGAGATGTAGAACGTGCCGCGCACGCCGCACGCCTCCAGGATTGCCGCACCGACACGGAGCGCGGAGTCCGGTACATCGTCGAACGTGAAGGAGACGATCGGTTCGCGGGTCGGGACCTCGATGAGCTGCCAGGGCGCCGCCCGGAGCAACCTGTTGGTCAGACGACCGGCGAACCGGTCGATCGTGTGCGGCAGGCGCGATGCCGTCTCGGGCAGGAACGATGTGGGGCTACGCATGGGCCGTCTCCCCGACAGGCATCACGGCTTCACCGTCGCGGATCTCATGCGCACTCGCCTGCAAGCGAAGCCCGAAGATCGAAACGATCAACATGAACCAGACCAGACTGCCGGACTGGAAATACAGGCTCTCGACACAGGCCGAGAACACGCCGTACAGCCAGATCCGGGTGAACAGGCGGGTCAGCGCGGGGTCATTGCCGCGCGTCTCCGCGCGCGACACGTCGCGCAGCGGCAGCCAGACGAGCAACACGAGGGTGAGGATGAGACCCGGTATGCCGGTCGTGATCGCGGCATCGAGATAGGCATTGTGCGCGTTGAAGGCAGCGACCGCCCAGCTCGCTCCGCCCCCGGCCTTGTAGACCATCTCGTCGGTCTGCCAGAACAGCTGGAAGCCATATCCGGTGAACGGGCGGTCCGCGACGGCGGCGGCGCCGACCCGCCAGATGTCGATGCGGTTGGTGAAGGTCGGATCGATCCCGAGGCTTGCGACCAGCTCGCGCATCGTCGGCGAGACCGAGCAACCGATCGTGACGACGTTGAAGGCCGCGATCCCCAGGAAGACCATCGGGATGCGGATCGCCCGCCACCGCTCGAATATCCAGGCGATCACCAGAATGCCCGGCAGCGCCGCGGTCGACGACTTGCCGCCGGTATGGGCCAGGAACACGACCGCCAGCAGCGTGATCGCTCCGCCGACGATGCGGCGGCCGGTGCCGTACAAATAGAGCCCGGCGAAGCTGATCAGCACCATCGCCGCGGCCGCGACGTTCTTGTGTGCGAAATGACCGCGCCATAGCCCGGCGTTCATCGGCTCGCGGATCTCGCTCGCCTGGTGGATCGCAAGCTGCGGCCACAGCGCAACGCCGATGTAGGCGAGCGCCAGCGTGCCGAGGCAGCACATCGCCAGCATGCCGGCGAACTGCCGCTCAGAACGCGGCAGCAGCAGGAAGATGCCGGCATTGACGATCGTCAGCGACGCCAGCACGACGCGCTTCAGCGCGATGTCCGGATGCATCGAAATGGCCGAGACCAGCGCGAACCACAGCACCGTCACGATCAGGAAGCTGCGGGGACGCACGACGAGATGACGTGCCGGCGAGCTGAGCGCGGTCAACCACAGGCTTGCGGTCAATCCGAGGAAGACGATCTGATTGATCGTGCTCGACTTGTCGGCGGCGGGATCACCCGCATTGGCTGCCGACAGGTCGATGAACGGCGTCAGCGTGATAAGGTAGAACAGCAGCGTCGCCATGAACAGCGGCGGTCCGAGCACACTGATCGCTCCAGCTTCGCGCATGTCTCCCGACGCCATCATGTCGCCCTGCTCCCGGCGAGACGGAGTGCCGCGAGATAGCCGAGGCCGGCGAGTGCGGCCGCGCACAGCAGCAGTCCCAACGCCGCACCCGCCGCAGCCGCGATGATCGGACGGGGCGGCCAGGTCCGGCGGAACGGCGCGACCGCGGGCGAGATGACCCGCACGTCGGTGGCGTCGATCTGCTGCCGTTCGGCGGCCTCGCCGGAGCGGGTCAGGAAGGTCTGGTAAAGCGCGGTCTTGGCGCTTGCCTCGCGCTCCAGCTCGCGCAGCTTCACCTGGGCCTGATCGTCGACCGACACGTTGCCGCGCAAGGTGCGCGTTTCCTCGTTCAGCGTGTCGAGCGCCACCTTGGCCTGATCGACCTCGAAGCGGGCGGCACGGCGCAGCCGCTCGGTCTCGGACTTGATCGCCTTGTTGAGGGCATCGGCCTCGGCCATCGCGTTCAGCATCGCGGGATGGCGCGGCCCCAGGGTCTGGGTGAGGGTCGCGATCTGCCTGCGCAGCGCCGCCTCGTCGGCGAGCAATCCCGACAGGGTCTGCGACTGCACCGCGCCGGCCTGCACGCCGTAGAGCGACACGGCGCGCGAGACCTCATTGTAGCGGGCCTCCGCCTCGGCGAGGCGTGCCTTGGCATCGGTCAGCTTGCCGTTCATCCGCTCCATGGCGTCGGTGCTCAGCGGCTGCTTGGACGGCCCTTGCTGCAAGCCATGGGCTCGCCGGAATGCTTCGGTGCGGTCGTCGGCCTCGGTCGCCGCGGCCTTGAGCTCGCCGAGCCGCGCTGTCAGCCCCTGCGCCACGCGACCGGCCCGCTCCGCGTCGGCACGAACCACCTCCTCGCGGAACGTCGTGGCGATGGAGTTCGCGAGCTTCGCCGCCATCGCCGGCTCGCTCGCCCAGACCGACAACGTCACGACATAGGATCGCTCCTGTCGCACCACGTTGATCCGCTTGGCGAGCAGGCCGATCAGATCGTTGCGCCGGGCGGCGTCGGAGACGTTGCGATCGAACAGCCAGCTGAGGTCGAACAGACGCATCTTGTCGGCAAATTCGGGATCGTTTGCGAGGCCGAGCTTGTCGATCACGCGGAGCAGGACATTTCCGGACGTGATCGAGCGCATCTTGCTCTCGACATCCAGGATCTGGCTGTCGCTCTGGATATTGGTCGCGTAGAGATCGTTCGGGGTGACTTGCAGATTGGACGGCGAGATCGTGAGATCGGTGATCGCGGTGAACCGGGGCGTCACGAGTTGCGTCGCACCGACGCCGGCAATCGCACCGGCGAGAGCCGCGACCAGGATCCATCGCCAGCCATGAAGCAGCCAACCGGCGACCTGCATCGCGTTGATCGCGACGCCCTGCGCAGACGTGATCCCGCCGGCCATTCGATAGGGAATGGTATCGCTGCGCTGCGGCCTGCTGTTGTCAGTTGCTGTGTACATGTCGGTTGGTTTCAAAGGGGAGGACACCGGCGAGCCTGGAGTCGTCAGGCCCGGTTGCAGCCGCGCGGGCCGCCGCGGAAGTCTCCGGCGGCATTGCACGCATTCCTTGGCATGATCGGATCGACGGCCAAGCCGTTGGGCTTGTTGCTGCGCAAACTCACGGGGATCGGGGCCGAAGGCTGCATGACATCCTCGATTTCATGTCCGCCGGACGATCAACGACCCGGCGCGGCCCACTATCCTCCTCCCGAAAACCCAAACAACTTTAAGTGGCTTTTAGCGTTAGGTGTTAGCGTTAACCTTACTATCGAAAATCCGAATGAGTGCATCTATGGTTATATCTCCATCAGGACTGATGCCTGACGCCGTATTGATGTGAAGCCAAGATCAATCTTGAATTGAATCCGGAATCGACGACGTCGATCGTCCTCATGCGATGCACGCGCGCCCGATCCGGACGACGAACTCGAGATCGATGGCCGAGCGCGACCGGTCGAACGATCTCAATTCGACGCGCACATGAATCTGTGCGCCGCGATCGGCACACCACACGTGACCGCGCAACTGTCGCGCCACTTCGCCGACGATGGCTCATGTCACCGACGCGCATCGCGTCGACGTTAACGTCAATTTCGAACGGCGTTCCGCGCGCGATATCAAGTGCGCGCCGGCCTGATAGAGTGTCGATGGGGATCGACCGCCAACCAGAGGCCGTGGATCATTGCTGCGTTTCAGTGCCATCAGCCGAACGATCTCGACGGCCGCGCCGATGATGGTCAGCTATCTGCTGTCGAGCGGATCGCTGGCTGCGGCGAGCCTCGCCCAGCTCGTGACCTTTGCGATTCTGGCGCGCGCACTCGGGCCGGCCGAGTTCGGCCTGTTCGTGCAGATTTCGGCGGTGACCGCGATCGCGGTTCAGATCTGCGGTCTCGGCGCCTCCGACTGCCTGCTGCGCAGGGTCGCGCGTGAGCCGGCGAGTTATCCCGATCTGCTCGGCCACAATATTCTGCTGATCGGACTTACCGGCGCGGTGCTCGTGCTCGGCGGCATCGCGGCGATGGTGTCGTGGACCAGCATGGGCGCCGGCCCCTCGGTCGCGATCTCGACCATCGCCTTGCTGTTCGTCGGCAATGTCGTGCTGGTCCGGTTGATCCTGCTTGTCGAGACCGTGTTCCTCGGCCTCGGACAGGTCCGCTCGGCAAACCGCTCGGTGGTCGGCTTCGCGATCGCGCGCACCGCCACGGCGGCGCTTGCCTGCATCGTGTTTCACGTCTCGAGCCTGGCGGAATGGGCGGTGTGGCAGTTTTGCGGACACCTGCTCTATGCGCTGCTCGGACTGCTGTGGCTGCTGCCGCTTGGCCGACCACGATTCAGGATCCTGCGCGAGGAGCTGCGCTCGGGCATCCTGTTCAGCTCCCAGTTCGTCGTGCGCGCGATCCGGTCCAACGTCGACCTGTTCGTGATCGGCCTGTTCACGCCGATCGAGACCGTCGGCAGCTACGGCGTGGCCCGGCGCATCATGGACAGCAGCTATCTGTCGATCGACGCCTTCAACCGGCTGATCTATCCGCGCTTCGCGCGCGCCAGCCGCGACGGCCTGCACCTGGCATTGCCCGCGGCGAAACACGCGCTGGCCGCGGCTCTCGGCCTCGGTCTTGCGACGTTCCTGATCCTGTTCGCGCTGGCACCCGAACTGCCGCGGCTGTTCGGCCGCGAGTACCACGACCTCGCATTCTTCGTGCGCTGTCTTTCCGGCACGATCATCCTGATCGGCGCCTGGGCGGTGGCGATGGATTTGCTGGGGGCGTCGGGACGGCAAGGCACACGCGCCTTGATCATGAACAGCACCAACCTGCTCGGCAGCGGCCTCATCGCCGCGGCGACATGGCTTGACGCGCCGATCGGGACCTTCGTCGCGCTCTATGTGATCGAGGGATCGCTCGTGATCACCGCGTGGCTGGCTCTGCTGCGGCTCGCACGCCGCAGCCGTCAGGATGCGGACGAGGCCGGCATCCCCGCCACGGTGTCAGGGATTGTCCCGGACGACGCGGCTGTCGATCCAGGCCGCCGGAGCCTGCCGGCTGTGGAAGAAGCCGAGCGGTAGCGCCGCGGCGTGGAACAGCCACGCGACGACCGCATAGAGCCCGAGCGTCAGGCTGCGCTGGCGCACACTCATCAGGCCGATGACGCCGGCAATCATCGCCGCATCGATCGCAAGCCCCAATCCAGGCGGCGAAGTCAGGAACGGCAGCACGACCATCGCGGCCAGCCACAGATAGACCGCGCCCCACAGCTTCAGCTCGGGCAGTTCCTGAACCAGTTGCTTCCACTGCGGCTTGCCGAACGCGGCGCGCAGCAGCTCGCCGATGCCGCGCAGATAGCCCGACTTCCAGCGCCGGACGAGCAGCGCATAGGCGTTGACCGCATGCCCGAAATGCCGGACGAAGCTGCGGTCGAGGCGGTGCAGCGTCCAGCCGCGCGCCCGCAGCCGGACGCCGAGATCGAACTCCTCGTAGCCGTGCAGATTGCGGTCCGACAGATAGCCGACCTGCTCGATCGCCGCGCGCCGGTAGAGACCGCCGCCATTCATGCGGTCGATTTCCCCGATCCGGTTCTCCGGCGAGACCCTGCGGCCGCGCCGGACATATTCGAGACTGGTGTCGTTCATCTCGACGACGTGTCCGGTGACGCCCGCTGCGCCCGGATTGTTCGCGAGCCAGGCGAGTGCGTCGGGCAGGAAGCCGGGATCCAGCAGCATGTCGCCGTCCATCAGACAGATGAACGGCTCGCGGCTGTACTGGAAGCCGAGTTGCGGGCCGATGCCGCAGCTCGGTGCGATCGCAGGCTCGAGCTGCACGATTCGGACGGGATATTTGGCCGCGATGGCGAGCGTCTGGTCGCGCGAACCGCCGTCGGCCACGATGGCCTCGCCGCCGATACCCTCCAGCGCAGCCAGCACGCTCTCGAGCGCAGGCCCGATCCGTGCCTCCTCGTTGAGCGCCTTGAGAATGACCGACACTGCCATCGCGTGATCCGCCTCAGCCAAAATCGCACATCAGCCGGCTCCAGTCCTCGCCGGCGAGGCCGCCGAGATAGATGTCGCCACGCGCAACGGCGTCACTCACCTCGGCAATCCGCGTCACCGCAACGGCAAACGCCCGGTGCCGGAAGACGAGCCAGCGCTGCAATGCGAGCCCCGCCATCAGCGCGGGCTGCGCACGGCCGCGCGCTTCGACGTGGCCGGTGCTTTCGAGATGGCGGAACATCGCGTCCAGCACGGTGATCTCCTGGCCCTGGAGCGCCAGGATGTTGAGGACATGCGCGGTTCGCCCCGGCGCCGCATAGTAGACGAAGGCGCCGATCACGGCGCCGGCGCGGTCCTCGATCGAGCGGATGGTGAAGGCGCCGAGCTTGGTGTTGCGCGCCGCGAGCGCGACCAGCCAGCCAAGCTCCTCCTCCGACCACAGCGGCCGGACCGCATGATGGGCGATCAGCCGCGGCGCATGCGCGAGAAACGCGGGGACGGACATCTCCACCACGTTGGTGCCGTCGGCCTGCACGGCGGCGTCGCCACCGCGCATCCGGCTCAGCAACGCATCGATGGGACGAACCAGCGTGGCGAAGCCCGGATCGTTTCGGCGCAAGAACCGCAGCGAAAAGCGTCCGGCGAGCGCGCCCAAGGGGCGAAAGCTGCGCGACCATTCGAGGTTCTGCACCGGAATGGGCTTGCCGCCGATCGCCAGCAAATGATTGGCACTGGTCGGCGAGGCGCTGTCGCAGAAGGAGAAGTCGGCGCGTTTCGGCCGCAGCGCAAGGATAAGCTGCGCCGCGCCGGCAGCCTCCTTGTTGGCGTCGGTCATGAAGACGCCGAGCAACCGTCCGGGCACGACATCGCCGCAAGCGACGAACTGCATGGGAACGGTGAGCAGCGCGCTGCGGATCCGCCCGTCCTGCTGTTGATAGACATGCGTGCCGGCAGGCGCACTGTAGCACGGAGAGCCAAGGGTGAGCGCGCGCAGGTACTCCTCGAGATCCGGGCTCGCCTCCTTGTCGACATTCCTGAATACCTTGAGGAAGAGGCGCGCAACCGCCGGCACATCGGCATCCGCCATCGGGCGGACAGCGCCCTTGCGCGGAGGCTGCGCATCAATCTGCGTTTGCGGCCCGCGTTGCAACATCTAGCGCACGGAAATTGGCGGACGCGCCTGCGCGTCACGCGGATGGCTAGCCTGGCAAGCAGTATGCGACGTTGAGTTCAGCATGGTCAGCCACTTGATCTCTGTCCAATCGCCACGGCGTCGCGAGACGCCAATATCAATGATTTTCATGTATCGACGAGCTTGTCCCCTCATGTCGCACCGCGCGCTACGCCGGGGCCGCCGTCGCAGTCACGTCAAGCCAATCGAGAGTCTCAAGTCCGATGCGCGCCTGGACGCCCGTCGTTGCGGCAACCCTCCAACTTCACGCGCGAGCCGTCAAGAAATTCAACTTATGGAGGTTAATGCGCGCGCCCGGCGCCGCTCGGCAACAGCTGGATGACAGCGTGAATCGCTGCGCGTTGCTCGCACGCCGCGGCGGACCGTGGCCATTCGCGCGCGCTGTCACATGCTACTTTGAACCAACAGTTCCGGTTGCCTTCAGCCGCGCCGACCGCACCCAACCCGAGACGTCATTGCCGGTCCGTGGATTGACGTACATCACCGACGACCAGCCATCATTGGTTTGCGCATAGGCAACGAGCTCGTCATTCGGAATGACGAACACGCCGCTGACCGGACAGTGCAGGTTCGGCGCCGAATAGAATTGCAGCCGTCCGGTGCCCGTCACCACATTGGCGAGCGGCGGCGACAGCATCGGGGCGCGCGTAGTGCCCGTCTGCGGTTCCTTGCAGCTCGACGGCGTCTGCGCGTGCACGGTCGCACCGAGCACACCAAGGATCAGCCCGCTAACGACGATGCAGGCAAGCACGGACCTGTCCGACATTCTCACTCTCCCGGCCGCACTGATGGCGATCACCGGGTGTTTGTCGTCGGACATGGCGAGCAGGTTCTCCTGCTGCGACAGGGCCTGCATGCTCGAGCGCCTCTTCGAAGGAATGGCGCGCCAGTTATCTCTTATGTCACTGAGATATTGGTGTGATTTGCCGGCCACCCGCTTTGGCCAAATCCGGAACTCGCAGCAATTGCAACCCGCGATCAAGCCCGGCCGCATGCTGATTGGTTGAATTCGCGGCGCCACAGTCCTATGCGTGGTGTCCATGAGCACCCTTGCCAACACTGCAATGTCCCTGACGTCGTGGCCACGCCATCAGGCACGCCCCGACAGGCCGGCGCCGTTCCTGCCGATGAACCGCGCCGAGATGACGGCGCTCGGCTGGGACCAATGCGATATCGTGCTGGTGACGGGCGATGCCTATGTCGACCATCCGAGCTTCGGCATGGCGATCATCGGCCGATTGCTGGAAGCGCAGGGCTTCAGGGTCGGCATCATCGCGCAGCCCGACTGGCATTCGGCCGAGCCGTTCAAGGCGCTGGGCAAGCCGCGCGTGTTCTTCGGCGTCACCGGCGGCAACATGGATTCGATGGTCAACCGCTACACCGCGGACCGTCGGCTGCGCCACGACGACGCCTACACGCCGGACGGCGAAGGCGGCCGCCGGCCGGACCGTTGCACCATCGTCTATGCGCAGCGCTGCCGTGAAGCGTTCAAGGACGTGCCGATCGTGCTCGGCGGCATCGAGGCGTCGCTGCGCCGCATCGCGCATTACGACTATTGGTCCGACAAGGTGCGCCGCTCGGTGCTGGCGGACGCCAAGGCAGACCTGCTGCTCTACGGCAACGCCGAACGTGCCGTCGTCGAGGTGGCGCACCGGCTCGCCAACGGCGAAGCGCCGCGCGATCTCGACTCGATCAGGGGCGTCGCGCTGTTCCGCCGCGTGCCCGAGGATTACGCCGAGCTGCATGCCGACGATCTCGACTCCGCCGACGAGGGCGCCGCGCGCCAGCCCGGCAACGTCGTGATCCGCCTGCCGGGCTGCGAGCAGGTCGAGCAGGACCGCGAGGCCTATGCCCGTGCCTCGCGCGTGCTGCACCGGGAGAGCAATCCCGGCAATGCGCGGCCGCTGGTGCAGCGTCACGGTGACCGCGACCTCTGGCTCAATCCGCCGCCGATCCCGCTGTCGACCGCCGAGATGGACTCGGTCTACGACCTGCCCTACGCGCGCGCGCCGCATCCCTCCTACAAGGACGCCAAGATTCCGGCCTGGGAGATGATCCGCTTCTCGGTGACGATCATGCGCGGCTGCTTCGGCGGCTGCACCTTCTGCTCGATCACCGAGCACGAGGGCCGCATCATCCAGAACCGCTCGGAGGGCTCGATCCTGCGCGAGATCGAGCGCATCCGCGACAAGACGCCGGGCTTCACCGGCGTGATCTCCGACATCGGCGGGCCGACCGCCAACATGTACCGGATGGCCTGCAAGGATCCGAAGGTCGAGGCGGCATGCCGGCGGCCGTCCTGCGTCTTCCCCGAGATCTGCCCGAACCTCAACACGTCGCATGACGACCTGATCCGGCTCTATCGCAAGGTACGCGAGGTGAAGGGCGTCAAGCGGGTGATGGTGGCGTCCGGCGTGCGCTACGACCTCGCGGTCGAAAGCCCCGCATACATCAAGGAGCTCGTCACCCACCACGTCGGCGGCTACCTGAAGATCGCACCCGAACACACCGAGCGCGGCCCGCTCGACAAGATGATGAAGCCGGGCATCGGCGCCTATAATCGCTTCAAGAAAATGTTCGATGCCGCGGCCGAGCAGGCTGGCAAGAAATATTACCTGATCCCGTATTTCATCGCCGCGCATCCGGGCACGACCGACGAGGACATGATGAACCTCGCGCTGTGGCTCAAGAAGAACCGCTACCGCGCCGACCAGGTCCAGACCTTCCTGCCCTCGCCGATGGCGACCGCCACCGCGATGTACCACACCGGCGTCAACCCGCTGCGCGGCGTACGCCGCGGCGGCAGCGACAAGGTCGAGGCGATCAAGGGCTTGCGGCAGCGCCGGTTGCACAAGGCGTTCCTGCGCTATCACGACCCGGACAACTGGCCGGTGCTGCGCGAGGCACTCATCCAGATGGGACGCCGCGACCTGATCGGCTCGCGCCCCGACCAACTCGTGCCGGCCCACCAGCCGCCCGGCACCGGCAAGGCCGCCGGCACACGACGGCCGCTGCGCCCCGGCGACAAGGCGCAGCGCTTCACGACTAAAGGCCTGCGGATGGGCAAATAGGCCGGCCAAACGGGCGGCCCGAATTCAGGTTTGGCCATGCTTGGCCGAAATCTGATGTGATTTTCAGATTGGCGCCGGAATGGCGCGCCCGGAACGATTCGAACGTCCGACCCTCAGATTCGTAGTCTGATGCTCTATCCAGCTGAGCTACGGGCGCATTTTCGCGGCAGGGCCTAAAGCCCGCGTGGCTCCGAGAGGCTCGGAGCGTCACGAAAGAGCGCTCTAGCTACAGGCTCTCGGTCCGGTTGGCAAGGTCTGGAAGCAGCCAATTTCGGCCCCGGTGGAACACCGGGACACCTCAGGCCCGGGCCCGCTCGCTGCGGATCGACAGCAATTCGACCGGGCGATCCGGGATCGAGATCCGGAACGTGGCGCCGATGGTGCCCTCGACCAGGTGGATATGGCCGCCATGGGCACGGATCAGCTCGGCGGCGATCGCCAAGCCGAGCCCGCTGCCGCCGGGGCGGCCGGAGGTCTGGAACGCCTCGAACAAATGCTCGCGCGCCTTGGCCGGCACACCCGGGCCGGTGTCGGAGACCTCGATGATCGCGACCGTCCCCTCGCGGCGGCCGGTGATGCGGATCTGCTGGGCACCGCCATCGCTGTCCTGCCGGGTCTCCAGCGCCTGGGTCGCATTGCGCACCAGGTTGAGCAGCACGCGGAACAGCTGGTCCGGATCGGCGTCGATGGTGAGGCCGCGCTCGATCGCGCTGATCCAGGTGATCGAGACGTCGGTCGCAAGCCCGGCGGATTCCCGCACCTCGGCGACCGCGGGCTCCACCATGATCACGCGGCGATCGGGCGCCGCCTCCTGCGCGCGGCCATAGGACAAGGTCGACTGGCAGAACGCGATGGCGCGCTCCAGCGAGCGCAGCAATTTCGGCGCAAAGCGCTGCACCCGCGGGTCGGGCACGCTGGCCAGCTGGTCCGACAGCAATTGCGAGGACGCCAGCAGATTGCGCAGATCGTGGTTGATCTTGGAGACGGCGAGCCCGAGCGCGGCCAGCCGGCTCTTCTGATGCAGCATCGAAACCAGATCGCGCTGCATGTCCGACAATTCGCGCTCGGCCACGCCGATCTCGTCGCCACGCTGGCTGGGTACGATGATTCGCGCCGAGCTCTCCGGATTCTCGTGGAAGCCGATCAGGCTCGCGGTCAGCCGCCGCATCGGACGGACGAACAGGTAATGCAGCGCCAGATAGACCAGGCCGGCGGTCAGGCCGGCGATCAGGAGGGCGACCACCAGCACGTTGCGGGAGAAGCGGTACATCGCCTGTCGCAACGGCTTTTCGTCGATCACGACCTCGATGAACTGCGCCTGGCCCGGCGCCGCCCCGACCACGCGGATGGTCTGGTCGCCATGCTCCAGCATGATCTCGAAGGCATCGACGATCGCCGACCACACCGTCATGGTGCGCATGTCGACGTCATGATCGATCGCAGCCGGCAGGTCGGCGCTGGCGAGCAGACGACGCTGCTGTCCCAGCTTGATGGCGACCGCACGGGCGCCGATGCTGGTCAGGATCTGCCGCGCCAGCGAATCCGGCACCATTCCGGAGGGGGCGGCATCCAGCACCAGCGCCGCGGTATTGGCGGCGGCCAGGCGGTCATTGAGCCGATTCATCCGGAAGTTGGCGATCGCCGGCACGTAGATCAGGAGCCCGGCGATCATGACCAGGGGAATCGTCAGCAGCAACAGCTTGCCCGACAGCCCGAGCCGAAGGGTCGGCTTGGGCCGCTGCTGCTGCGCGGTCGCCTGATCGTCAATTAGAGCCACAAGATAAGGCCTTGTTTGGCTTAGGGGTCGGAAGATGCGGCCCGGCCCCCAAACCGGTCAAATTACGGATCGCTAATGTCGGCGGTTCCCCGAACGCCCCCAAAGCGCCCCTCACCGTCAAAAACCCCGCGAAATCAGTTGTATTCGCCCCAATTGCGACGTTTCAAAGAAGACGCTTTGCGACGCCCTGTGACATTGACGAAAACAGGGCGCTCCCTTATAAGCCGCGCCAACTGTCCGCGATGGCTCGGTCCTTGACCGGGGGCGGCTCTTTGGGGCCGTGAACGGCTCGTTTGGGCCCGCCAGCATCACCGGACTCCATCTCAATACAACGGCAAATTGCCCGGTCAGCGGAGAATTACCCGTGAAGCGGACTTATCAACCCAGCAAACTGGTGCGCAAGCGCCGTCACGGCTTCCGCGCCCGTCTCGCCACGGCCGGCGGCCGCAAGGTTCTCGCCGCGCGTCGTGCGCGTGGCCGCAAGCGCCTGAGCGCCTGAGCCCGGACGTCTCCTCTCCGGAGATACCCATTATGGATCGGCTGAGGCAGCGGGCGGATTTCCTCGCCGTTGCCAATGGCGCACGGGCGAATACCGCAGCCTTTGTGCTACAGGGCCGTGGGCGCGACGATCAGGGCCCGATCCGCGTCGGCTATACCGTCACCAATAAGAATGGCACCGCGACCGAGCGCAACCGCATCCGCCGCCGGCTTCGCGAAGTGATGAAACAGGTCGAGGCCGTATCCATGCGGCCGCACCATGATTATGTGCTAGTCGGCCGCCGTGACGCGCTGACCCGCGACTTTGCGACCATGATTGACGACCTGCGGTCGGCGCTGCGCCGCCTCGACCGGCCTGCGCCCAAGACGGGCACCAACAAGACGGGTACCAACAAGACACGTACCGACAAGACGGGTAACAAGAGCGCGCCCCATCCGAATGGAATGACGAGACCTTAAGAGATGTCCGACAACCGCAATACGATCCTTGCCGTCATTCTGTCCGGCCTCGTCCTGATCGCCTGGCAATATTTCTACAACGTGCCGCAGATGGAGAAGCAGCGCGAGGCGCAGAAGCAGGCTGAGCTGCTGAAGCCGTCGCCGCAGGCAACGCCGGGCGCCACGCCTGGCGCAGTTCCTGGCGCCGCTCCGGGAAGCTCGGCGACTCCCTCTCCGATCCCGGGAGCGCCTGCTGCCGACGCTCCGGTGGCAAGCCGTGAAGCCGTGCTCGAGGCCGGCCCGCGCATCAAGATCGAGACCCCGCGCGTGATCGGCAGCATCGCGCTGAAGGGCGCCCGGATCGACGACATCTCTTTGGTCCAGTTCCGCGAGACGGTCGATCCCAAATCTCCGGCCGTCGTGCTGCTGTCGCCGTCGGGCACCGCCGAGCCTTATTATGCCGAGTTCCTCTGGCTGACCGCCAACGGCTCGTCGGTGAAGACCCCGAACGCCGACACCGTCTGGCAGCAGGAAGGCTCGAACAGCCTGTCGCCGAGCAGCCCGGTGGTCCTGAAATACGACAACGGCCAGGGGCTGACCTTCACCCGCACCATCTCGATCGACGATCGCTACCTGTTCAGCATCAAGGACGAGGTCAACAATCTCGGCAGTGCGCCGGTGACGCTGTATCCGTTCGCCCTGATCTCGCGCGGCGGCAAGCCGCCGGTCTCGGGCTACGCGATCCTGCATGAAGGTCCGATCGGCTATCTCGGCGAACAGGGCTTGCAGGAATACAGCTACAAGAACCTCGACGAGGCCAAGACCCCGACCGGCGGCAATTCGCGCGGCATCGTGTTCTCGAAGGTCACCGACGGCTGGCTCGGCATCACCGACAAATACTGGGCCACAGCGCTGCTGCCGGAAACCAACGCGACGCTGGACAGCGCCCGCTTCACCACCGGCGACAAGCGTTACCAGGCCGACTACATGCTCGGCGCGCAGACCATTCCGATCGGCGGCACCGGCGTCGCCAATGCGCGGCTGTTCGCCGGCGCGAAGGAAGCCGCGACCGTCGGCCTCAACTTCCCGCTGGTCGGCTTCGGCGGCTACAACAAGCAGCTCGGCCTCAACCATTTCGATCTCCTGATCGACTGGGGCCATTTCTACTTCATCACCAAGCCGATGTTCCTGGCGCTCGACTGGTTCTATCGCCTGGTCGGCAATTTCGGCATCGCGATCCTGTTGGTGACCGTGATCGTCAAGCTGCTGTTCTTCCCGCTCGCCAACAAGTCCTACGCCTCGATGGCGAAGATGAAGTCGGTGCAGCCGCAGCTTGCCGCGCTGAAGGAACGCTATCCTGACGACCGCGTGAAGCAGCAGCAGGAGATGATGGAGATCTACAAGAAGGAGAAGATCAACCCGATCGCCGGTTGTCTTCCCGTCGCCTTGCAGATCCCGGTGTTCTTCTCGCTCTACAAGGTGCTGTTCATCACCATCGAAATGCGGCACGCGCCGTTCTTCGGCTGGATCAAGGACCTCTCCGCGCCGGACCCGACCAACCTGTTCACGCTGTTCGGGCTGATCCCGTTCGATCCGATCGCGCTGCTCGGACCGCATTTCGGCGCCTACCTGGTGATGGGCATCTGGCCGATCATCATGGGCATCACGATGTGGGTGCAGATGAAGCTCAACCCGGCGCCGCCGGACCCGACCCAGAAGATGATCTTCGACTGGATGCCGCTGATCTTCACCTTCATGCTGGCGGGCTTCCCGGCGGGTCTCGTGATCTACTGGGCCTGGAACAACACGCTGTCGGTGCTTCAGCAGAGCTTCATCATGCGCAAGAATGGCGTGAAGGTGGAGTTGTTCGACAATCTGAAGTCGACGTTTCAAAAAAAAAGCGTGACTGAGACAAAGAAGGCAACCTAGCTTTCGGCAGCCTCGCCCTATCAATGCTTGATGCCCGGCCTTGTGCCGGGCATCAACGTATTGGAGGGTAGCAGGACATTGACCTGACGGTCGGATCTGTCCCGGCCAAGACGAACTGGACTCTTCGATGACCACCGAACCCGATGCGGAGCTGATCGAGCAGGGCCGAAAACTGTTCGCCGGCGACTGGCGCTTCATCTGGGCCTCGCCCTCGATCGAGACGCTGCCGCCGATGGCCGGCCTCGAGGTCGCCTTTGCTGGCCGCTCCAATGTCGGCAAGTCGAGCCTGATCAACGCGCTGACCGGCCGCAGTGCGCTCGCACGCACTTCGCATACGCCGGGCCGCACCCAGGAACTGATCTTCTTCGAGGGGCCGGAGAACGCGGGCTTCCGCCTGGTCGACATGCCGGGCTACGGCTACGCCTCGGCGCCGAAGACCAAGGTGGCGTCGTGGACGGCGCTGATCCACAAATTCCTGCTCGGGCGCGCGACGCTGGCGCGGGTCTATGTGCTGATCGACGCCCGTCACGGCATCAAGGACGTCGATCTCGACGTGCTGAAGACGCTGGACAAATCCGCGGTCAGCTATCAGGTGGTGCTGACCAAGGCCGACCAGGTCAAGCCCGGTGAACTCAAGACCGTCACCGCCGACACCATTGCCAAGCTCGCAAAGCATCCCGCTGCGTTCCCCGAAGTGCTGGTGACTTCGTCGCGTACTGGCGATGGCATGCCGGAGCTGCGCGCCGCCATGGTGCGCCTGATCGAGGAGCGGCGCCGATGACCGGGATATTCCGTCCCCTGATCGGCCTGGCCGCCCTCATGGGCGCCTGCGGCGTGATGCTGGCGGCGGCCGCGGCCCATCTGCCGGACGCCACGCGGCTGGCGGCAGCATCCTCGATGCTGCTGTTCCATGCATCCGCCGCTATCGCGACCGTTGCGGTCGCCGACCGTGCGATCATCCATGCCAGACTCGGCGTTACGGCGGCGGGCGGCTTCGTCATCGCCGCGTCATTGTTCGCCGGCGACCTCGCACTGCGCCAATATGCCGGCCATGGCCTGTTTCCGATGGCCGCACCGACCGGCGGAACGCTGCTGATCCTGAGCTGGCTGGTGCTGGCGGTCGCGGCAATCTGGCCGAAGGGTTCATAACGGCCATTCTTCCTTCTCCCCTTGTGGGAGAAGGTGGCGTGGACACGGTCCACGCCGGATGAGGGGTTTCTATCTGCGGAGACAGACCCCTCGCCCCGCTTCGCTGCGCGAAGCGACCCTCTCCCACAAGGGGAGAGGGTCAAGACGCTTTGCGCCCTGCCCGGCAATCAGATAGAACCGCGCCCGTCCCTCCGCTGACGATGAGACCAGCCCCATGACCGACCAGCACATCAGCCCGCTCGATCAGGCCCGCATCCTGTCCGAGGCGCTGCCGCACATGCAGGAATATGACGAGGAAACCATCGTCATCAAATATGGCGGCCATGCCATGGGCGCCGAGGACACCGCCAAGGCATTCGCGCGCGACATCGTGCTGCTCGAGCAGACCGCGATCAATCCGGTGGTGGTGCATGGCGGCGGCCCGCAGATCGCGACCATGCTGAAGCGCCTCGGCATCCAGTCCGAATTCGCCGCCGGCCTGCGCATCACCGACGCAGCAACCATCGAAATCGTCGAGATGGTGCTGGCGGGCTCGGTCAACAAGCAGATCGTCGGCTACATCAACGAGGCCGGCGGCCGCGCCGTGGGCCTCTCCGGCAAGGACGGCAACATGGTGAAGGCGTCGAAGACGACGCGCACCATGGTCGATCCGGATTCCCACATCGAGAAGGCGGTCGATCTCGGCTTCGTCGGCGATCCCGAAAAGGTCGACCTCACGCTGCTCAACCAGCTGATCGGCTATGAGCTGATTCCGGTGCTGGCGCCGCTCGCGACCTCGAAGGACGGCCAGACCCTCAACATCAACGCCGACACCTTCGCCGGCGCAATCGCGGGCGCGCTAAAAGCCAAGCGCCTGCTGCTGCTGACCGACGTGCCCGGCGTGCTCGACAAGTCCAAGAAGCTGATTCCGGACCTGTCGATCAAGGAGGCACGCAAGCTGATCGCCGACGGCACGATTTCCGGCGGCATGATCCCGAAGGTCGAGACCTGCATCTACGCGCTCGAACAGGGCGTGCAGGGCGTCGTCATCATCGACGGCAAGACGCAGCACGCGGTGCTGCTCGAGCTCTTCACCAACCAGGGCACCGGCACGCTGATCCATAAGTAATGGCAGGCGCGGGACACACGGCGAGGCGCCCTCGCCGGTCACCGGCGGCGCGGCTCGCAATGTCGCTGCCGGCCGCGCTGGTGTCGTTCCTGTTCTCGTCGGCGCCGGCCCATGCCGACCTCAAGCTCTGCAACCGCATGAGCTACGTGATCGAGGCCGCGATCGGCATCGACGACAAGGCCGCGACTGCGACCCGCGGCTGGTTCCGGATCGATCCGGCAACCTGCCGCGTGGTGGTGCAGGGCGCACTGACCGCCGACCGCGTGCTGCTCAACGCGCGTGCGCTCGGCGTCTATGGTGCCTCGCCGATCCCGCAGAACGGCACCGACACGCTGTGCGTCGCGCAGGACAATTTCGTGATCGCCGCCGCGCGCCAGTGTCGCTCCGGCCAGACGCCGGCGCAGTTCACCCAGATCACGCCGACCCAGACCGATGACGGCAACCTCGTCGCCTATCTCGCCGAAGACAGCGAATATGACGACGAGCAGGCCCGGCTCGCCGCGATCCAGCGCCTGCTGGTGATCGCGGGCTATGACGCCGCGCCGATCGACGGCGTCGACGGGCCGAAGACACAGGCTGCGCTCGCCGCCTTCCTCAAGAGCCGGGGGCTCGCCAGCGACATCGTGCAGTCGCCGAATTTCTTCGCCACCATGATCGATGCCGTGCAAAAGCCGTCGCCATCGGGACTGACCTGGTGCAACGACACGCCTCACAGGGTGATGGCGGCGGTCGCGACCGACGACGGCAAGGTGGTGACCAGCCGCGGCTGGTATCGCATCGACCCCGGCACGTGCCTGCACCCCGACGTCACCGGCACGCCGAAGCAGATCTATTCCTTCGCCGAAGCGGTCGACAGCGACAACCGCGCCATCCGCATCAAGGATAAGCCGCTGAACTGGGGCGGCGCGGTGCAGCTCTGCACCCGGGACAGCAAGTTCGAGGTCAACGAGCAGGGCGATTGCGCCACCCGCGGCCTCACCGCGCTCGGCTTCACCACCGTCGACATGACCAGCGGCGGCAAGACGCTGCGCTTCGCGATGCCGTGATGAAGATAACGGCGCCACATACATCACCGTCGTCCTCGCGAAAGCCAGGAGGTGGATTCACACTCGAAGTGCAACACTTGAGCAGCAAAGACCTCTGTCGGGGTCTTGAAGTCAAGGCATTTGCGCGGGGTGTTGTTGTAGGCGGCGATGGACTTGCGAAGGCGGCGGGTCGGCAGCTTCTCAAGGTCGGTGTTGCGTGGGATGAAGCGGCGCATGCGGCCGATGGCGTTCTCGATGCCACCTTTCTGCCAGGGGGCGTGGGGATCGCAGAAGAACGTCTTGATCAAGAGGCTTTGCAAGGAAAGGTGAGCTGCGAACTCGGTGCCGTTGTCGAAGGTGACGGTCCGGCGGATCGGTTGTGGCAGGACCTCGAACAGGCGCACGAGATGGTGGGCGACGCCGGAGGCGAGCTTGCTTGCGAGGGGGACGCCGAGCAACAGGCGGGAGGTGCGCTCATGCACGGCCAAGATCTGCTGACCGTATTTGGAGAACATCATGAGGTCGGCCTCCCAATGGCCCGGGGTCTTGCGATCGGCGACCTCGATGGGACGCTGATCCAGCGAAACACGGCCTTCGATGAAGCTTGCGGGACTGCCGCCCCGCTTGCCGCGACGACCGCGCTTGCTCTTGCCGCGCGGCAAATAGCGTCGCCAGCTGAAGTCCGAGGTGCGGGTGAGCTGGGCATAGATGAAGCGGTAGATGCTCTCATAGGAGATCACCCTGCGGCCGTGCTCACGCGCCAGCCGGCCGGCGACCTGCTCGGGCGACCAGCCCCGACCAAGACGTTCCAACACCGCGCGGCGCAGGCCGGGCTCTCGTTCGAGGCGAGAGCCCGTCCAGCGCCGCGCTCGCATCTGTTGCTGGGCATAGCTGGGCTTGTAACCGACCTGAACGCCAGAATTGCGGTTCAGCTCCCGAGAGATCGTTGATGGCGGGCGATCCAAAGCTGCCGCGATTTGCCGGATCGAGCTACCACCGGCCGAAAGCCTGGCAATCTCGCATCGCTCCTCCAGGCAGAGCTGCTTGTAAGTCCGCCCCATGGCAACACCTCCAGATGGAAGTGTTGCACTTCGTTTGTGAACTCAGGGGACCCATAACCACAAGACTGCGTTTGGCGAAGAACGACGGGCATCGTGCCTTATTGATGGATTCCGCGGTGTGGGTCCTGGCTTTCGCCAGGACGACGCCGGAGAGCATGGCGACGTTCGCGCTGAACGTTGGAGGGACATAATGAAAACTCCGCGCAACTTCTCCGACGTCGAGACCTGGGTGTTCGATCTCGACAACACGCTGTACCCGCACCACGTCAATCTGTGGCAGCAGGTCGACGCGCGGATCGGCGAATTCGTCAGCAACTGGCTGAACATCTCGCCCGAGGAGGCACGGCGGCTACAGAAGGACTATTACCTGCGCTACGGCACCACGATGCGCGGCATGATGACCGAGCATGGCGTGCAGGCGGACGACTATCTCGCCTATGTGCACAAGATCGACCACTCGCCGCTCGAGCCGAATCCGGCGATGGGAGCCGCGATCGAAAAGCTGCCCGGGCGCAAATTGATTCTGACCAACGGCTCGGTCGACCATGTCGATGCGGTGCTGGGCCGGCTCGGCATCGGCAACCATTTCGACGGCGTGTTCGACATCATCGCCGCCGATCTCGAACCGAAGCCGGCGCCGCAGACCTACCAGAAATTCCTCAGGCTGCACGACGTCGACCCGACGAAAGCCGCGATGTTCGAGGACCTCGCGCGCAACCTGGTGGTGCCACATGAACTCGGCATGACCACCGTGCTGGTGGTGCCCGACGGCAGCCGGGAGGTGGTACGCGAGACCTGGGAGCTCGAAGGCCGCGACGCTGCTCATGTCGATCATGTCACCGACGACCTCACCGGGTTCTTGCAGCGGTTGAAGCCCTGATCTCTCCCACGTCATCCCGGCGCAGGCCGGGACCATTACCCCGAAGCTCACGATAGGCCCAAGGATCGCTGCGATGTCGCTGTCCGCCCTCGAAACCACCGTCAACGCCGCGTTCGATGCCCGCGAAGCCATCTCGACCGCGACCAGCGGCGAGGTTCGCGAGGCGGTCGACCACGCGCTGGAGCTGCTCGACAGGGGCGCGGCGCGCGTCGCCGAGCGCGAGGCCGGCGGCAAGTGGAAGGTCAACCAGTGGCTGAAGAAGGCCGTGCTGCTCTCGTTCCGCCTCAACGACATGGGCCAGATCGCCGGCGGTCCGGGCAAGGCCTCGTGGTGGGACAAGGTGCCCTCGAAGTTCGAGGGCTGGGACGAGGAGCGTTTCCGCGACGCCGGCTTCCGCGCCGTGCCGGGCGCGATCGTGCGCCGCTCGGCCTTCATCGCCAGCAACGTCGTGCTGATGCCGTCCTTCGTCAATCTCGGCGCCTATGTCGATGAAGCGACCATGATCGACACCTGGTCGACGGTCGGCTCCTGCGCCCAGATCGGCAAGCGCGTGCACATTTCCGGCGGCGTCGGCATCGGCGGCGTGCTCGAGCCGCTACAGGCCGAGCCCGTGATCGTCGAGGACGACTGCTTCATCGGCGCGCGCTCTGAAGTCGCCGAGGGCGTGATCGTGCGCAAAGGCGCGGTGCTGTCGATGGGCGTGTTCCTGGGCGCCTCCACCAAGATCGTCGATCGCGAGACCGGCGAGATCTTCGTCGGCGAAGTCCCGGAATATGCCGTCGTGGTGCCCGGCATGCTGCCGGCCAGGCCGCTGAAGAACGGCCAGCCGGGACCCGCCACCGCCTGCGCGGTGATCGTCAAGCGCGTCGACCAGCGCACCCGCGCCAAGACCAGCATCAACGAGCTGCTGCGGGACTGATCGGCGGCTGCGACACAGCGAACAAGGCTGGCCCATCCGCGCCGTGACGTGTTAAGCGGAACGCATGAGTGATGCTGTCTCGATTACCCGCGATCTGGTTCGCTGCCCGTCCGTCACCCCGGCCGATGCCGGCGCGCTTGGCGTTCTCGAAAATTTATTGAAAACCGCAGGCTTCGAGGTCCATCGCGTGACCTTCTCCGAGCCCGGCACCGCCGATGTCGACAATCTCTACGCCCGCATCGGCAACTCGGCGCCGCATATCACTTTTGCCGGGCATACCGACGTGGTGCCGCCCGGCGATGAAGCGGCGTGGACGCTCGGCGCGTTCTCCGGCGAGGTCAAGGACGGCTATCTCTACGGCCGCGGCGCCGTCGACATGAAGGGTGGCATCGCCTGTAGCGTCGCCGCGGTGCTGCAATATCTCAGCGAGCACGACGGTCAACCAAAGGGCTCGATCTCCTTCCTGATCACCGGCGACGAGGAGGACGTCTCGATCAACGGCACCGTCAAGCTGCTGAAATGGTGCGCCGAGCGCGGCGAGAAATTCGACCATTGCGTGCTCGGCGAGCCGTCGAATGTCGAGGTGCTCGGCGACATGATCAAGATCGGCCGGCGCGGCTCGCAATCCGGTACGCTGGTCGTCGACGGCGTGCAGGGCCACGTCGCCTATCCGCACCGCGCCTCGAACCCGGTGCCTGACATCTCCAGGCTGATCGTGGCGCTGAGCGACGAGCCGCTCGATCACGGCAGCGCGCAATTCCAGGCCAGCAACCTCGAATTCACCACCGTCGATGTCGGCAACACCGCGGGCAACGTGATCCCCGGCCAGGCGCGGGCCAAATTCAACATCCGCTTCAACGACAATCATACGCAGGAGAGCCTGCGGCAGCTGGTCGACGAACGGCTGGCGAAAGCCTGCGGCAACCGCATCCGCGCCCACATCGACTGGATACCGTCGAACTCGAACGTGTTCGTCACCAAGCCCGGCCCGTTCACCGACCTCGCGGTCGCCGCGATCGAGCAGATCACCGGCCGCAAGCCGGAGCTCTCCACCTCGGGCGGCACCTCGGATGCGCGCTTCATCTCGAGCTACTGCCCGGTGATCGAGTTCGGCCTGGTCGGCCAGACCATGCATCAGATCGACGAGCGCACGCCGGTCGCCGATCTGGAGCAGCTGACCAGGATCTATCGCGGCGTGCTGGAGCGGTATTTCGCGTGATCCAGCCGGCTGGCTGGACAAAAAGTCGAAAACAACCCCATGCACAGTAGGGATTGGGGCTGCGAGTATTCTACCCGCACCAGATACAGTAGTCTGTAGGATGGGTAGAGCGCAGCGAAACCCATCAATGTGCATCGCGGGTCCGAAGTGATGGGTTTCGCTGCGCTCTACCCATCCTACGCAATCACTCTTACCGCCTAATAATCCACCCGCATCAGATAGAGCCCGTCGGGCGGGGCGACCGGGCCGCAGGCGGCGCGGTTGCGGGCGGCGAGCGCGGCGGCGAGATCGTCGGCGCGCCAGCGGCCCTCGCCAACCCAGACCAGCGACCCGACCATCGAACGCACCTGGCTGTGCAGGAATGAGCGCGCCGACGTCACGATATTCACCGCATCGCCGTCGCGGGTGACGTCGAGCTGATCGAGCGTCTTCTCCGGCGATTTGGCCTGGCACTCGGTGTCGCGGAAGGTGGTGAAATCGTGCTTGCCGAGCAGGCGCTGCGCGGCGTCATGCATCGCATCAGCATCGAGCGCGCGCGGGACGCGCCAGACCCGGCCGACATCGAGCGCGAGGTTCGCGCGGGTGTTGGTGATGCGATAGAGATAATGCCGCTTGATCGCCGAGAACCGCGCCTCGAAATCGTCAGGCACGATATCGGCCGCGAGCACGGCGATCGGATCGGGCCGCAAATGCGCGTTCAGCCCGTCGCGAAAACGGCCCGGCGGGAAGTGCTTGACGATGTCGCAATGCGCGACCTGGCCGCGCGCATGCACGCCGGCGTCGGTGCGCCCCGCGCCATGCACACGCACGTCCTCGCCGCAGATCGCCTTGACCGCCGTCTCCAGTGCGCCCTGCACGGTCGGCGCGGTGTCCTGGATCTGCCAGCCGGAGAACGGCGTGCCGTCATATTCGATGGTGAGCTTGTAGCGCGGCATCAGGTCAGCCGCGCCGGCGGCTTCAGCGGCGTGCCGCGCAGGAAGTCCGCCGCCTTCATCGGCCCCTTGCCGGCGCGTTGCAGCTCGAGAATCCGCACCGCGCCGTCGCCGCAGGCGATCGCAAGATCGTCGTCGAGCACGTCACCGGGCTGGCCCGAACCTTTCGCCAGCTCGCAGCGCAGGATCTTCAGCCGCACCGGCTCGCCCTCGCCGGCGAGCTCGCACCAGGCGCCGGGGAATGGCGACAGCCCGTGGATGTGTCGCAGCACCGCGTGCGCCGGCCGCGTCCAGTCGATCCGCGCCTCGGCCTTCTCGATCTTGGCCGCGTAGGTGACGCCATCCTCGCTCTGCCCGGTCAGCTGCAAGCCGCCACGCTGCAACGCGCCCATCGCCCTCACCATCAGATCGGCGCCGAGCGGCGCCAGCGCGTCGTGCAGGTCGGATGCCGTCATGCTGTCGGTGATCGGCAGCCGCTCGGCCATCGCGACATCGCCGGTGTCGAGGCCGACATCCATCTTCATCACCATCACGCCGCTCTCGGCATCGCCGGCCATGATGGCGCGGTTGATCGGCGCGGCGCCGCGCCAGCGCGGCAACAGCGAGGCGTGCAGGTTGAAGCAGCCGAGCTTCGGCGCATCGAGAATGGCCTGCGGCAGGATCATGCCATAGGCCACGACGACGGCGGCATCGGCGTCGTGGGCGCGAAACGCTTCAAGCGCCTCCGCGGTCCTGAGCGTCTTCGGCGTCAGCACGGGAATTCCGAGCCGCCGCGCCTCCTGCTCGACCGGCGTCGGCTGCAATTGCAGGCCGCGCCGCCCGCCGGGCTTCGGCGCGCGGGTGTAGACCGCCACGACCTCATGGCCATGGGCGACCAGTTCCAGCAGCGTCGGCACCGCGAAATCAGGCGTGCCCATGAAGATCAGGCGAAGAGGCATGCGGTCAAGCTCGGAAGGAGTTGGAGGTCTCCGTCATGGCCGGGCTTGTCCCGGGCATGACGGCGAATGAGCGTTGCTACTCAGCCGCGCGCTTGGCGGCCTTCTCGAACTTCTTGAACACGCGGTCGCGCTTCAGCTTCGACAGATAGTCCACGAACAGCACGCCGTTGAGATGGTCGATCTCGTGCTGGATGCAGGTGGCGTAGAGCCCCTCGGCATCTTCCTCATGCAGCTTGCCGTCGAGGTCGGTGAAGCGCAGCCGCACCCGCGCCGGGCGCTCGACCTCCTCGTAATATTCGGGGATCGACAGGCAGCCCTCTTCGTAGACCGACAGCTCTTCCGAATGCGAGATGATCTCCGGGTTGATGAACACCCGCGGCTGCGGCGTGGTCTCGCCGTTCTCGTCGCGCTTGGCGAGGTCCATGGTGATCAGCCGCAGCGGCTGCGCGACCTGGATCGCCGCCAGCCCGATGCCGGGCGCGTCATACATGGTCTCGAGCATGTCGTCGGCGAGCTTGCGGATCTCCGGCGTCACCTTCTCGATCGGTTTCGACACCAGCCGCAACTGCTTGTCCGGCAGGATGATGATTTCTCTTAAAGCCATGGCGGCGATTTAAGCCGGTGACCTCATGGGGTCAATGCGCCCCGGAACCCATTCAGACAACGTTAACCACGTTTCTTCACGCGGGCTTAACCAGGCCAATCAGGACAACATTTACCGCAAACGTTCCCTCTTCGTTCGTGCCCGGCCGCGAATCGGCTACAACTGGCGGCATGAACGAGATTCTGCTCACGATTGGCGACCTTCCGGTCCGCGTCTCCGACGCCCTGATCGGCCTCGGCGCGCTGGCGCTGATCCTGCTGTTTGCGATCGCCGTGGTGATCGCGCGCGGCAGCCGGCGCGGCGCGGAACTGGCGATGGCCCAGGCCATTCGCGCCGACGAGCTGGAGGAACGGCTCGCCGACATGCTGCGGGCGCAGAGCGAATCCTCCGGGCGGGTCGACGCCAAGGTCGACGCCTTCGCGCAGGCGCTCGCCGGTCGCCAGGCCGAGATGGCCCGCGCGGTCAACGAGCGGCTGGATTCGGTGACCCACCGGGTCGGCCAGTCGATGGAACAATCCACCCGCAACACGATGGATTCGCTGCGCGTGCTGCATGAGCGGCTCGGCATCATCGACCACGCCCACAAGAACCTCAACGAGCTCACCACCCAGGTCACGACCTTGCGCGACGTGCTCGCCAACAAGCAGTCGCGCGGCGCGTTCGGCCAGGCGCGGATGGAAGCGATCGTCCAGGACGGCATGCCGAAGGGCTCGTTCGAGTTTCAGTACACGCTGACCACGGGCAAGCGGCCGGACTGCGTGGTGTTCCTGCCCGATCAGCGCCCGCTCTGCATCGACGCCAAATTTCCGCTGGAGGCGATGACCGCGCTGCACGATGCACGCAGCGACGAGGAGCGCAAATTCGCCAGCCAGCGATTGCGCACCGATGTGCTCAAGCATGTCAGCGACATCGCGGAGAAGTACCTGATCCCGGGCGAGACCCAGGACACCGCGCTGATGTTCGTGCCCTCGGAATCGGTCTATGCTGAAATCCATGACGGCTTCGACGACGTGATCCAGAAGGCCTATCGCGCCCGCGTCGTGCTGGTATCGCCGTCGCTTTTGATGCTGGCGATCCAGGTGATGCAGCAGATCCTGAAGGACGCCCGCATCCGCGACGCCGCCGACCAGATCCGCAACGAGGTGATGCATCTCGGCGACGATCTCGGCCGTTTGCGCGACCGCGTGCTGAAGCTGCAAACCCATTTCGGCCACGTGAACGAGGACGTGCGGCAGATCCTGATCTCCGCCGACAAGATCGAGAAGCGCGCCGGCCGCATCGAGGAGCTCGACTTCAGCAAGTCCGAGACCCCGATCGAGGTGCCGCGCTTCGTCAAAAGCGGCACGACCGACCTGTTCCCCGCCCCGCGCAAGCTACAGGCGGGGGAGTGAGGGGCGCTTTAGAAGTTTGTTTGGCGCTCGCGCCACCCAGTCGGTGTCATCGCCCGACTTGATCGGGCGATCCAGTATCCCAGAGGCCGCAATTGGGAACGCGCAGCTTCTACGTCTACATCCTTGCTAGCCGCATCGGTGGCACGCTCTACATCGGTGTGACAAATGACCTCATCCGAAGAGTCGGCGAGCACAAACTGAAATTGGTCGAAGGCTTCACCGGGAAGTACGGCGTCGTGAGGCTGGTTTATTTCGAAATATTCGATGATCCTGAGAATGCGATTCGCCGTGAGAAGAGGCTGAAGAAGTGGAATCGAGCGTGGAAGATCCGCTTGATCGAAGAAGGCAATCCAAATTGGGAAGACTTGTATCCAACGATCGCCAGTGGCTAGGTGTTGTCATGCCCCGCGAAGGCGGGGCATCCAGTACGCCGAGACGTCGGTTGCTGGGCGCTGCCGTCACGGAGTACTGGATCGTCCGCCTTCGCGGACGATGACCTCACGATGGGATAGATGACCGCCCCCGACGCCGCCGCCACACCGGAAAAGTCGCCGCCCGCCGCCAGCTCCTGGCGCGACAGCTTCGCCGTGTACTTGCAGCCGCGGGTGCTGATCGTGCTGCTGCTCGGTTTCTCCTCGGGGTTGCCGCTGGCGCTGTCCGGCTCGACGCTGCAGGTGTGGATGAAGGAGGCCGGGGTCGATCTCGGCACCATCGGGCTGCTGGCGCTGATCGGCACGCCCTACACGCTGAAATTCCTCTGGGCGCCGCTGGTCGATGCGCTGCATGTGCCGCTGTTCACGCAAATCTTCGGACGCCGTCGCGGCTGGCTGCTGCTCTCGCAGCTGTTGCTGATCGTGACGATCCTGGTGCTGGCGATGGCCGATCCGGCGCGCTCACCGTGGTTCGCGGCCTTTGCCGCGCTGCTCGTCGCCACCGCCTCGTCGACCCAGGACATCGTGGTCGATGCCTTCCGCGTCGAAAGCCTGCCCGAAAGCGAGCAGGCCGCCGGCATGGCGTCCTATGTCGCGGCCTATCGCGTCGGCATGCTGGTCTCGACCGCGGGCGCGCTGTTCATCGTCAGCGGATTCGAGTCTGCGGGAATAGCGCGTCCGTCGGCGTGGATGTGGGGCTATGTGGTGATGGCCGCGCTGGTCGTGATCGGCATCGTCACCGCGCTGGCCGCGACCGAGCCTACCCAATCGAAAAGCGCGGAGGCCGCCACGCACGCGCAGAACGCGGCCGAACGCGTGCTGCGCGCGGCGCTCGGCGCGTTCTCCGAGTTCCTCAGCCGCAAGGACGCGTTCGCGGCGCTCGCTTTCGTGGTGCTGTTCAAATTCACCGACGCGTTCTCGGGCACCATGACCGCGCCATTCGTGATCGACATCGGCTTCTCCAAGGTCGATTACGCCGCGATCGTGAAAGGTGTCGGCCTTGCCGCAACCCTGATCGGCGGCTTTGCCGGTGGCTTCGTCGCGCGGCGCTATTCGCTTGCGCAGAGCCTGTGGATCGGCGGCGTGTTGCAGGCGGTCGCCAACCTCTCCTTCTCCTGGCTCGCGCATGTCGGCGTCGATCAATGGGCGCTGGCGCTGGCGATCACCGCGGAGAATTTCACCAGCGCGATCGGCACCGTGATCTTCGTCGCCTATCTCTCGGCGCTGTGCCGCAACCCGCTGCACACCGCGACCCAGTACGCGCTGCTGACCGCGCTCGCGGCGGTCGGCCGCACCTATCTGTCATCGGGCGCGGGCTATGTCGCCAAGGCGGTCGGCTGGCAAACCTTCTTCGTGATCTGCGTGCTGGTCGCGATCCCGAGCCTGATCCTGCTGGCCTGGCTGCAACGGCGCGGACATTTTGACGAGCTGGGGCCGGTGCGGGTTTAGCTCTCCCCGCGTCGTCCTGGCGAAAGCCAGGACCCACCGCACCTGGTTGTGAAGGGATTCTGGCCGCAGCGCCGCGCAACAACCGACAGTTGGGGTAACGGCTCCTGGCTTTCGCCAGGACGACGATGCGGATGGTTCTCGATTCGATCAGACCTACTTGGCCACAACGCTCCACTTGGTGACGATGGCTTCGCTCATCTGACCGGCGTCCTGGGCGCAGGCGATCTCGTCGACCTTCACCGAGATGGCCTTGCCGGAGAGACTCTTGAGCTGCGCGGCCTGGGCGTCGTTGGTTGGAATCAGCTGGAAGGTTTCCGGCCCGGTCTCCAGATTGCAGAGACCGTTCGGCGGCGGCAGGCGGCGCGGCTCGCTGGTGATCTGGTAGGTTGCGACGCGCTTGCCGCGGTTCTTGGCGTCACGCACCTTCATCGCGCTGAGTTCCCCCGACAGCACGTCGCCGGCCCGAATCATCTTGCCGGGCTTCTGCGGCGCATCGCTCTGCTGCGCCACCGCGCAGGGCACGACAAAAACGGTCGCCAGAAACGCAAAGCCCAGGCGTACGCCGAATCGGTCAATCGTCATGTCAGGTGGTTCCGTGTCAGATTCGTCAGAGTGTGGATGACCATCCCCGAATCGTCGTCCACCCTATCATGTTGTTTCAGCGCGATCTTTTCGACCAACGACCGATTGCCCGGCAAACCCCGGCAAATCCGGCCTTCGATCGCGCTTCAGAACAACGTTCGCTGCCGCATGGCAGCCGATAGCGTACCTTCATCGAGGTAATCAAGCTCGCCGCCGACGGGCACGCCATGCGCCAGGCGCGTCACCCGCACATTGGCCTCCGACAACAGATCGGTGATGTAATGCGCGGTGGTCTGGCCATCGACGGTGGCATTGAGCGCCAGAATGATCTCGCTGACCTCGGGCGCATGCGCGCGCACCACCAGCTGATCGATGGTGAGATCCTGCGGCCCGACGCCATCGAGCGGCGACAATGTCGCGCCGAGCACATGGTAGCGGCCATTGGTCGCATTGGCGCGTTCCAGCGCCCAGAGATCGGCAACGTCGGCGACCACCACGATGATCGAGGGATCGCGGCGCGGATCGGTGCAGACCGTGCAGGGGTTTTGTGTATCGATGTTTCCGCAGGTCTTGCAGACTTGGATCTTGTCGATCGCGACCTGTAGCGCCGCGGTCAGCGGCGTCATCAGCGCTTCGCGCTTCTTGATCAGGTGCAACGCCGCGCGCCGCGCCGAGCGCGGCCCCAGACCCGGCAGCCGCGCCAGCAACTGGATCAGGCGTTCGATCTCGGGACCGGCGACGCTTGCGGCCATTAGAGCATGACCCGGAAAAGTGCGAAGCGGCTTTCCGAGGAGGTCATGCTCAGCAAAGCACGATGATGATTCATCTTGATCTCGCAGCGCCTCACGTCGGACCAAATCCCGGCGGCAGGCCGAGCCCGCCGGTGATCGCCATCATCTTTTCCTGCATCGCGGTCTCGGCCTTGCGGCGGGCGTCGCCATAGGCGGTGACGAGCAGATCCTCAAGCACCTCGCGCTCTTCGGCCTTCATCAGCGAGGGATCGATCTTGACGCCCTTCACTTCCATCTTCGCGGTCATGCGCACCGCGACCAGGCCGCCGCCGGAAATGCCCTCGACCTCGACATTGCCGAGTTGCTCCTGCATCTCCTGCATCTTGGATTGCAGCTGCGCTGCCTGCTTCATCATGCCGAGAAAATCAGCCATGCGTGCGTCCCTGTGATCGGATCAATCGTCGTCGCTGTCGGAAGTTTCAATCGGGTCCTCGCCGGTCGCGTCGGCGACCGGAACCTCGGCGGCAAGGCGGCGGACCTCGATCACCTTGGTGCCGGGGAAGCGCGTCAGCACCTCCTGCACGCGCGGATCGGCCTCCGCGGAGCGCTGATGTTCGCTGCGGGCCTGCTCGTTCTGCGAGCGTACCGTGGGCTGGCCGGCCTCGTTGGAGATGATCACGGTCCAGCGCCGCCCGGTCCATAATTCGAGCTTGCGCGGCAGATCGGTGACCAGCGCGCGCTGGGCCTTCGGCTCGAGCGCGATCTCGAGCTGGCCATCCTCGATGCGCACCAGCCGCACGTCGGCCTCCAGCGCGCTCTTGGTCATGATGTCGCGCTTCTCGCCGGCGAGCGCGATCAGCTGCGGAAAGCTCGTGATGCGCAGCGCGGGCGCGGCGTTGGCGGCGGGCGATGCCAGCTGCGGACGCGCGGCGAGATCGGCGCGCGGCGCCGCCTGCGGTGCCCGCACCGGCGCCGGCGACATCGCTGATATCGCCGCGCTCGGCGCGCCGCGCGGCGATGATGATGCAGCGGAGCCGGACGTCGCGGGCGCAGCACCTCCGCCATTCTGCTCGATCATCCGGATCGCTTCATCCGGCGTCGGCAGATCGGCGACATAGGCGATCCGCACCAGCACCATCTCGGCAGCAGCCGCCGGGCGGGTTGCGGTCTGCACCTCGGCGATGCCCTTGAGCAGCATCTGCCACATCCGCGACAGCACCCGCATCGAAAGCTTGACGGCGAATTCGCGCGCGCGCACCCGCTCGGTCTCGCCGAACGCGACATTGTCGGCGGTTGCCGCCACGACCTTCACGCGGGTAACGAAATTGACGAATTCGGCGAGATCCGACAGCACCACGACCGGATCGGCGCCGACATCATATTGCGCGCGGAATTCGGCGAAGGCGGCGGCGAGATCGCCGCGCGCCAGCGAGTCGAACAGGTCTATGACGCGGGTGCGGTCGGCGAGGCCGAGCATCTGGCGGACGGCATCTGCCTTCACGTCACCCGCGGCATGCGCGATCGCCTGGTCGAACAGCGACAGCGAATCGCGCACCGAGCCTTCCGCGGCGCGCGCGATGATGCCGAGCGCCTCGGGCTCGACCGTGACGCCCTCTTTCGTCGCGATGTTGCCGAGATGCTTCATCAACACATCGGCCTCGACGCGGCGAAGATCAAAACGCTGGCAGCGCGACAGCACCGTGATCGGAACCTTGCGGATCTCGGTGGTGGCGAACACGAACTTGGCGTGCTCCGGCGGCTCCTCCAACGTCTTCAGGAAGGCGTTGAACGCCGCCGTCGACAGCATGTGGACTTCGTCGATGATGTAGACCTTGTAGCGCGCGCTCGCCGGTGCATAGCGCACGCTGTCATTGATCTGGCGGACATCGTCGACGCCGGTGTGGGACGCCGCGTCCATCTCCAGCACGTCCATGTGCCGGCTTTCCATGATCGCCTGGCAGTGCACCCCGAGGTCGGGCATGTGGATGGTCGGGCCCTTCACTGAGCCGTCGGGCTTTTCGTAGTTGAGCGCACGGGCGAGGATGCGCGCGGTGGTGGTCTTGCCGACCCCGCGGACGCCGGTGAGGATCCAGGCCTGCGGAATCCGCCCGGTCTCGAACGCGTTCGAGACGGTGCGGACCATGGCCTCCTGGCCGATCAGGTCCTCGAAGCTGGAGGGGCGGTATTTGCGGGCAAGGACGCGATAGGGCTTGGCTGCGTCGGGGGCGCCGCCCAGGTCAAAACCGCTTTGGCCTGCGCCGTCGGGCGGTTGGGAGGGGTCGCCAGCGTCATTCATGCGTCGATCCGCAACTTTGGGGTCTCTTGCAGCCGGCGTGCGGATGAGAGCCGAAATCGAGCGCCGGGCGCGGAGACCGCCATTCCAGCGCGATTCGCTCGGAAAAAACAGGTAGGAGACTGACGAGCGACCCGATCCGGACCTCGTTAGGGCTGCTTCCTTCCGGACCTGACCCGGTTGGCGAGTGGCTCGTCCACCGCCAATCTCCCGGTCCCTATTTGGGGCCAAAACCGCCGGAAAGCAAGCGCTCTGACCCGGCTTTGTAAGGCCGGCTTTGTGGGGCTTGTACGGGAACACATAAAGGCATTATTTGCCGGTCATGCCCGCCTCCAACTGGTCGCTGCATTCGCAGCTCAACAAAGACACCATCGACATCGGCGACCTGCCGCTGTGCAAGGTGCTCGTCATCAAGGATGCGAATTATCCCTGGCTGCTGCTGGTGCCGCGGCGCGACGGCGCGGTCGAGATCATCGACCTCGACGAGGTCGAGCAGGCCCAGTTGATGACCGAGATCACCCGGGTCTCGCGCGCGCTGAAAGAGATCACCAAATGCGACAAGCTGAATGTCGCGGCGCTCGGCAATCTGGTCCCGCAGCTTCATGTCCATGTCATCGCCCGCCGGACCAGCGACGCTGCATGGCCGCGTCCCGTTTGGGGCGTGATGCCGCCGCTGGCGCATGACGCCGAGGAAGTGCAGAATTTCATCAGCGCGCTTCGCCGCAAGATCTGGTTGGGTTGAATTTCAATGTCAGCATCCGATTCCTTTCCGCTCGGCCAGCCGGCCTTCGTCACCCATGCACTGGACCGCGCCGCGCATCTGCGCACCAGCGACGAAAAACTGTTCGCGCTGGAGGGCCATCGCGAGGCACGCGCCTATGTGATCTATCGCGACTCGCTGGTGGTGAAGCAGGACGACGGCGGGGCCCGCGCGCTGCTCTCGCTGGAAGAGGCCCGGAGCTATGGTGCAAACCCTGGCACGATCTTCCTCGGCTTGCGCGATGCGGCGCCGATCTTCGGCATGGGGATCGCGCCGCAGGCCGCCGAGAAGCTGGTCGGGCGCAGCGATGTCGCGATCACCGAACTGCGCGGCATGGCGATGCAGGGCGTGGTGCCGCCGGAGCAGCTCTCGGCGATCGCGATGGCGAAATCGATGGTCACCTGGCACCAGCGCCACGGCTTCTGTCCGAACTGCGGCACCCGCACGGCGATGCGCGACGGCGGCTGGAAGCGCGAATGCCCGAGCTGCAAGGCCGAGCATTTTCCGCGCACCGACCCGGTCGTGATCATGCTGGTCACCCATGGCGACAAGGTGCTGCTCGGCCGCCAGAAGCAGTTCATGCCCGGCATGTATTCCTGCCTCGCCGGCTTCGTCGAGGCCGCCGAGACCATCGAGGATGCGGTCCGGCGCGAGATTTTCGAGGAGAGCGGCATCCGCTGCACCGACGTCAACTACTACATGACGCAGCCCTGGCCCTACCCGTCATCGCTGATGATCGGCTGCACCGCGCGCGCGACCAGCGAGGAGATCGTGGTCGACCGCACCGAGCTCGAGGATGCACGCTGGTTCGATCATGCCGAGGCGACGCTGATGCTCAAGCGCCAGCATCCCGACGGCCTCGCCGGTCCGCATCCGTTCGCGATTGCCCATCATCTGCTCGGCCGCTGGGTGCATCACCGAAACCCGTTGGAGCAATAGCGGGAACCGGACATCGTTCTGCCCATTAGACTGGACACAGCTTGAGCCAGCCGACGGAACCATTGCGACGGACCCCTGCATGAATTTTCAAGACGGCGCCCCGAAAGTCCCGCCCCGCATCCTCTGCATCGGCCTGCCGGTGCGCGACCTGACCTTCCGGGTCGGCGTTCCGGCGCGCGGCTCCAAGGAGAATGCGACCCATTTCGACGAGATCTGCGGCGGCAACGCGCTGAACGCCGCGATCGGCATCGTCCGGCTCGGCGGCCGCGCCTCGATCTGCGGACCGATGGGCGATTCGCGGGAAACCTCGAGCCGCTTCATCTTCGACAAGCTCGCCGAGGAAGGCATCGAGACCAATCATCTGATCCACATGCCTGACCTGGTGACGCCGATCTCGGCGATCATGATCGACGACACCGGCGAGCGCACCATCGTCACCTTCCGCGATCCGGAGCTCTGGAAGGTGAAGCTGCCGCCGACCGAGCTGCTGCTGGAGGATTGCGCGGCGATCCTGACCGAGAGCCGTTGCGCGCCGTTCTGCACCGAGCTGTGCGCCGAGGCCGTCAGGCGCGGCATTCCGGTCGTGGTCGACGTCGACCGCGCGATGTCGATGCGGGAAGGGCTCTTGACCGCCTCCTCGCATCTGGTGTTCTCCAGCGAGCCGCTACAGGAGACCGCCGACGTCACCGACGACGGCCAGGCGCTGCGAAAGCTCGCCAAGCTCACGCCCTCGTTCCTGGCCGGCACCCGCGGCCCGAAGGGCACGATCTTCCTCAACGAGAAGGGCGAGCTCGAGGAGAGCCCGGCCTTCCCGGTCCATACCGTCGACACGCTGGGGGCGGGCGACGTCTTCCACGGGGCGTTCGCGCTGGCCGTCACCGAAAAGCAGGAATTGCGGCAGGCGCTGCGCTTCGCTTCGGCCGCCGCGGCGCTGAAATGCACCCGCTTCGGCGGCGCTTATGCCGCACCGCAACGTACTGAAGTTGAAGCGTTTTTGGGTGAGCACGCGGGTGCCGGGCGGGCCTGAGCGGTCACGACCCGCTTGATTTGGAAGATTTTTCTCTATATGAGGGAGATTGAACCTTCATATGGAACTTTCTTCTATGACCGATGTCGCCATTCAGCTTCATGACAACAACCGCCGCCTCGACGCGATCGATCGCAAGATCCTGACCGTGTTGCAGGAGGACGCCTCGCTCTCCGTCGCCGAGATCGGCGACCGCGTCGGGCTGTCGTCGACGCCATGCTGGAAGCGCATCCAGCGGCTCGAGGCCGACGGCGTGATCCTGCGCCGGGTGGCGCTGGTCGACCAGAACAAGATCGGGCTCGGGATCTCGGTGTTCGTCTCGGTCGAGAGCGCCGACCATTCGGAAGCCTGGCTGCGCAAATTCGCCGACGCCGTCAGCGCCATGCCCGAGGTGATGGAGTTCTACCGGATGGCCGGCGACGTCGACTACATGCTGCGCGTCGTGGTCGCCGACATGCAGGCCTATGACGTGTTCTACAAGAAGCTGATCAGTGCGGTGCCGCTGAAGAACGTCACCTCGCGCTTCGCGATGGAGAAGATCAAGTCGGTGACCGCGCTGCCGGTGCCGGCGGCGTAGGCGGCGCCTGCTCCGCTGCCGTCGCCCAGGCCTCAGTGTCATCGCCCGGCGTGACCGGGCGATCCAGTACGCCGCGACTTATCGGCTCAATCACATCCGTCTCTGGAATACTGGATCGCCCGGTCGAGCCGGGCGATGACGGTTTGCTTGGGGCGCGAGCGCCGCCTCAAATCTTCTGATTGTACTCGCCGACCTCGGGATGGGTGCGCAGCACCGAATCCATCGCCTCGAACATGTCGCGCATGCGCTGTTCGCTGACCGGGCTTTCCACCACGACGACGAGCTCCGGCTTGTTCGAGGAGGCGCGCACCAGGCCCCAACTGCCGTCCTCGACCGTGACGCGCACGCCATTGACGGTGACGAGATCGCGGATCGACTGGCCCGCGACCTTGCCGCCGTTCTGCTGCAACGTCTCGAAGTGCTTCACCACGGCATCGACCACGCCATACTTGGTCTCGTCGGCGCAATGCGGCGACATGGTCGGCGACGACCAGGTCTTCGGCAATGCGTTCTTCAGGTCGGCCATCGACTTGCCGGGCGCGCGGTCGAGCATCTCGCAGATCGCGATCGCCGACACCAGGCCGTCGTCATAGCCACGGCCGAACGGCTTGTTGAAGAAGAAATGCCCGGACTTCTCGAAGCCGGCGAGCGCGCCGAGCTCGTTGGTGCGGCGCTTCATGTAGGAATGGCCGGTCTTCCAGTAGACGGTGTTGGCGCCCTGCTTCTGCAACACCGGATCGGTCACGAACAGCCCGGTCGACTTCACGTCGACGACGAACCGCGCGTTGGCGTTGATCGCCGACATGTCGCGCGCCAGCATGACGCCGACCTTGTCGGCAAAGATCTCCTCGCCGGTGTTGTCGACCACGCCGCAGCGGTCGCCGTCGCCGTCGAAACCGAGACCGACATCGGCCTTGTGCGCCAGCACCGCATCGCGGATCGCGTGCAGCATCTCCATGTCTTCCGGATTCGGATTGTATTTCGGGAAGGTGTGATCGAGCTCGGTGTCGAGCGGGATCACCTCGCAGCCGATCGCCTCCAGCACCTGCGGCGCGAACGCGCCCGCGGTGCCGTTGCCGCAGGCGGCCACGACCTTCAGCTTGCGCTTCAGTTTGGGCCTATTGGTGAGGTCGGCGATGTAGCGCGCCGGATAGTTCTCGTGAAACTGGTAGGAGCCGCGGGCTTTGTTGTGAAACGCGGCGTTGAGCACGATCTCTTTCAGCCGCGTCATCTCGTCGGGGCCGAAGGTCAGCGGCCGGTTGGCGCCCATCTTGACGCCGGTCCAGCCATTGTCGTTGTGCGAGGCGGTGACCATCGCGACGCAGGGCACGTCGAGATCGAACTGCGCGAAATACGCCATCGGCGTCACCGCAAGCCCGATGTCGTGCACCTTGCAGCCCGCCGCCATCAGGCCCGAGATCAGCGCATATTTGATCGAGGCGGAATAGCCGCGAAAGTCGTGCCCGGTGACGATCTCCTGCTTGACGCCGAGCTCCGCGATCAGCGCGCCGAGCCCCATGCCCAGCGCCTGCACGCCCATCAGGTTGATTTCCTTGTTGAACAGCCAGCGCGCGTCGTATTCGCGAAACCCGGTCGGCTTCACCATCGGCTCGGACTCGAAGGCATAGGTGTTCGGGACCAGCGCGGATTTCGGCTTCGGAAACATCAGAAACGGCCTCGTGGAAATGCGGAGGAACAACGCTGCTGGCTTTAGCGAATGCATCGCCGCAGCGGAAGGCGGGATTGACGGCTTGTGGCGAATAATTACGGCAGATTTGGCGTCGGCGAAATACCTGCACGCCGGCGCAATCCGCCGCGCTATTGCGCCCTGCGAGCTGCTCTGCGCATCGAACAATTGACACGTCGGGCAACTCACCGATACATTTTCATCATCGCAACAATTAAGCCCGCACCGGAAAATCCGCTGCGGGCTTTTTCAATCGGACAGGTCGCTGTCGGCCAATACGCTGCCGGGCGCACCGGAATTGGCCACCGCAACGAGCTGAACTGACCGATAGCCAGGGCCGCTCCCGCCGACAGACGGGCGCCCAGCGAAGAC
The DNA here is from genome assembly GCF_002831585.1 of Bradyrhizobium sp. SK17. GTDB lineage: Bacteria > Pseudomonadota > Alphaproteobacteria > Rhizobiales > Xanthobacteraceae > Bradyrhizobium. The sequence continues at coordinate 1,975,632 of NZ_CP025113.1, read as the reverse complement.
GATGGGCAGCGGCACTTCCGCGCCATCGCGCAAGCCAGCCTTCAAGCACTCTGCCTTCAAGCATTTGCCTTCAAACATCCAAAGCCAACCCAGCCCTCTCCGCAAGGTGCGGTCACGCACGGGCTCGCCCGAAGCTGTCCGCAATATCTGTAGGTAATGATCATGCCGGACTACTCTCTGGTGCCGGTGGACCATCAGCCGGACTTCGATGACTACTCGCTCGTTCCCGTTGACCACGATCCGTTCGTCGCGGATGGCGTAACTCAACTGGCGCAGTTTCAGCAGTCGCCGAGACCGACTCAACCGGCGCAGCCACAGCCGCAAACCCAATTGCAACAGTCTGCGACAGGAGCCGGTCAACCCGGCGTCAATGGGCCGGCGACTGGCAGCAACCCCAGCGGATCGGGTGGCGTCGCCGGCGTCGGCTATGCAGGAAGCGATCCAAACAACCCGACTTGGGCTCAAGGCTGGTCGATCGAGTCCAGCCCCTTCGGCGGAAATCCGACACCAACGCAGCCTCTGACTGATGATCAGCTAAACCTCATACGTCAGAAAATCGTCGATCGAGCTAACGCTCAAATTGGTTCAACCGCATGGACCACCGAAGTCGCAAAGGGGAATTTCCCTGAAGGCAAGAACAAATGCAATTTGTTCGTCCATGAGATGCTGACCGACGCGGACGCGAGTCCCGGTCTCCCGAATGGGCATTGGTACTGGAAGCATTTTCCGCCCACCGCCGGACAATGGGCAGATCCATCGTATGCAATTCCCGGATGGCGCGTCCTGGGTCCCGACGAGTCGCCCCAGCCGGGAGATGTGGCGGCGCAGCCGAGAGATTATAGCGACGCGACGGGGCATGTCGTGATCGTGGGGCCGAACAACACGTTCATAGGCGTCGGGTCTCCTCCCTACGACGGGGCTCCCGAAAGGATTGAAAGCGGCTCCAAAAAGGACATTATAGTGCGCGCCCCTGCCAAGGGTCCGATACTGTATCGACGCTATGTCGGGCAATAACATGCGACGCTTCATCCTGTCTTGTGTGCTGTCGCTCGGCTGCGCGTTCGCGCTCTGTCTGAATGCCGCCAGCGCGGCCTCCAACGGGAGCGAAGCAAGCGCGCCGCACGATGAAGACAAGTATCAAGCCTATGTCGAGAAAGTCGCCCAGGCGACAAGAGATGATGCTGTTGACCGCATACCGCCCCAATATCCCCCGTCCGGCGACGCGTTCGAAGAGCTTGTGGCCGCCGCGCCAGAAAACATCGATTTTTGCATTCGCTATCTAACGGAAGGAAGGGAGGGCGGGCGGATCGCCCTCTATGCGATGTATCAACTCGATGTCGATGAATATGTCGTGCTTATAAGAAAACTGGTGAAACTGTACCGCAGTGGCCTGTTACCCGAAGGCGCATTATCGGGAGCGATATACTATCGCTATTCTCTTGTTGCCCTTGATCATTACGATCATCCGAAAATTCAGGCACTTTTCAAGGAATTGGCGGCACAAGACTTTCCGGACTATATCAAGTGGGAAATTAGATATATCCGTTCTGGTGAGGGGTTTGCGCGGAAGAGATGGCGGGATTTTGATCGGGAGTGCTCGCGCTGGTCGGAGATACGATCGATCTCAGCATGCGTTTCGCTGGCGGCGGAGATATTGAGGGTCTATGCGGTCTCTTTGGCGACGCGGTGATCAGCAGGCGTCTTGATGGCGCAGCCGCTTGCGCTTGAACAGTTGTGGGGCCGAATGCCAACTTCCTCGGCGTTGGAGCGAGCGAAAGGATCGAGAGCGTTGCTGCAAAGATGATGGGTAACAATCAGCCTGGTGGTCTGCTGGTCTATCATCGTTACGAGCCTTAGCATGCGGCGCGCTCGAATATGGCTCCTGCTATGCTTCGGATGCCTCTTCGGTTGCTGTCCAGAAATCGATGCCGCCGAACCATCTGGTCGTACGGCCGACGGCTCGCATGACGCCAGGAGTAGGGCTTTGGTGGATCGGCTCATGCTCGCCCGAAGCTGTCCGCAATATCTGTAGGTGATGATCAATGCCCGATTACTCGGGCGCCGATGACTTCTTCAGGTCCACCCCTCGCGGAATCGCTTCTGGCCTGAACAGTGCGGGGAGCGCATTGGCGCGTGCCACGCAGGCCGAGATGGGGCAAGACGTGGACGCGCCGACCCCGGCACAGGGGATGGACATTCTTGAGAAGAATGTAACCGGACCCATGCACAGGCCGGAAGGCCGAGCGGGCAAATTCGGTGCATCTGTCGGAGAATTTGTCGGCAATCCCGCTTCCTATGTCGTGCCCGGAGGATTGCCGTTCAAAGTCGGAGCGGCTGCGCTGGGGGCTTGGGGAGCGAGGCTGGCGGTCAACTTGGTGAGGGAACCCGTCTGGAGCTACCTCTCCGGATCCTCGGCGGCCTACTCGGTGGCCTTGGTGCCGCCAAGATAGCACCTGCGAGCAGGGTGAGGCCGCCGACGGGTGCAGTTGAAGACGTTCCAGGCGCTGGGCTTCGTAACCTATATCACTACACCGACGAGGCTGGCCTGAACGGCATCCTGAATGAAGGAAAGCTAAATCCTTCTCTGAAAGCCCGAAGACCACGCGATGTGAAGTATGGAAACGGTCAGTACCTGACCGATATTGAGCCGGGCACTATTGAGCCGGAAAAGCTTTCGGAAGCCCTCGTACAAAACAAACACCAAGCGAAAAAATTCACTCACTACCTCGAAATCAACCCGGCCGGTCTGAATGTGACTAAAGGCCGGCTCGGTGTTTATGTTATCCCAAACGAGGGACCGTTGGATTTGAACAACAGGATTATCAGCAGCGGAAAGGTGTCCGACCAATGACCTATCTCAAGGTGAAGCGGATTCACGCGGTACCCGACCAACCAGTGTTCACCTATAGCGAGTTGGACGACGAACGTTGGGAGCTTCGCAAGGTCGAAATCTTTCCCGACGGAAGGATCCTATATGCCGATCCTGACGTCGAATTCGAGGAGACGGGCCTGAGCACGATGCCATACCCGTCGTTTGAGGAGATCGCCGCCAATCCGAAGTACGACGCGAAAGTGATATCAAAGGCCGAGTTCGAAAAAATCTGGGCAATGGCAACGGCGTGAACGGGTTTCGCTCCTGCACGGCACGATCGGCAAACACGGCCAACAGATCAAGACGGTGCGGCTTCGCAACGCCGCTGGCTTTAGCGAGTGCATCGTCGCAGCGGAAAGGTGTCCGACCAATGACCTATCTCAAAGTGAAGTGGATTCACGCGTACCCCGATCAACCGGTCCTGATCTACAGCGAGTTGGATCACGAACGTTGGGAGCTTCGTAAGGTCGAAATCTTTTCCGACGGAAGAATCTGGTATGCCGATGCTGAAGTTGAGGTCGGGGACACGGGCCTTGGTCAGATGCCATTGCCGTCCGTTGAAGAGATCGCCGCCGATCCCCAGTTCGTGCCGGAAGTGATATCAAAGGCCGAGTTCGAAAAAATCTGGGCAATGGCGACGGCGTGAACTGATCCGCATCACGGAGAAAGACATCCAGCGGAAGACTTGGATAGGCGCTTGATGCCAATCGGCCTTACTGCTCCAGCAACAATTTGCCGTTGGCGTATTCGAAGCGCTTCAGCTTCGAGAGGAAGGACAGGCCGAGCAGGTTTTCCGACAGCGCCTCGTCCGGCAGCACCAGCGCGTCGACGTCGCGCACCGTGAGGCCGCCGACCTCCAGCATGGCGATGCGGGCGCGGGCGGCCTTGATGGTGCCGTTGGCGGTGGTGACGCGCGAGGTGTAGTCGCCCGGCACCGGACGCAGGCCGAAGCGCGCCGCCGAGGTTTCGTTCAGGGCGACCACTGAGGCGCCGGTGTCGACCATGAAATTGATGCGCTGGCCGTCGATCCGGCCGTCGGTCGCGAAATGACCGCGCGGATCGGGCGCAATGCTGACCGTGCGGGCGGCGCTGGCCTGCGCCACCGTGACGGCGGGGGCGATGGTCTGCTTGGCGGTGGTCGCGGCGGCGGGCGACATCTTGCTGGCCATCTGGCCCATGAAGGTGCCCAGCCCGATCAGGATGGCCGCGAAAATCATCAGGTTACGCATGACACCATACTCGGAAAACCGAACACGCAATTTCACCACGCCGTCCGCCCCGCCGCGAGCGAAGGCGGCTGTGCGAGCTTGCCATTTTGGCGAAAAGGATGAGCGAAGGGTTAATATGGGCCGGCAGAGATGCGCGAATCGCACCGCCGGACGTTCACCTCTCCCTTGGGAGAGGTCGGCGCGAAGCGCCGGGTGAGGGGTCACGCATTCTCGTTGGAGCTGCGGCCCCTCACCCGATTTGCTACGCAAATCGACCTCTCCCCAACGGGGCGAGGTAAATCCAGTCTGCGGACCCGGCTCAACCCAAACCCATAAGACATCAGGCGGCCATTCAAGCGACGTCGCCCTCAGGCCGTCCTGGCGACCGGGCTCGGCAGCGCAGCGCGCAGCGCGTAGTAGACCGCGCCCGCGATCGCGACACCGAAGAACCAGCCATAGACCGCCCACCACGCCGGCAGGATCGAGGTGAAGTTCGGCAGCACCGACGAGAACAGCGCGCCGATCGCGGCTGCGATCAGCGCACTGACGTTCCAGCCGTTCTGGAAGCGGTATTCGCCGTGCTCCTGGTACAGCGCCGGCACGTTCACGCGGCCTTTGGCGATCAGATAATAGTCGACCATCATGATCCCGAAGATCGGCCCCATGGTGGCGCCGATCAACCCGACGAACGAGGCGGCGCTGCCCTCCCAGGGCGCGAACGGATACAGTGCCAGCGCGATCAGCGCCGCGATGTAGCCGCCCTTCTTGAAGTCGATATGCCGCGGAAACACGTTGGAGAAATCGAACGCCGGCGAAACGAAATTGGCGACGACGTTGATGCCGAGAGTCGCCACAGCGAAGGTGACCGCGGCGAGCAGCGCCAGGAACCAGCTGTCGAACTTGGCCGAGATCTGGTCGGGATGCAGCAGCACCTCGTGATAGACGTTGAACGCTGCGATCGTGGTGACGCCGGCCACCAGCGAGAACAGGATCAGATTGACCGGCAGGCCCCAGAGATTGCCCTTGCGCAGCGACGCGGTGTCGGGCGCGTAACGGGAGAAGTCGCAGAAGTTGAGATAGAGCGCGGCGAAATAGGTGATCCAGGTGGCGGCGACGGCGCAGAGCGCCGGCAAGCTACCGGGTTCGCCGGGCACGCCGGCATCCCTGGTCTTCTCCAGCAGCACGTCCTGCGGGATCGGCGCGGTGAGCGAGATGCCGCCAGCAACGATGCAGAGATAGACCGCGAGGATCAACATCATCAGCCATACCGCCGGCCCTGCCCAATCCTGGAAGCGGCGCACCGTCTCCATGCCGCGCTGGATGATCAAGAGTTGCAGCGCCCAGATCACGACGAAGCAGATCACCTCGAGCGTCGAATGGCCGAGCATGTGGCTCGACTGGTGGAACGCCTTGAAGCTGTCGATGCGGGTCAAGAGCGCGACGATCGCGCCCGATGCCGCCGCGGTTTGCGCGCCGTACCAGAAGCAGGCAACGACGGCACGCACCAGCGCCGGAATGTTGGCGCCCCAGATCCCGAAAGAGGCCCGCGCCAACACCGGATAGGGCACGCCGGTTCTCACGCCGGCATTGCCGACCAGGCTCATCAGCACGAAGATGACCAGCGAGCCGATGCCGATCGCCAGGATGAAATTGACGAAGCTGCCGCAGAGCAGGAACAGGCTGGCGGCGAGATAATAGCCCCACAGGCTGTGGACGTCGGAGGTCCAGACGTTGAAGATGCTAAAGGCGCCCCAGTTGCGCTCCTTGGCCGGCGCGAGATCCTCATTGTACAGCGACGGCGATGCGTTCTTGATCTCCACAGCGGTCTCCCCAGATTGCGAGCCCGTGATCCCGGCGAGCAAATCTAACCACCGTTTGCCGGCGCTCGCCAGAGCGACCGATCAAGCATGATCGAAAAACGGAGACTCGGCGTCGTCCCGGCGAAGGCCGGGACCCATAACCACAAATGTGTTTTATTGCGCGATGTTGGAACGACGAGTCCCGTCCACAACACCGGCCGCGGCGTATGGGTCCCGGCCTTCGCCGGGACGACGAATAAGAGAAATACGACCTTCAGGCGCAACAAAGCGAAACGTTGGCACGGCACGTTTGCGCTGACATCACGTCCCGCGCGGTTTCACGCGCCTTGTCGGCATCGCGCTGGCGGGATCTTCCGGCCAGGGATGGCGCGGATAGCGGCCGCGCAGATCGGACCGAACCGCGGCGTAACTGCCGCGCCAAAAACCGGGCAGATCGCGTGTCACCTGCACCGGGCGCTGCGCGGGTGACAGCAGTTCCAGCACCAGTGGCACCGCGCCCCTGGCGATCGAGGGATGGGTGTTCAGCCCGAACAGTTCCTGCAACCTGACCGCAATGGTCGGGCCCTGCTCGGCCTCGTAGTCGATCGCAAGCTGGGTTCCGGTCGGCGCCTCGAAATGCGTCGGCGCCTCGCGATCCAGCCGCGCGCGCAACTCCCAGGGCAGCAACGCCATCAGCGCATCCGACAGGTCACCGGCGGACAGGTCCTTCAGCGCGATCTTGTCGTACAGCGCAGGCACCAGCCAGTCGTCGGCACGCGCGGCGAGCGCAGCATCCGACAGATCGGGCCAGCTCTCGTCCTCGGCCTTGCGCAGGAACATGACGCGGTCGCGCCATTGTTTCGCTTGCTTCGACCACGGCAGCCGGTCGAGGCCGGCCGCGATCAGGCCGTCGGCGAAGATGCGCGCCGTCTCGGCCGATGGCTTGAGCGGCATCGGTGCCTCCGACAGCGTGATCGCGTGCAGCGAACGGCGGCGGCGCGCGCGCAGCGCCATCGCGCCGCGGTCGAACGTCACCTCCTCGACATTCTCGATCTGGTCGGCGAAGCGCTGCTCGATCTCCTCCTGGGTGATCGGCGCCGCCAGCAGGATGCGGCCGCTCGCAGCCGTGCCGGTCAGTTCGGCCACCGCGATGGTAGGCAGCCGCGCCAGCGCCGCGGTCTGCTCGACGGCAGCGCCGCGGCCGTTGGCCAGCACGAAGCTGCCATTGCCGCGGTTCTTCGCGACGCGGTCCGGAAACGCAAACCCCAACATGACGCCGGTCGAGAGATCCTTCTGCTCGCTCACCGCCGCCTTCACCTGCGAAGCCCAGCGCGCGGCCATGCTGCGCGCGCTCGAGGCGCGCTGCGAGCGGTCGCGGCGGAACTGGTCGAGCCTGACGTCGAGATCGACGCTGTCGCCGCCGAGCCCGCGCTCGGTCAGCACGGCGGCGATCTCGGCCGCTTCTTCCCCCATGCCGAAGCGGGCGGAATCCACGATCATGCGCGCCAGCCGCGGCGGCAGCGCCAGCGCGCGCAGGCTCTTGCCCTCCTCGGTGATGCGGCCGTCGCTGTCGAGTGCGCCGAGCTCGGCCAGCAGCGATTTCGCTTCCTTCAGCGCGGGGCCCGGCGGCGGATCGAGGAAGGCGAGACTCGAGGGGTCGCTGACGCCCCATTGCGCGAGGTCGAGCACCAGCGAGGACAGATCGGCGGAGAGGATTTCGGGCGCGGTATAGGCCGGCAGCGACGCGGTCTGCGGCTCGTCCCAGAGCCGGTAGCACACGCCAGGCTCGATACGGCCGGCGCGGCCGCGGCGCTGATCGACCGCCGCGCGCGAGGCCCGCACCGTCTCCAGCCGGGTCAGCGCCATGTCGGGCTCGTAGCGCGGCACCCGCGCCAGGCCGGAATCGACCACGATGCGCACGCCCTCGATGGTCAGCGAGGTCTCGGCGATCGAGGTCGCCAGCACCACCTTGCGAATGCCCTTCGGGGCTGGCGCGATGGCGCGGTCCTGCACGGCGGCATCGAGCGCGCCGAACAGCGGCACGATCTCCACTGAAGCGTCGTGCACGCGCTCGGTAAGGAACGTCTGGGTGCGGCGGATCTCGGCCGCGCCCGGCAGGAAAGCGAGCACCGAGCCGGCATCGGCGCGGAGCGCGACCGCGATCGTCTCGGCCATCTGCCGCTCCACCGGCGCGTCGACCTTGCGGCCGACATAACGGGTCTCGACCGGAAAGGCGCGGCCCTCGCTCTCGACCACAGGCGCATCGCCCAGCAGCTTGGCGACCCGCGCGCCGTCGAGCGTTGCCGACATCACGAGGATGCGCAGATCCTCGCGCAGGCCGGTCTGCGCGTCGCGCGCCAGCGCGAGGCCAAGATCGGCATCGAGCGAGCGCTCGTGGAATTCGTCGAACAGCACCGCGGCGACGCCGTTGAGCTCGGGATCGTCGAGGATTTGGCGCGAGAAGATGCCCTCGGTGACGACCTCGATCCGCGTCGCGCGCGAGACTTTCGAGCCGAAGCGCACCCGATAGCCGACGGTCTCGCCGGGACGCTCGCCGAGCGTTTTCGCCATCCGCTCGGCGCTGGCGCGCGCGGCGATGCGGCGCGGCTCCAGCACGATGATCTTCTTGCCCTTCGTCCAGGGCGCATCGAGCAGCGCCAGCGGTACGCGCGTGGTCTTGCCGGCGCCGGGCGGCGCCACCAGCACGGCGGCATTGTGGCCGGTGAGCGTGCGGTCGAGCTCATCGAGCACGGCGTCGATCGGCAGCGGGCTATCGAATTGATGCGGCAATTGCTCTCACCGCGACCGCAGCGCGCGGCCGATGTGGCCGGCGAGGATGTAAACGTCGTAGCTGCGTGTTCCCAACTGCCGCCTCTGGGATACTGGATCGCCCGATCAAGTCGGGCGATGACACCGATTGTGGGGTGAGATCATAGACCAGCCGATAAGCAGATTCGGCCCCAAAACGACTGTCATCGCCCGGCTCGACCGGGCGATCCAGTATTCCAGAGGCCTGTCCGCCAAGCCCGGCCGGCCCGCACCCTATGGTTAACCAACCCGTTGGATTCCCGGGCGTCTTAGACCATTCGCCCGGCGGAAGGAACCGGGGAAAGGCGCAGGTTCGGTGGCACATCCCTTGTATCGATAAAGGAGAAAGCAACCGATCGGGCCGATGATAGCTCCGATCAGGCCGGAACAGGACACCAGATGGCCACAAACGGCACAGGCGCTGCGACAGATCGTTCCATCGGGAGCGCGAGCGGACGCGTCGATTGGGTCGACTATGCCAAGGGCATCTGCATCATCATGGTGGTGATGATGCATTCGGTGCTGGGGGTCGAGAAGGCCGCCGAGCAGACCGGCTTCATGCACTACGTCGTAATGTTCGCGAAGCCGTTCCGGATGCCGGACTTCTTCCTGATCTCCGGCCTGTTCCTGTCGGTGGTGATCGATCGCGACTGGCGCACCTATCTCGACCGCAAGGTGATGCACTTCGCCTATTTCTACGTGCTGTGGGTGACGATCCAGTTCGGCTTCAAGGCGCCGTCGCTGGCCGCCGAGACCAGCTGGCCCCAGGTCGGGCTGCAATATCTCGAATCCTTCATCGAGCCGTTCGGCACGCTGTGGTTCATCTACCTGCTGCCGATCTTCTTCGTCGTCACCAAGCTGACGCGCAATGTCCACCCGCTGATCATCTGGCTGTTCGCCGCGGCGCTGGAGACCGCGCATGTCGCGACCGGCTGGACCGTGATCGACGAGTTCTGCGCCCGCTTCGTCTATTTCTTCACCGGCTATGTCCTGGCGCGCTACGTCTTCGCGCTGTCCGATCGCGCGCGGGCGCGGCCGGCATTGGCGCTGCTCGGGCTTGGGCTCTGGGCACTGGTCAATGGCGGCCTGGTCGCGCTCGATCTCAGCGAGTGGCCGGTGGTTTCGCTGGCGCTCGGATTTGCCGGCGCCTGCGCCATCATCGTGACCGGCACGCTGCTGGCGCGCGCCCATTGGCTCGGCTTCCTGCGCTTCTGCGGCGAGCACTCGATCGTGATCTATCTCGCCTTCTTCCTGCCGATGGCCGCGACCCGCACGCTGCTGCTGCGGGTCGGCGTGATCCACGACATCGGCCTGATCTCGCTGATCGTGACCGTGGTCGGGGTCGCCGGCTCGCTCTTGATCTGGCGGCTGGCTTTGGCCGCGCGGGCCAATTTCCTGTTCGAACGTCCGGACGCATTCTGGATTGCCCCGAAAAAGGCAGCGCCCTCTCTCCAGGCAGCGGAATAGTGCAGGAAGTCACCTCCGGATTCGTTCCAACAGGGGCGATTCCGGTCGCTCTAATTTTCCACGCATTGAAATAATTGAGTTTTTGGTCCTGAATGTTTCGTCGTCCGGCCGGCGACGAAACAATTCTCCCGGTCACGAAACCATTTTCCGCTTTTGGCGCAGACATCCGGAAACGGGCGCTAACTAACAATTCTCCCAACGAACCGCCGCCCAACGGCGAACTGGGAGCCTGTCATGCCGAACGTCATCGCCATCAACGCTGCAGCCAAGAAGCATATCGATGCTGCTCGCGCGACCTCGGATGAAATGCTGCTCGCGCGTATCGCCAAGAATGACCGCACCTCGATGCACACGCTCTATGCCCGTCACAATGTGCGGGTCTACCGCTTCGTGCTGCGGATGGTGCGCGACACCACCATGGCCGAGGATCTGGTCAGCCAGGTTTTCCTGGACGTCTGGCGGACCGCGGCCCAGTTCGAGGGCCGCTCGCAGGTCTCGACCTGGCTGCTGTCGATCGCCCGCTTCAAGGCGCTGACCGCGCTGCGCCAGCGCAGGCATGAGGACATCGACCAGGAAGACGTGCTGGAGATCGCCGACGGCGCCGACACGCCGGAAACCTCGCTTGATCGCGCCACCACCAGCGAGATCCTGCGCGCCTGCGTCGCCAAGCTGTCGCCGGCGCATCGCGAGATCATCAACCTGGTCTACTACCATGAGAAGTCGGTCGAGGAGGCCGGGCTGATCATCGGTATCCCGCAGAGCACGGTGAAGACCCGGATGTTCTATGCCCGCAAGCAGCTCGCCGACCTCCTCCGGGGTGCCGGCGTGGACAGCGTCGCGGCGTAAACAGAAGCTAATTCAATTACTTAAAAGGAGATCGCGCAATCCGGGCAATTGTTGACGAAGCCAAAAAAGTCCGGCGACGAAACAATTGAAACAGTCGACGACATCACCCGGAAAAACGCGATCTCTATACCCATATCCAACGACGCAACCCCAACCCCAAGTCACTGACTCAGTTTCGATACCTCCCTCGTTCTAACCTCCCAAGTAACCTCCAACGACCCGGCCGGGATGCCCCCCAGCCGGGTCGCTCTGTTTTTGGCGCAGCGTCGTGAGGCCGAGGGTGCCGCGTCTCACACCAACGTGACGCGGCACGCGCCCGGACGGCCGTAACGGCCCGCACCGTCCTCGCGAAGACCATCAGGCGAACCCGGCACGGCCCTCTGGCGCGCCGGGACTTCTGATGGACGGACGACGATGCTCAGCCTTGCCCCTGCCCTTACTTTGGCCCTGCTTGCCGGTGTCGCCACCGTTGCCGCCCCTTGCACCCTGCCGATGCTGCCGATCCTCCTTGGGGTATCGATAGGCCAGACCGGCAAGGCGCGGCCCGCGATGATCGCGCTCGGCTTCGTGATGTCATTCTCTGCCGTGGCATTGCTGCTGAGTGCGATCACGCGCGCGTTCGATTTCGATCCCAATCTGCTGCGCACCGGCGCAGCGATCCTGCTCGCGGGCTTCGGCCTGCTGATGATCTGGCCGACGCCGTTCGAATGGCTGGCGATCAGGCTGACCGGCGCCGCAGGCGGCCTTAGTCAGGCCGCGCCGTCGCAGAGCCTGTTCGGCGGCTTCGTGCTTGGCTCCACGCTCGGCCTGGTGTGGACGCCGTGCGCCGGTCCGGTGCTCGGCTCGATCCTGACCATCGTCGCGACCTCGAAGGATACCGCATGGGCGAGCCTGCAACTCGTCACCTACGCGATCGGCGCCGCGATCCCGATGCTTGCCATTGCCTATGGCGGACAGGCCGTCACCACCCGCGTGCGCGGCCTGGCACGGATCGCGCCGCGCCTTCAGCAAGGTTTTGGCGTCGTGATCATCGGCTTCGCCGCGCTGTCCTACCTGCAATACGACACGCTGATCGTGGCGTGGCTGACCCAGTTCTATCCCAACGGCCAGATCGGCCTGTGAGCTCATAAGGAGAGTTCGATGTCCCTGCGCTTGATTGCTGTATCCGCCCTGGTGGCCGGGCTTGGTCTCGGCGGCGCCGTGATCCCCGGCCTCTGCACCGAGTCCGACGCGCCGGCGCAGCCAGTGCCGCGGGCAGTCGCCATGACCACCGAACAGAGCCAGACCGCGCCTGAATTCGCCGGCATCAGCAACTGGTTCAATTCGCAGCCGCTCAGGCTTGCCGACCTGCGCGGCAAGGTCGTGCTGGTCGATTTCTGGACCTATGGCTGCGTCAACTGCGTCAACACGCTGCCGCACGTCACCGAGCTCTATTCGAAGTACCGGGACCGCGGCCTGGTCGTGATCGGCGTCCACACGCCGGAATTCCCGTTCGAGCATTCGGCGTCCAACGTGCAGGCGGCGCTGAAGCGGCACAGCATCCTCTATCCGGTGGCGCAGGACAACAATTCGCAGACCTGGAACGCCTACGGTAACCAGTATTGGCCGGCGCAATACATCATCGACCAGAACGGCAAGATCGTCTTCCAACATGCCGGCGAAGGGCGGTACGACGAGATCGACCGCACCGTCGCCCGGCTGCTCAACGCCAATAGTTGATTAGACAATCCGCCCTGTGTCGTCGTCACACCCGGCGTGGTAAGGTCCACGCCGGGTCGACGACAAATGGTGGATCATGTTCGAAGGCTGGGATGCGGTCGTACTCGCCCGCGCGCAATTCGCTTTCACGATGTCGTTCCATATCGTGTTCCCGGCATTCTCGATCGGGCTTGCGAGCTATCTCGCGGTGCTGGAGGCGCTTTGGCTGATCACCAAGCGCGAGGTCTTCATCAACCTGTTCAATTACTGGCTGAAGATCTTCGCGGTCGCGTTCGGCATGGGCGTGGTCTCGGGCATCGTGATGTCCTACCAGTTCGGCACCAACTGGGCGTCGTTCGCCGACAAGACCGGGCCGGTGATCGGCCCGATGATGGCCTACGAGGTCTTGACCGCGTTCTTCCTCGAGGCCGGTTTCCTCGGCGTGATGTTGTTCGGGCTGTCGCGGGTCGGGCCCAGGCTGCATTTCGTAGCGACCCTGATGGTCGCGATCGGCACGCTGATCTCGGCGTTCTGGATTCTGTCGGCCAATTCCTGGATGCAGACGCCGACCGGCTATGCCGTCAACGCCGACGGCCAGTTCGTCGCCGCCGACTGGTTCAAGGTGATCTTCAATCCGTCATTTCCCTATCGCCTCGTGCACATGGTGCTGGCGGCCTACCTCACCACCTCGCTGGTGGTCGGCGCGGTCGGCGCCTGGCATCTGTTGCGCGACCAGCATCTGGCCGGGCCGCGCGTGATGTTCTCGATGGCGATGTGGATGGCAACCCTGGTGGCGCCGATCCAGATCCTGGCCGGCGACCAGCACGGCCTCAACACCTTGGAGCATCAGCCGGCCAAGGTGATGGCGATGGAAGGCCACTTCCAGAGCCACAAGGACGGCGCGCCGCTGATCCTGTTCGGCTGGCCCGACGAGCGCGACGCCAGGGTGAAATACGCGATCGAGGTGCCGAAACTGTCGTCGCTGATCCTCAAGCATTCGCTCGACGCACCGCTCGCCGGCCTCGACACCGTGCCGCGTGAGAACTGGCCGCCGGTGCCGATCACCTTCTGGGCGTTCCGCGTCATGGTCGGGCTCGGCTTCCTGATCCTGGGGCTCGGCCTGTTCAGCCTGCTGATGCGCTGGCGCGGCCTGATGTACCAGTCGCCGCTGCTGCACCGCTTCGCGGTGCTGATGGGGCCGGCCGGATTTATTGCGGTGCTGGCGGGCTGGATCACCACCGAGACCGGGCGGCAACCATTCACCGTCTACGGACTGCTGCGCACGGTGGACTCGGCGTCGCCACTGGCGGCGCCCGCGGTCGGCTCCTCGCTGATCGCCTTCATCATCGTCTACTTCACCGTGTTCACCGCGGGCGTGATCTACATCCTGCGGCTGATGGCGCAGCCGCCGCATCCCGGCGAACAGGGCCCGACGCCGGATCTCCCCGCCCGCGCCGCCGGCATCACGCCGGCCGCGGGCGCAGCCGTGGAGGGCGCGCGATGATCGATCTCGCCACCATCTGGGCCTTCATCATCGCCTTTGCCGTGTTCGTCTATGTCGTGATGGACGGCTTCGATCTCGGCCTCGGCATCCTGTTTCCGCTGTTTCCGCAAAAGGCCGATCGCGACGTCATCATGAACACGGTGGCGCCGGTGTGGGACGGCAACGAGACCTGGCTGGTGCTCGGCGGCGGCGGCATGATGGCGGCATTTCCGCTGGCCTATGCGGTGCTGATGCCGGCGCTCTACACGCCCATGATCGCGATGCTGCTCGGCCTGGTGTTTCGCGGCGTCGCCTTCGAATTCCGCTGGCGCACCCAGAAGGCGCGCAACAAATGGGATCTCGCCTTTGCCGGCGGCTCGCTGGTGGCGACGCTGGCGCAAGGCATCGCGCTCGGCGCCATCCTGCAAGGCATCCATGTCGAGGGACGCCACTATGCCGGCGGCTGGTGGGACTGGCTGACGCCGTTCAGCGTGCTGACCGGCATCGCGCTGGTGATCGGCTATGCGCTGCTCGGAGCAACCTGGCTGGTGATGAAGACCGAAGCCGAGCTGCGCGACCGCGCCTATCACCTGAGCTGGATCCTGCTGGTGGCGATGCTGTGCGCGATCGGCGCCGTCAGCATCGCAACCCCGTTCCTGAGCGTGCAATACACCCAGCGCTGGTTCGCCTGGCCCAACATCATCCTGACCGCGCCGGTGCCGATCGCGGTCGCCGCGGTCACCGCGCTGTTGCTGCGCGCGCTGGGCAACAAGAACGATCACCAGCCGTTCTTCCTGACGCTGGCGCTGTTCGCATTGTCCTATGCCGGGCTCGGCATCAGCATGTATCCGTATATCGTGCCGCAGAGCATCACGATCTGGCAGGCGGCAGCTCCCGCCAACAGCCAGATCTTCATGCTGTTCGGGGTCTCGATCCTGGTGCCGCTGATCCTCGGCTACACCGCCTGGGCCTATTGGGTGTTCCGCGGCAAGGTGCGTCCCGGCCACGGATATCATTGATGCGACGACCCGATCCGGATCAGCGTCCGCTCGGCCAGCGCCTGCTGTGGTTCGTGGCGCTGTGGCTCGGCGGCGTCGGCACGGTGGCCCTGATCTCCTTCGCCTTGCGACTCTGGATCGCGCCGAAATAGCGCCGGCGGTGTTGCAAGCGCACAGCGCGACCGACAAAAAACAGAAGCATTACAGTGATATAGGGTAGCGCCCGCCCTAAACTTGCCATCAAGCTGCCGCTGAGATTTGATGTTGCCGCGATTTGGGTGGCAGCGCCACAAGGAGAGCTTTGCATGACCAAACTTCGTCACCTGGTCTGGATGATGATCGCGGCGGGCACGCTCGTGCTGTCGACATCGCAAGGCTTCGCCCAGAGCCGGCCGGACGTCGACGAGCCCGGCCTGATCGCGGACGACAGCTATCAGCTCGATCCGGAATGGCAGAAGCAGGTCGTGTACTACCGGACCAACGAAGCGCCGGGCACCATCATCATCTCCACCGCCGAGCGTCATCTCTATCTCGTGCAGGGCAACGGCCGTGCGCTGCGCTACGGCATCGGCGTCGGCCGCGACGGCTTCCAGTGGCAGGGCCTGGTCAACATCACCCGCAAGGCCGAATGGCCGGATTGGACCCCGCCGCCGGAGATGATCGCGCGCCAGCCCTATCTGCCGCGCTTCATGGCGGGCGGGCCGGGCAATCCGCTCGGCGCACGCGCGATGTATCTCGGCACCACGGTCTACCGCATCCACGGCACCAACCAGCCCGACACCATCGGCACCGCGATCTCCTCCGGCTGCTTCCGTCTGGTCAACGCCGACGTCACCGATCTCTACAACCGCGTTCCCGTCGGCACCAAGGTGATCATCCGCCAGAAGCCCGAACTCTGATCTTTGCTACCCCGCCTGCGATATTCGACCTGATTTTTCCCCGATCCTTCGCGAGAGAGAACCCATGCGTACATTTCGAGGCGGCCTGACGATCGGGCTCGCGGTCGCCGTGCTGGTCGCGGCCGCCGCCATCACCTATGAGCGTTACGACACCCGCACCCTGAAGCGCACCATCCGCCGCGGCGAGGTGCTGTGCGGCGTCAACAAGGGCCTGCCCGGCTTCTCGATCCCGGACGACAAGGGCAACTGGACCGGCTTCGACGTCGACTTCTGCCGCGCGGTGGCGTCGGCGATCTTCGACGATCCGACCAAGGCGAAGTTCGTGCCGCTCGACGCCAGCGAACGCTTCAAGGAATTGCAGAACCGAAAGGTCGACATCCTGTCGCGCAACTCGACCTGGAGCATGTCGCGCGAGGTCAATTACGATCTCTATTTCCCGGCGGTCGCCTATTATGACGGCCAGGGCTTCATGATCCCGCGCGCGCGCAACATCGATTCCGCGCTCGACCTCAACGGCAGCAAGGTCTGCGTGCAGGGCAACACCACGACCCAGCTCAACCTCGCCGACTATTTCCGTGCCAACAACATGAAGTACACGGAGATGAAGTTCGACAAGCTGGACGACGTCGTGAAGGCCTATGATTCAGGCCAGTGCGACACGCTGACCTCGGACGCCTCGCAGCTCTATGCGCTGCGGCTCAACCTCTCCAAGCCGGGCGATCACATGATCCTGGCCGACATCATCTCCAAGGAGCCGCTGGCGCCGGTGGTGCGGCAGCGCGACGACGACTGGATGATGATCGTGAAGTGGACGCTGTACGCCATGATCAACGCCGAGGAGCTCGGCATCACCTCGAAGAACATCGACGAGGCGCTGAAGTCGAAGAAGCCGGAAGTGATGCGGCTGGTCGGCACCGAGGGCGCCTATGGCGAGGATCTCGGCCTGACCAAGGACTGGGCGGTGCGCATCATCCGCCATGTCGGCAATTACGGCGAGGTCTACGACCGCAACGTCGGCGCCGATTCCAAGCTGAAGATCCCGCGCGGCATGAACCAGCTCTGGAACGCCGGCGGCGTGCAATACGCGCCGCCGATCCGGTGATCGGCAACACAGCCCAGACCACCGCTGCTACCGCCCCCTCTGCTGTCATCACCCGCGAAAAAGCGGGTGATCCAGTACGCCGAGGCTTCTCGGCTCAAGCACTGACCTCTCTGGAATACTGGATCGCCCGGTTGAACCGGGCGATGATAGTGTGTTGTGTGGCGACGGCGTTGCGCTGACGCGTCGGCTTAGTATCCCTTACCCTGCGCCAACTGATCCGTATGGAAATTGCTGTCGCCGAACAGCTCCTGGCAGACGCGGGCGCGCTTCATGAAGAAGCCGATGTCGAACTGGTCGGTCATGCCCATGCCGCCGTGCATCTGCACGCCTTCCTGCACGGCCAGCGTCGCCGTGGTGCCGGCGCGCGCCTTTGCCACCGCGACCGCGGTCGCGGCCTTGTCGATGTTGGTATCGAGCGCCTGTAGCGCCTTCAGGACCGCGGCGCGGGTGATCTCGATATCGATGTAGATCTGGGCGGCGCGGTGCTGCAACGCCTGGAATTCGCCGATCGCCTTGCCGAACTGCTTGCGCTCCTTCAGGTAGGTCACGGTGCGGCCGAACACCTCGTCGGAGAGACCGACCATTTCTGAGGCGACCGCGCCGCGGCCGATATTGAGCACGCTCTCGAGCAGCCCAAAGCCCTGATCGACCTCGCCGAGCACGCTGTCGGCGTTGACCTCGACATTGTCGAACACGATGCGCGCGGCATTGTGCGAATCGACCATCGCGGTGCGCTCGATCGCGAGCCCCTTCGCCTTGGGATCGACCAGGAACAGCGTCAGCCCGTTCCTGTCGCCGGTGCTGCCCGCGCTGCGCGCGGCGACGATCAGCAGGTCGGCGGTGTGACCGTCGACCACGAAGGCCTTGTCGCCCGACAGCTTGAAGCCGTTGCCGGAGCGCGTGGCCTGCAATTTGGTTTGCAGCGGGCGATGCTTGGCGCCTTCATCGATCGCGAGTGCCGCCAGCAGCGAGCCGTCGGCGATCTTGGGCAGATGCTGCGCCTTCTGCGCGTCGCTGCCGCCGCGCACCAGCGCTGAGGCCGCAAGCACCGAGGTCGAAAGGAACGGCGACGGCATCAAGGTGCGACCGATCTCCTCCATGACGATGCCGGCCTCGACGCAGCCCAGCCCGCTGCCACCGAACTGGTCCGGCACCAAGAGGCCGGAGAAGCCCATCTCGGCAAACGTCTTCCAGAGCTCGCGCGAGAAGCCGGTGGTGTCCTTGGCATCGCGCAGGCCGCGCAGATGCGCCACCGGCGCCTTGTCGCTGATGAGACCGCGCGCACTGTCGCGCAGCATGGATTGTTCTTCGGTGAGGACGAGGGCCATGGATGGATTCCGCTCTTCAGATGTTAATCTCGTCATTCCGGGGCGCGACATCGTCGCGAGCCCGGAATCCATACGCACGATCGTGGTTATGGATTCCGGGCCTGGCCCTGCGGGCCATCCCGGAATGACGTGTGGTGAGATTGTGCGTCACGCGCCGGGCAGATCGAGGATGCGCTTGGCGACGATGCCGAGCATCACCTCAGAGGTGCCGCCCTCGATCGAGTTGGCCTTGGTGCGCAGCCAGGCGCGCGGACGGGCGCCGCCGCGGGAACGGTCGCTCTCCCATTCCAGCGCGTCGCTGCCGCCCGCGGACATCAGGATCTCGTAGCGGCGCTTGTTGAGCTCGGTGCCGTAATATTTCATCGCCGACGAGAACGCCGGATGCGACTGCCCGGCCTTGGCGAGATCGACCGCGCGCTCGGCCGCCGCGGCAAGCGCCGCCTCATCGACCTCGAAATTCGCGATCTGGCTGCGCAGTTGGGCATCGTCGAGCTTGCCTTGCGCATCCGCGCCGACCGAGTCGGCGGCGATCTGGCCGAGCGGACGGCCGACGCCGCGCTCGCCCATGCCCGAGATCATCGCGCGCTCATGCTGCAACAGATACTTCGCGACATCCCAGCCGCGATTGACGGTGCCGACGACATGCGACTTCGGCACCCGGACATTGTCGAAGAAGGTTTCGCAGAATGGCGAATAGCCGGAGATCAGCAGGATCGGCTTGGTCGACACGCCCTTCGAGGTCATGTCGAACAGGATGAAGCTGATGCCGTCATGCTTCTTGGCGGCCGGATCGGTGCGCACCAGGCAGAAGATCCAGTCGGCATAGTTGGCGTAGGAGGTCCAGATCTTCTGGCCGTTGATGATGTAGTCGTCGCCGTCGCCGATCGCGCGGGTTTGCAGCGAAGCGAGGTCGGAGCCGGCGTTCGGCTCGGAATAACCCTGGCACCAGCGGATCAGGCCCGCGGCGATCTTCGGCAGATGCTCCTTCTTCTGCTCCTCGGTGCCGTATTGCAGCAGCGCCGGCCCGAGCATCGAGATGCCGAACGAGGTCAGCGGCTGGCGCGCGCCGATCGCCGCCATCTCCTGGCGCACGATCTTGGCTTCCTCGCCGTCGAGGCCTCCG
The DNA here is from genome assembly GCF_002831585.1 of Bradyrhizobium sp. SK17. GTDB lineage: Bacteria > Pseudomonadota > Alphaproteobacteria > Rhizobiales > Xanthobacteraceae > Bradyrhizobium. Next base: position 1,956,001 of record NZ_CP025113.1, on the reverse strand, counting down.
CCGCCATATTCCTTCGGCCAATGCGGAACGGTCCAGCCCTTGTCGCGCATCCGCTCGAACCAGACGCGCTGCGCTTCGGAGGAGAATTTCGTGTTGCGGCCACCCCAGAAGGTGTCGCCATCCGAGGCCATCGGCTTGCGCATCTCCGGCGGGCAGTTCTGCTCCAGCCAGGCGCGGGTCTCGGCGCGGAATGTCTCAAGGTCAGCCATGGGTGCGTTTCCACTCAAAATCGACGAATTGGATTCGACCTTAGACCTACGCAGCCGCCGAATTCAATATGCCTCGCGGCCGCGCCATGCTCTGGCGTCGCTACTCACCTTGCAGGTTCGGGTGTATCGCCGAGATGGGGTAACGCTTGAAAAACAAGAGAAAACGGACATGCGGCTGAAGCTGCTTTCGCCTAGCGAAATGAACGCCGCCCAGAAAGAAACCTACGACGAGTCGATCGCCGGCAAGCGCGGCGCGCCACCGGCGCCGATGCTGGCCTGGCTGAACAGCCCGGAGATGGCGCGGCATGCCACGCGGCTCGGCGAGGTCTTGCGCTTCGACACGATCTTTCCCGCAAAGCTGTCGGAGATCGCGATCCTCGTCACCGCCCGGCACTGGACCGCGCATTACGAATGGTACGCCCACAAGCGGCTCGCGCTGAAGGGCGGCCTCGATCCGAAGATCATCGAGGACATCCGCGTGCGCCGGACGCCGACCTTCGACGATCCCAAGGCCAGGGTGATCTACGACGTCGCCAAGGCGCTGCACGAAGGTCACGGCCTGCCGAAGGCACTGTATGACGAGGCGATCGAGGTGCTGAGCCAGCGTGGCCTCGTCGAGGTGATCGGCCTGTGCGGCTACTACACGATGGTGTCGATGACGCTGAACACGTTCGAGTTCCAGCTGCCCGGCGGCGAGTTGTCGGAGCTCTGCTAGGTCAGGCGGACCGTGGCGCCGTTCGGAAACGCTGCGTTTCCGGATGGATTGCTCCGGTCCAGGCAAATCCGGACTATATCAGGCGGCGAAGCCTTGCCCTGAGCAGCAGGGCGCTGACGCCAGCGGAGCAGTCTATGTCGCAAAATCCTCCCATCATCGCGGGCACGCGGATCGGGCATGTCCATCTCAAGGTGGCCGACCTGGACCGTGCGCTCGGCTTCTATTGCGGCGTGCTCGGCTTCGAGTTGCAGCAGCGCATGAGCTCCGGCGCGGCCTTCATCTCGGCCGGCGGCTATCACCACCACATCGGCCTCAATACCTGGGAGAGCAAGGGCGGCCACCCGCCGCCATCAGGCACCACCGGCCTGTTCCACACCGCCATCCTCTACCCGACCCGCCCCGCGCTCGCCGACGCGCTGCACCGGGTGATCTCGGCCGGCATCCAGCTCGATGGCGCCAGCGACCATGGCGTCAGCCAGGCGCTGTACCTGCGCGATCCCGACGAGAACGGCGTCGAGCTCTATTGGGACCGCCCCGAAGCCGATTGGCCGCGCAGCGCAGACGGCAAGCTTTCAATGTTCACGCGGCGGCTCGACCTCGAGGAGTTGCTGAAGCAGCGCGCGGGATAATTCCGTGACCCGACAATCGTAATTCCGCGGCGCGGTCCCGGATATCGCTTCGCTCATCCGGGCTACAAGGTCGTTTTCAGGATGGCGCGGCCGGTCCGCGGGTCATGATCGTCACGGCCGCGATCAGTTCGAGGCCGATGCAGCCATAGAACGGCAGCGTGTAGCTGCCCGAGAGATCATGCAGCAGCCCGATCACGCCGGGGCCGAACGCGTAGGTGATCTGGTTGATCGCGGTGATCAGGCTGACCAGCACGCCGAAAGCGCGTGGATCGAACTCGCGCTGCACGATCAACGCCGGCAGCGTGATCAGATTGCCGACCGAGAAGCCGAACAGCGCGCAGGCGGCGATCTGCGCCACGTCGTTGTGCACGTTGATGATGATGACGAGCGCGACCGCCTGGCTGACAAAGGACAGCGCCGATGCCAGCCGCTGGTTGAGCCGGTCGATCACGAAAGAGAACGAGACGCGGCCGACCACGGCCATCGCGGTCAAGAGCGCCATCGCCACCGTGGCGCGCTCGCGACCGATCACCTGGTCGAGATAGGCGATCAGATGCACGATGAAGCCGACCTGGGCGAACAGCACCAGCGCGAACGCGATCGAGACCGAGAGGAAGCGGATGTCGCGCAGCGCCCTCGCCCGGATCTGGGTCGCTGACGGCGCATCAGCAGCCGCTGACGTCACCGCGTGCAGATGCGCCGGTGGCCGCCCGACGAAGATCAGGATCACCGGCACCATGATCACGACCAGCAGCCCGGCGGCGGCGATCATCGCTCCGGAGAAGCCGAATGCGCCGATCCCGGTCACCAGCAGCGGCACGCCGACGATGCCGCCGAAGCTCGCGCCGTTCAGCGCCAGGCTGATCGCCATGCCGCGCTTCTTGTCGAACCACAGGCCGAGCGTGTTGGTGATGATGCCGAGGCTGGTGCCGGCCCAGCCGACCGCCAGCAGCGCGTCGGCGAGATAGAGCTGCCACGGCTCGCGCACCTGGCCGATCGCAACCGACGCGACCGCCATCGCCAAGGTGCCGGCGATCAGGCAACTGCGCGCGCCGAACGCCTTGATCGCCTCGCTGACGAAGGCGACCAGCGCTGCACCGAACAGATAGAAGAAGGTAGTGCCCGACGAGACCAGCGAGGCCGGCCAGCCGTGCTGCTTGTGCAGCTCGGCGACATAGACGCTCTGGCCGTAGAAGCCGAGGCCCCAGCCGAAGGTCGCCAGCAGGAAGCAGACGGCGACGATGCGCCAGCCTTCGTAGCCGAGCGAGGATTCGTCAGTTCGCGTGGGTGAGGATGCGTCCATTTCTTGCTCTTGCTTCCGACATCGTCATGACCGGATTAATCCGTTCTCACGATGTAGGGAGCTGTGCAAGCACGTCACTTCGAAGCGGGTCGAAGTGTCAGCAGTTGGCAGCAGGAGATCGTTGGGCATGTTCTTGCGGGAAGCCGCGGCACATTTTTCCGGAACATGCCTACATGCTCGGGTCCGGAATCTCTTCCACCGCGCGCAATTTCGCCCGCCGCTTGGCAAATGACGCCAGTGACAGCACGGCAAGGCCGAGCAGCACCGGCGGGAACACCACCCAGTTGACCGCGTTCCAGCCGTAATGCGCGAGCAGCTGGCCTGACGAGAACGAGCCGATCGCCATCATGCCGAAGACGAGGAAATCGTTGAACGCCTGCACCTTGTTGCGCTCCTGCGGCCGGTGCGTTTCCAGCACCAGCGCGGAGGCGCCGACGAAGGCGAAATTCCAGCCGACGCCGAGCACGAACAGCGTCGCCCAGAAGTGCGGCGCCGTGATGCCCGACAGCCCGATCATCGCGGCCACCGCCTCCAGCGCCAGCCCGAGCGCGACGATGCGCGGTGCGCCGAACCGCGCGATCAGCGAGCCGGTGAAGAAGCTCGGGCCATACATCGCCACGATGTGCCACTGGATGCCGAAATTGGAATCGCTGACCGTGAGCCCACACATCTTCATCGCGAGCGGCGCCGAGGTCATCACCAGGTTCATCATCGGATAGGCGATCACGCCGCACAGCGCGGCGGCGATGAAGCGCGGCTGCCTGGCGATTTCGAACAGCGGGCGGCCGCCATGCAGATCCGCGGCCGCGGGCTTCGGTGCGTCGACGCCCGACAGCACCGCCATCGCCACCAGCGCGACCAGCGCCTGCATCACGAAGGAGAACGCGAACAGGTAAGGCGGCCAGATGTCCATGGTCCATTGCACGAGCTGCGGCCCCAGCACGCCGGCGAATACGCCGCCGGCCATCACCCAGGACACCGCCTTGGGCCGGAACGCAGCGCTGGCGCCGTCGGCCGCCGCGAAGCGATAGGATTGCGCGACGGCGCCATAGAGTCCGCCGAGGAAGGTCGCGCCGCAGAACAGCCAGAACGACGAATGCAGGATCGCCCAGGCGCCGAGCGCGCCGGTGAGCGTGCCGCAGAAGGTGCCGATGATGAAGGCTGTGCGGCGGCCATAGGCGCGCGAGATCGCGCCGGTCGGCAGCGTGCCGGCGGCAAGGCCGAGCACATACATCGAGAGCGGCACGGTGGCGAGCGAGACGCTCGGCGCCAGCGACGCGCCGACGATCGAGCCGGTGGCGAAGATCACGGCCGAATTGGCCCCGGTCAGCGCCTGCGCCGCCGCCAGCCGCCACACATTGGCGCGCGCCCGCGCGTCGTCACTGGTTTCGTCCGCAGCTGTCACGTCGATCATCGATAGTCCCGCGTCGAGGCCCCGGCGGCCTGCAATCGCCGGCACTATGGAGAGCGGGTGCAGGCCGATCAACCGGCGCAAACGGACGTACGCCATGCGGGAGGCGCACGAGGGGCGGCGAAAGCAAAGTGCGGCTGGTACCCAACTTCGTCATTCCGGGCTCGCGCCAAGAGGCGCGCCCCGGAATGACGGCGGCTGCAATCGCCCTACCGCGCCGGCTTCTTTCCCGGCCGCTTCTCGGCGCGCAGCGCGCCGGTCTTGTGCACCTTGGAGCGCGGCGCGATCGGGGCGCCGCGCGGAAATCCGCCCGGCCATTCCAGCGCGAGCGAGCTCGCAAAGCCGAAGAAGCTCGAACGGCTCATGCCGAGCTCCGCGGCGCGCTTGTCGATGCGCGTGATCAGGCTCTTCGGCAGGTAGACATTGACGCGCTCGGACGGATCGGGCGGATCGACGCCGACCATGAAGAACGCCGCGACGTCGGAGCCCTTGGGCGGCACGATCCGCTCGATCGGCGTCGGCTCCGGCAGCGCGTGGCCCTGCTCGAGCCAGCCGTCCACCGCCTGCGCCAGCGCACGCTCGGCGCGCTCGATCGCCTCCTCCTGCGATTTGCCGCCGGCCACGCAGCCGGGAAAATCCGGAAACCATGCCCCGAACGCGCCGCGTGGTCCGCGCTCCAGCACGGCCGGATAAAGCCGTCTCTTCATTCTGGCCTCCGTCGTTGAAGTATGCTATTTCACACACATTGATGTGTCAAATGACACACGAAAGGCAAAGGGAGCACCGCGATGGACCCGCAAGCCGAACTCCGCATCGTCCGCGGAGCCTACGCCAGGCAGATCCTGGCCGCCGCCAACGTCGTCGATCCGCGCGTCGCCGCGGCCTTCGCCGCGATTCCCCGAGAGGATTTCGTCGGCTCGGGACCATGGATGATGCTGCGGGGGTTTCGACAGGATTACATGCCGACGCCCGATGCCGATCCTGTCTACCTCTACACCAACGACCTCGTCGCGCTGCTGCCCGAACGACGCCTCAACAATGGCCAGCCCTCGCTGCACGCCCACCTCATGCACCGGGCCGCGCCCGCCGCTGGCGAACACGTGGTGCATGTTGGAACCGGCACGGGTTACTACACGGCCCTGCTCGCGCATCTGGTCGGACCGACCGGCCGGGTCACCGGCATTGAATACGACCCGGAGCTTGCGGCACGTGCCCGCGCCAATCTCGCCCCTTATTCAAATGTCGAGATCATCACGGGTGACGGCACGCAGGTGGAGTTCAGGCCGGCCGGCGTGATCTACGTCAACGCCGGCTGCACCCGGCCCGCGGCGCGCTGGCTCGACGGCCTCGCCGAGGGTGGCCGCCTGATCCTGCCGCTGACATCGGATGCGGGCTTCAAGGGCGGCACGCCGGAGCATGTGGCGCGCTCCGGCGCGGTGTTCCGGGTCCGACGCGCCGATGGCGCGTATCAAGCCGACTGGATTTCACCGGTCGCGATCATTCCCTGTGACGGCGGCCGCGACGAGCCATCAGAGCAGGCGCTGGCCAAAGCCTTCGCCCGCGGCGGCTGGCAGAAGGTGACGCGGCTCTACCGCGATGCCGGGATTCCCGACGCGCGTTGCTGGCTGCGCGGGGACGGATGGTGTCTGGCTTACGACTGAGCTGGCCATTGCCCGATCTGTAGGATGGGTAGAGCGCAGCGAAACCCATCAACCGTCGCCTCGGACAAGCGCGATGGGTTTCGCTGCGCTCTACCCATCCTACGATTGACCCGCATCCTTCCGCACGAACATCAGGATCATGTTGTTGGCCGGCATCTCGAAAGTGCCGCCGAGCTTCAGCCCGACGCTCTCCGCGAGCGCTTCGACATCGGCGATGTCGCGCACGCCCCACTCGGCGTCGCGTTCGCGCAACGAGGTGTCGAACACGGCATTGCTGAGCGCAGTGTGCTTGCCGCCGCGCTTGAACGGGCCGTAGAGGAACAGCCGGCCGTCGGCGCGCAGATGCCGCGCGGCGCCGGCGAACAGGCCCTCGGCGACGCGCCACGGCGCGATGTGGATCACATTGGCGCAGAAGATCGCGAGCAGCCTGTCCGGACCTTTGCCGTCCGACGGCGCCGGCGACCAGGCCGGATCGGACAGATCGATCGGCTGCGCCGGCCGGATGTTGGCAAGCCCGGCATGGGCGCGCCAGGCCGCGATGCTGCGCAGATGCGCGGCATGGAGGTCGCTCGGCCACCAGATGATGTCGGGCGTCTGGCTGGCGAAATGGACGACATGCTGGCCGGTGCCGCTGCCGGCTTCCAGCACGTCGCCGGATCGGCCGGCGAGGAAATCCTTCAGGACCGCCCAGATCGGCTGATGGTTGCGGTGGAAGGCCGCCGCGTCGAGCCGACCGTCCGCCTCAACCGGCCGACCGTCCTTGCCGAACTCCACCACGAACTCCGCCACCGCACGTCTCCTGTGTTAGCCGAATGTAGACCGCGCAACCGCAATCGGCAAAATCGGAACCGAAACGACACCGCTGTTGCTTCCCCGTCATTCCGAGGTGCGAGCCTTGCGGCGCAATTGCGCCGCCGGCGAGCCTCGAAGAATGCACAGCCACCGGTCGGGCCGTCCACCCTTCGAGACGGCCGCGTTGCGGCCTGCTCAGGATGACGGGCCTGGTTTCATCTGCGCTGACCTTTCCGTAACGACATTAACCCCGTCGCAACGCGCCTATTCTCCAAGTTGCCAGCCGATGGCCTTTGTGCTTTCCACTCTTTATATTGCGATGGGATCATCGAGATTGAAGCCCGGGAAACGTCCTTGATCGCCACTTTCACCAAGCCAGCCTTCGTTCTGGCGCTGCTGGCCGGCATCGCCGTGGCTATGCCCGCGCAGGCCCAGTCCGCCACTGAGGGCCAAAAGCTCGCTTTCGACCGCGGCAAGGGCAATTGCCTGACCTGCCATGTCATCAAGGGCGGCGAGCTGCCCGGCACGATCGGCCCCGAGCTGACCGGACTCAAGGCGAAATACAGCCGCGACGAGCTGATCGCGATCGTCACCGATGAGACCAAACGCAACCCGCAGACCGTGATGCCGCCGTTCGGCCGCAACCGGATTCTGAGCGAGAAGGAAATCGACGCCGTGGTGGACTTCCTGCAGACCCTGTGACGCCGCGACCGCTTGAGGAGATTTTCGATGAACATCGCGACCAACGAATATTCCGAAGTGCGCCGCCTGCTGCTGAAGGGCGCGGGCGTCGCCGCACTGATCGGCCTCGGGGTGATCCCGTTCGACGTGCCGCAGGCGCTCGCGGCCGCCAACGACAAATATCCGGAAGACGCGTTCAAGCAGAAGACCGTGGCCGACGCCATCAAGGCGCTCTACGGCAAGACCGCCGAGCCGTCGGACAAGGTCAAGATGGATGCGCCCGAGATCGCCGAGAACGGCGCTGTGGTGCCGATCTCGGCCACCACGACACTGCCGGGCGTCACCTCGATCTCGTTTTTGGTGAGCGAGAACCCGATCTCGCTGGTCGCGTCCTACAAGATTCCGGACGGCACGCTGCCGAGCGTCGGCAACCGCATCAAGATGGCCAAGACCAGCAATGTGGTGGTGCTGGTCGAGGCCGATGGCAAGCTCTATAGCGCGACCAAGGAAATCAAGGTCACCGTCGGCGGCTGCGGCGGCTAGGCTCAACAGGGAACAAATCAGATGGCATCGAGCATTCGCGTCCGCGCTACCTCGAACGGCGACACCACCGAGGTGCAGGCGCTGATCCAGCATCCGATGGATTCCGGCTTCGTCAAGGACGCCAAGGGCGAGATCATCCCGCCGCATTTCATCCAGGTGCTGACCTTCGAATATGACGGCAAGCCGGTGTTCGTCGCGGACTGGGGCGGCGGCGTCTCCAAGGATCCCTATGTCAAGTTCGCCTTCAAGGGCGGCAAGAAGGACGGCGAGCTGAAGGTCAGCTGGGTCGACAACAAGGGCGCCACCGACAGCACCACGGCGAAGATTCAATGACGCGGCGGCTGGCAGTCCGCGCGACCGTTGCCGCGCTTGCGCTCGGCGTGCTTGCGCTCGCGCCGGCGCGCGCTGTCGACAGCGTCGATCCCGCCGCCGACAAGGCCGCATTCCAGAAATTCTTCACCGCCAAATTCCCCAAGCTGAAGCTCGAGGATTTCGTCAACGGACCCTATTCCATGGACGAGGACCTGCACAAGCAGTGGGAGGAGAAGGAGCAGTTTCCGCCCTACGAGTTCTCGCTCGAAGCCGGCAAGGAGATGTTCACGACGCCGTTCAAGAACGGCAAGACCTATGCCGACTGCTTCCCGAACCAGGGCATCGGCATCCGCCAGAACTATCCCTATTTCGACGAGAAGGAAGGCAAGGTCGTCACGCTCGAGCTCGCGCTCAACCGCTGCCGCGAAGCCAATGGCGAGGCGCCGTTCTCCTATGTGAAGGACGACATGGCGGCACTCACCGCCTACATGGCCTTCACCTCCCGCGGCAAGCCGATGGACATCACGATCCCGAACGATCCGCGGGCGCTTCAGGCCTACCAGAAGGGCAAGGAGTATTTCTACACCCGCCGCGGCCAGCTCAACTTCTCCTGCGCCACCTGCCACATCCAGAGCCCGGGCGAGCGGATCCGCGCTGAGGTGCTGGCGCCGGCGCTCGGCATCCTGAACGCGATGCCGATCTACCGCTCGGAATGGTCGGGCATGGGCACCACCAGCCGCCGCTTCACCACCTGCAACAGCCAGATCCGCGGCGTGCCGCTCAATCCGCAGGACGACGAGTACCGCAACCTCGAATACTACCTGTCCTATGTCAGCAATGGCCTGCCGATCTCGGGTCCGGGAGCCAGGCCATGAGCGCGACGATCAGGACAACGGTAATCTTCGCGACATCCGTCCTGCTGCTCGCAACGGCGCCCGGCGCGCGTGCCGCTTCCGAGGCCGACTACAAGGCGGCTTATGCGGCGGCCGAGGCTGCCAACAAGGAAGCCGGCTCGCTGCGCAACCAGTGGACCACCACAGCTTCGACGCTCGCCGCCGCAAAAAAGGCCGGTGAGGCTGGTGATTTCGACACCGCAGTCGCCCAGGCCAAGGAGGCCGAGGCGCTGGCAAAGGCATCGATCTTCCAGGCCACCAGCGAAAAGGAACGCTGGAAGGACATGGAAATTCGCTAAAGGCGCGCAGGCCACGGGCCGCGCGGAGAAAGTAATGATCATCCGCCGCCGGGATTTCCTGAGAGCGACCGCCGCCGCAACGCTGACGGCCGGCCTGCCCCGTCTTGCGCGCAGCGCCGATACCGCGAGCGTCTACGACCTCGAACGCTTCGGTAACGCGCGCATCCTGCACACGACCGACACCCATGCGCAGCTGAAGCCGGTGTTCTTCCGCGAGCCCAGCGTCAATCTCGGCGTCGGTGCGATGGCCGGCCAGCCGCCGCACCTGGTCGGCAAGGCGTTCCTCGACCGCTTCGGCATCCGACCCGACAGCGCCGACGCTTACGCCTTTACCTGCGTCGAGTTCGAGAAGGCCGCCGGCCGGTTCGGCCGGCTCGGCGGCTTTGCGCATCTGAAGACGCTGGTCGACAAGCTGCGCGCCGATGTCGGCGACAAGCGCTCGATCCTGCTCGACGGCGGCGATCTCTGGCAGGGCACCGGGCTCGCCAACGCGATGAACGGCGCCGACATGGTGGAGGCCGCCAACCTGCTCGGCATCGAGGCGATGACCGGGCATTGGGAATTCACCTATGGCGAGCAGGTGCTGCGCGACAATCTCGCCCGCTTCAAGGGCGAGTTCCTGGCGCAGAACGTATTCCTGACCGAGGAAGCCGCATTCAACGACGCCAAGGCGTTCGATCCGGCCTCCGGGCGCGTGTTCAAGCCATCCGTCGTCAAGGAGATCGGCGGCCATCGCATCGCGATCATCGGCCAGGCCTTCCCCTATGTGCCGATCGCCCACCCCAAGCGCTTCACGCCGGACTGGACCTTCGGCATCCGCGACGAGGAGCTGCAAAAGCTCGTCGACGGCCATCGCAACAACGACAAGGTCGAGGCGGTGATCCTGCTGTCGCATAACGGCATGGATGTCGACCTCAAGCTGGCCAGTCGCGTCACCGGCATCGACGTGATCCTCGGCGGCCACACCCATGACGCGATCCCGCTGCCGATCACGGTGACCAATGCCGGCGGCGTCACGCTGGTCACCAATGCCGGCTCCAACGGCAAGTTCATCGGCGTGCTCGATCTCGACCTCGCCAAGGGCAAGGTCGCCAATCTGCGCTACCGGCTGCTGCCGGTGTTTGCCGAGCTCCTGAAGCCCGATCCGACGATGCAGGCGCTGATCGACAAGATGCGCGACCCGCATGTCGACGAATGGAGCGACAAGCTCGGCACCGCCGACCGCCTGCTCTATCGCCGCGGCAATTTCTCCGGCACCGTCGACCAGCTGATCTGCGACGCGCTGATGAACGAGCTCAACGCCGAGATCGCGCTGTCGCCCGGCTTCCGCTGGGGTCTCACCACGCTCGCCGGCCAGCCGCTGACCATGGAAGACGTGCTGGCGGAAACCGCGATCACCTATCCGGAGACCTACGTCGCCACCATGACCGGCGGCCAGATCAAGGACGTGCTCGAAGACGTCTGCGATAATCTGTTCAACGTCGACCCTTATTATCAGCAGGGCGGCGACATGGTACGCGTCGGCGGCCTCGCCTACACCTGCACGCCGGGCGAGAGCGTCGGAAAGCGCATCTCCGAGCTCAAGCTTCGCAACGGCAGGCATCTCGAAGCCGGCAAGCACTACAAGGTCGCGGGCTGGGCCTCGGTCAACCAGCAGAGCGGCGCGCCGGTCTGGGACGTCGTGGCCAAGCATCTGCGCTCCGGCCGGCCGCCGAACCGCGATGAGCCAGGCGTGACGCTGAAGGGCGTCGACGACAATCCCGGCATCACGAGGCTCGGATGACGCGGCGGGCGCTGATCGCGGCATTCGGCCTGGCGGCGTTCGCGCTCACGGCACCGCTGGCCCGCGCCCAGCTGGCGCCATTGCAGGACAAGCCGTTCGCCGAGCACAAGGTCGTGCTGCAACTCTCCGACAACGATCCGAAGAAGCAGGGCCTCGTCATCAGCGTCGCCAACAATCTGATGAAGCATTACGACCCGGACAAGGTCGCGGTCGAGATCGTGGCCTTCGGCCCGGGCATCGAGCTGCTCAAGCCCGACAATCCAAATCGCAAGCTGGTCGAGAGCCTGGTTGCGCAGGGCGCCCGCGTCGACATCTGCCTCAACACCGTCGACACCATTGAGCGCGACACCGGCAAGCGGCCGGACTACATCGCCGCCGCCACGCCCGTCCAGGTCGGCGTCGCGCAGATTTTGCTGCTCACCGAAAACGGCTACACGCTGGTCCGCCCCTAGGAGTTCGCCATGCTTCGCCGTCTCGTCACCGCCGCCCTGCTCTCGCTCGCCTTCGCAACCGGCGCGCTCGCCGCCGACAAGCCGCACCGCATCGCGATCCAGGTCGACCAGAACGATCCGCAGATCATGAACCTCGCGCTCAACAACGCCACCAACGTGATCGAATATTACCGCGCGAAGAATGAGGACGTGGAAGTCGACATCGTCACCTACGGCCCCGGCCTGCACATGCTGCGCAGCGATACCTCGCCGGTGCAGGACCGCATCAGGCGGCTGAAGGATCTCGTCTTCCCCGGCAAGATCCAGTTCTCCGCCTGCGGCAACACCAAGCAGGGCATGGAGAAGGCCGAGGGCCACGCGATCTCCGTCGTCCCCGACGCCACCATCGTACCGTCGGGCGTGGTGCACCTGATGGAGTTGCAGGAGCAGGGCTGGAGCTACGTCCGGCCCTGAGCGCCCAAGACCATAACCCGTCATCCTGAGGAGCGCGTAGCGCGTCTTGAAGGATGAACGGCCCCGATGCTTCAGCGCACTGCAAGCCTGTCGCCGGAAAGAGCCGGGCCATCGACCCTTCGAGACGCCGCTTCGCGGCTCCTCAGGGTGACGGGGACAGATTGGGGGTGACGGATAGGGAGTCGCACGGGGATGGATTTGCTTTGAATGCACCCTATCTATGGAATAATATCCTCTCCATGACTCGACCCGGAGAACAGGTAAGCCGTCATGATCTTTCGCCAGCTGTTCGACAGCGTGTCCGGCACCTACAGCTATCTGCTCGCGAGCCGCGCCGGCGGCGAGGCGCTGATCCTCGATCCGGTGCTGGAGAAGGCCGATCGCTACTGCAAGCTGTTGCAGGAACTCGACCTCCGGCTGGTCAAGGCCGTCGACACCCATCTGCACGCCGATCACGTCACCGGCCTCGGCGAGCTGCGCGACCGCACCCAGTGCATCACCATCATGGGCGAGCAGAGCAAGGCCGACGTGGTCTCGATGCGGGTCTCCGACGGCGACAAAGTGACGATCGAGGGGCTTTGTCTCGAGGCCATGTACACGCCCGGCCACACCGACGATTCCTACAGCTACCTGATGGGCGACCGCGTCTTCACCGGCGACACGCTGCTGATCCGCGGCACCGGCCGCACCGACTTCCAGAACGGCAGCGCGCGGGCGCAGTATGATTCGATCTTCAACCGCCTCTTGAGGCTGCCGGAAGAGACGATGGTGTTCCCCGCACATGACTACAAGGGCGACACCGTCTCCACCATCGGCGAGGAGAAGCGCTACAATCCGCGGCTGCAAGTCAAATCGATCGACGACTATGTCGAGCTGATGAACAACCTCAACCTGCCGAACCCGAAGCTGATGGACGTCGTGGTGCCCGCCAACATGCATGTCGGCCTGCATCAGGACGAGCTCGCCAGGGAGGGGCTCGCGCTCAACGCGCGCGACGCCATCGCGAGCCTCGGCCGGCCCGATGTGCTGCTGGTCGACCTGCGCGAGAGCGGCGAGCGCGCCAAGCACGGTATGCTCGCCGGCGCCCTGCACGCGCCCTATCCTGGAATCTGCGCCACCCTACAGCCCGGCGGCATGCTGCGCGAAGTCGCCGCCGCGACCGGCCGCCGCGTCGTGTTCTTCTGCGCCTTCGGCGAGCGCTCCGCGATGGCGGTAGCCGCTGCCAAGAAAGCCGGACTGACCAACACCGCCCATATCGAAGGCGGCATCGATGCCTGGAAGAAGGCCGGCGGGCCGGTGCTGATGGGATGATCGGCTAACCGTTGGCCGTCGCACAACATCTCTCAACGTCACCGTGAGGAGCGCGCAGCGCGTCTCGAAGGGCGACGGCCCAGCTCCTTCCGCGAGCGCTTGGAAATATCCGGGCCGTGCATCCTTCGAGGCTCGCCCAGCGGCGCAATTGCGCCGCAAGGCTCGCACCTCAGGATGACGGGACTTGGACGGCTGACTTGATTGGCCTACCGCGTCACGCGCTGCAATTCCGCCGTCAGCCGGTCCAGCGCATCCGCCAGCATCACGCCGCCGCACACCGTGAGCCGCTCGGGCAACACGATGCGCTTCTCCCTCGGATAGAAGCGCTCCAGCGCCGGGTGCAACAGGAAGGCGCGGCCCTCGTCCTCGGCGCGATCGCCGGCCTCCGACACCAGGATGAAATCCGGCCGTAGTTTGACGATCGCCTCCAGCGACGCGAATCCTCCGGCGCCGAGGCCGAGCTCGCCGGCGACATTGGTGAGGCCGGTTGCCGTCAGCAGCGAACTGATCAGGCTGCTGTCGCCCGAGACGAAGCCGCGCCGCTCCAGCGGCAGCACGCGGTAATGATGCACGCTCGCCACCGCCCGCACTCGCGCGATGGCTGCGTCGAGCCGCGCGACCTCGGCCTGCGCGCGATCCGGATGTTGCAGCACGTCGCCCATCGCCCGGATCTGGTCCTTCACCTCGTCCAGCGTGCGCGGCACGGTGAACTCGACGAGATGCAGCCCGTTCGCCTTCAAGAGGTCGCGTGTCGCGCGCTTGTCGAACAGGCTGACCACGACGAGATCGGGCCTGAGCAGCAAAACATCCTCGGCCCCGCCGGACAGCAGCGGATAGTTGCGCGCCTTGTCGGCGGCCCAGGATTGCCAGGCATCGCGGGCGAAGCGGCTAAGCCCGAGGATTTGGTCGGGATCGGCCAGCGACAGCACCAGCTGGTCGCTACAGACATTCATCGAGACGACGCGCGGCCCCGCTGCGGACACGGCGCTGGCCGAGATGAGCCATGCCGCCGCCGTGACTGCGAGCCACCGCATCCTCATCAGACATCCGCCCACGGCACGATCACCGCTTCGCGCTGAAATTCCGCGCGAAAGGCGCTGACCCGGAACACGCTGGCCAGAACGCGCTCCGACAATGCCGCATCAGGCGCGCCTTGCGCCGCGAGCCGTCCCTCCGACAGCACCAGCACCTGATCGGCAAACCGCGCGGCCAGGCCGAGGTCGTGGGTCACCACGATCACCAGCACACCAGTGTCGGCGACGCTGCGCAGCTTATGCATCACGTCGATCTGGTGGCGCGGATCGAGCGAGGCAGTCGGCTCGTCGGCGAGGATGACCGGCGCCTCCACCGCAAGCACCCGGGCCAGCGCGACCCGGCTGCGTTCGCCGCCGGAGAGCTCGGTGACGCGGCGATCGCCGAACTCCATGACGTCGACCGCCTGCATCGCCCGCAACACCGCGTCCATGTCCTGCGGCGACAGCCGCGCCGGATCGGTCGCGCCATGCGGATAGCGGCCGAGCGCGACGATATCCCGCGCCGGCAATGGCCAGTGCACCAGGTGGCCCTGCGGCAGATAGGCGAAACGCTTCGCGCGTTCGCGCAACGACAGCGACGCCAAGGCATCGCCGCCGATCCGGATCTCGCCATCGGAAGGAATCAGCCCGGCGAGCGCGCGCAGCAGCGTGGTCTTGCCGGCGCCGTTCGGACCGACCAGCGCGACCAGATGGCCCGCGGCCAGCGACAGCGAGATATCGCGCAGCACCTCGCGATGGCCGAGTGACGCATGGAGACCGCTGGCAGTGAGCAGCGTCATGCCATGCCCCCGCCGAGCGCGCGGCGTTCGCGCATGATCAGATAGAGGAAGAACGGCACGCCGATGATCGAGGTCAGCACGCCGACCTTGATGTCCGAGGTGGAGGGGATGATACGCACCGCGATATCGGCGGCGAGCAACAGCGCCGAGCCGGTGAGCGCGCTCGGCACCAACAGCCGCGCCGGATCGTGGCCGATCACCGGTCGCATCAGATGCGGCGCGACGAGCCCGATAAAGCCGATGGTGCCTGTGACGGCGACCGCGCCGCCGACGCCGAGCGCAACGCCGGTGATGACGAGGAGCCGCAACCTTCCGACATCGACGCCGAGACTTTGCGCGGCCTCCTCGCCGAGCGTCAGCGCGCGGAACGCACTGGCCTGGCTGAGCAGGATGGCGGCGCCCGCGACGATGAAGGGCAGCGCCAGCGCGACGTGCTGGAAGCTGCGGTCCTCGAGCGAACCAAGCAGCCAGAACGCGATCTCCAGCACCACGAAAGGATTGCTCGAGAGATTCATCACCAGCGCCGTGGCGGCGCCGGCGAAGCTCGATATCGCGAGCCCTGCGAGGATCAGGATCAACAGCCCGGCATTGCGGCCGGCGATCGCGAGCAACGCGAACACCGAGCCGAAGGCGGCGATGATCGCCACCACCGGCAGCGCGTAGGAGCGCACATCGGCGAGGCCGAGCGCGATCACCAGCACCGCGCCGAATGCCGCCGATTGCGGCGCGCCGAACAGCGATGGCGACGCCAGCGGATTGCGCAGCAAGCCTTGCAATGCCGCGCCGGACAGCCCGAGAATGCCGCCGATCGCGAACGCCAGGATGGTACGCGGCAAGCGGATCTCGCGCACGATCACCTGCGCGACGTCGCTGCCGCCGCCGAACAGCGCCTCGATCACCGCGAGCGGCGACAACCGCACCGGACCGACGCCGAGCGAAACCACCAGCAGCAGCACGACGAGCGCGAGCAGCGCCGTGGTGGCACCCCACCGGCGCCGCGCCGCGACCTCGGCCGCCAAGGCAAAATCCTGCACGCTCATCCAATCCATGCTCTTACAGCGATCGCCGTGGCAGACAAGCGACACTCGATAAAAACCGTGACCGCCTCACCGCCGCCGGACGCCCGCCGGATTGACTTTGCTGCCCGGCCGAACGCTAGTTGAACATGACGGTTCTTTAATGAGATGAAAAGGGAATGCGGTGCGGGGAAACCTCCCCAATGCCGCGGCTGCCCCCGCAACTGTATGCGGTGAATCCTTCGTCAGATGCCACTGGGAAACTCGGTCCTGGGAAGGCGACGAAGGGTAACGACCCGCGAGCCAGGAGACCTGCCGTCAGCCGTGGTCACACGCGACGATGCCGGTCGGGGAGTACAGGCATGAGCTTCACCGGATGCCGCAAGTGCAATGGTGAGACTGGGTTCGCGGTGACGTGCCACTGACGTCATTCCGAGGCCGCACTTTATGTTTTGCTTCCCTTCCCATCGGCGCCGCCGCGCGCTTCTGCTCGCGTCGACGATGATCGCCCCTGCAATCGCCGCCTCCGCCGCGCGGGCGCAGCAAGTCCCGTCTCCCGATCAGCTCCCGGCCATCGAGGTCGCCAAACCGAACGACCAGAACGTCACGCGCGCCAAGCCGGCCGCCGACGAAGCGCCGGCGCCGCGCCGCCCGGCGCCGGGCACCTCCCAGAGCAGCAATGCCGGCAGCGGTGCCGGATCGAATTCGACCGGGACCGCACCGGCCACCGGAACCGGCGGCAACGGCGGCGGACGCCAGTTCGCCGGTATCGTCGGCTCGTCCTCGACCGTGATCACGGCCGACGACATCGCACATTCGCCGGTGCAGTCGCTGCCGGAAATCCTTGCCCAGGTGCCGGGCGTACAACTGCAAACGCTCTATGGCGGGCCGAACGGCGCCAAGACCTCGGTCGACCTGCGCGGCTTCGGCGCCTTCGCCTCCGACAACACCCTGTTCCTGCTCAATGGCCGCCGCCTCAATGACGTCGACAAGGCCGGCTTCGACCTCACCACAATCCCGCTCGACTCGATCGAGCGGATCGAGATCACGCGCGGCAATAGCGGCGCCGTGCTCTACGGCGACAACGCGGTCGGCGGCGGCGTCAACATCATCACCAAGACCGGCGCCGGCGGCCCGCCAGCCACGATCAAAGCCGAGGGCGGCGTCGGCTCGTTCAACACGCGGATGGCTGCGATCTCCGCAGCACTCAATTCGGGGCCGTGGTCGACCTCGTTCTATGGCAACGGCATCAAGTCCGACGGCTACCGCGCCAACAATGCGCTCGACCAGCGCAACGCGGTCGGCAACGTCAACTACAACACGTCGGACCTCTCTGCCTTCCTGACCGTCACCGGCAGCGATCAGAAGCTTGGTCTCCCCGGCGGACGGCTGGTCGATCCGTCGATCGGCGTCAACGAACTGCTCACCGATCGCCGCGGCGCCGCCACGCCGTTCGACTACGCCAACCAGCAGACATCAAGCGTCACCGCCGGCTTCACCAAGACGTTGATGAACGGCGTCGACCTCATCGTCGACGGCGGCTGGCGGCAGCGTGACACCCAGAGCGGCTTCTTCGGCACCGTGCCGACCATCAGCTTTGCCTCGACCTACAACGATGCGGCGTTGCAGACATGGTCGATCACGCCGCGGCTCAGCATCAAGAACGTGGCCTTCGGAATGCCGTCGACGATCCTGACCGGTATCGACTATTACGACTCGACCTTCCGCGAGGCGCGCGGCGCCTACCAGGGCGTCGACCCCTACCACATCTACAACATCGAGCAGCAGACCGTCGCCGGATACTGGCAGCATACGCTGGGACTGCTGCCGACCACCGATGTCTCCTACGGCGCGCGCGTTCAGAACACCAGCGTCTCGGCACGCGACCGCTACGACCCGAACGCGCCGTTCGCTTTCGATACGCAGGCGGCTCCGCTCGACAGCAACGAGACGCAATATGCGCTGCATGTCGGCGTCGAGCATCGCTTCACCGACACCTTCTCGGTATTCGGCCGCGCCGCCCGCGCCTTCCGCACCCCCGATGTCGACGAGCGCGTCGCATCCGGCCCGTCGTTCGATCCGGTGACGTTCGCGCCGATCCCGCAGAACTTCCAGCTCAAGACCCAGACCTCGGAGGACGTCGAGGGCGGCTTCCGGGTCAAGACCAATCGCTTCCAGGTCCAGACCAGCGTCTATCTGATGGATCTCGAGAACGAGATCCATTTCAACCCGGTGCTGTTCTACAACGTCAACCTCGATCCGACCCGCCGCTACGGTTCCGAGACCAGCGCCTCGCTCAAGGTCAGCGACACCGTGACCCTGCGCGGCGGCATGGCGGTCACCCGCGCCGTCTTCCGCGAAGGCATGTGGGCCGGCAACGATGTGCCGCTGGTGTCGCGCTACACCGGCAATATCGGCATCACCTGGAATATCTGGCAGAACTACCTGGTGTTCGACGCCACGGCGCGGGCCTGGAGCTCGCGTGTCATGGACAACGACCAGGCCAACACCCAGGGCCGGATTCCCGGCAACGCCACCGCCGACATCAAGCTGAGCGGGCAAGTCGATCGCTTCTTCTGGTCGCTCAGCGTCAACAACCTGTTCAACGCGCTGTACTACGACTACGCCATCGCGAGTTCGTTCACCGCCGGCCGCTTCTCGGCCTATCCGCTGCCCGGCCGCACCTACATGGTGAAGGCCGGCGCGACGTTCTAGGCATGCCCGGACAAAGAGCGGCGCGGGTGTGACCTCACCGCGCCGTCTCCTCACATGACGAGCGCCCACGAACTGGGGTAGAATTCCGGCGACTGATTTGACCCGCGTAGGGGAAACGCATGGCCAAGGCCGGGAAGCAGGACAAGGGCGGCACCAAGCCTGACGACAAGGCGAAGAAGCCTCCACCACCCACAGCGCCGCCGGACGACGAGTCCTACGAGGATGGCGACATCGCCACGCCGAAGCTCGATCGCTACGGCAATGACGACGAGCCGTTGTAGGACTATCCACGATGTCGTCCTGGCGAAAGCCGGGCCCCATTACCCTGAAGTGCGCTATTGGGCACGGTGCCGCCCCAGCGTGCCACCAAACTTGTATTCGTGGTTATGGGTCCCGGCCTTCGCCGGGACGACGTGTCGAGAGATCGTGCATAAAATCCTCCCCCTCGATCGTCCTGATGCTCGCGCGGTCGAGCAGGTGCGCGCCGAAGCCGCCGCGCGCCAGCGATGAGGCGATCGGCGGCGATGCCAGCAGCAGCGCCGTCGTCATCGCCATCGGCACGGCCGAAGGCCAATCGAGCCGCACCGGCGTCAATTCCTCGGAGCTGCCGCGATAGAGACCCTTGCCCGCGGCGATGCGGCCGCATTCGCGGATCAGGTCACGCCGCGTTCCGTCACGGGAGGCGCTGCCGAACAGCGCCTGCATCGCCAGATGCGTCCGCACCCCGGCGCGGCTGTCGGGCAGCGGCGCCGGGGTCTCGCCGAGCGAGACGCGCAGCAGCAGATCGACCAGATCGGTGCCGGCGCGATAGGCGTTGACGGGCTCGACCAGCCGCGGATTGCAGTCGATCAACAGCGGCGTCGCGCTGTCCAGCGGCATGATGACGTCGACCGAGAGCGCGCCGTGCCAGCGAAGATGCGCGCCGATGGTCTCGAGGCTGGCCCGGATCGCCGGCCGGCTCACGCTCTCCTTGATCGCCTCGCCGCCGCCGACGCCGGCCGCGACCTGCCGGTAGGCGTGGAAGCCGACGAGGGCGCCGCGGCAGAACACCGACTGGGCCTTTTCGACCGTGCCGGTGATCAGATCCTGCGCCAGCACCTCGCCGGCGAAATCGCCTGACGATTCGAGATCGTAGAGCGCGCGATTGAGATCGCCGGCGTCGCGAACGAACCAGATGTCGCGGCTGGCGGTGCCGACCGAGGTCTTGACCACCGAAGGAAACCGGATCGCCGCGCGCAGCTCGTCGGCCGAGGTCACGATCCGGGTCGGCGGCTGCGGCAGGCCGAGCCGGTCGAGCAGGCGGCTGAAGCCGGCCTTGCCGTGCACCGCGCGATAGCTCGCGAAATCCGGCAGCGCGAGGCCGGTGTGCGCCTTCAGCCGGGCCTCGGAGCGGGCGAACAGGAAGCCCTGTTCATGGGTCGGCAGCAGCACATCGAAATGCCGCGCCGCCAGCAGGCGCTCGACGAAGCCGAGATAGCCGGCCGGATCCGACCGCAGCGGCGGGCAATGGTGATATTTGCGGACGAAGCGGGAATAGCGCGCCAGGCACCAGCGCGCCGGATCGCAGATCTCGACGTGATGGCCGGCCAGCCCCAGGATCGTGATCGCCTCGCGGCTGGAGGTGCTGGAGCCCTCCGACACGAGCACCCGGAGTGGCGTTCTGGCGTCGACCATGGCCGATCATCCCCGCACGGCCACAATTTGTCGCTGCATTTAATGCCGCATGTGTCGATCCGGCACGGCCGTGCCGGGGCAGCCATGCGCCTGTGTTCATGGACAATTAGCCGCCAACCTCTATTTTCTGCCGGCCCTGCCGGGCATGGCTTCTCGACGCGTTTTGTGCATGCGAACCGGTGCCCGCTTCGCTGCAAAACGCTTACGGAACTGGGGTTTTCACGGACATGGTCGATATTCTGGCCGCACCGCAGCAAGCGAAAGCCGACAGTGCGGCGCGCACGCTGACCGGGATTTCGGTCGCCCATTGGGTCAGCCATTTCCATATCTTCGTGCTGCCGATGCTGTTTCCGTTCCTGAAGCAGCAGCTCGGTGTTGGATATGTCGAGCTCGGCCTGGCGCTCACCGTATTCGCGGTGGTCTCGGGCTTGACCCAGGCGCCGATCGGCTACCTCGCCGACCATATCGGCGCGCGCAAGATCCTGCTGATCGGGCTGACGGTCGGCGGCTGCGCGCTGATCGGGCTCGGCCTGCATCTCAGCTACACCTCGCTGATCGTCTGCGCCGTGCTGCTCGGCCTCGCCAACAGCGTCTATCATCCGGCCGACTACGCCATCCTCTCGGACCATATGGACGAGGCACGGATGGGCCGCGCGTTCTCGATCCACACCTTTGCCGGCTTCCTCGGCGGCGCGGTGGCGCCGGCGATCATGGCGGCGCTGGTCGCCTCGGTCGGCGGCCTCGGCGCGCTGATCGTGGCCGGCGCGGTCGGCCCGCTGGTGGCGCTGTTCCTGATCGTGCTCAGCATTCCCGACGCCGGCGCCAACAAGAACAAGGCCAAGGACGACGGCTCACAGAAGGCGAGCGTGATCACGCCGGCGCTGATGGTGCTGACGGCCTTCTTCACGCTGCTCAGCCTGTCGACCTCGGGCATCAACAATTTCGGCGTGGTCGCGCTGATGGGCGGCTACGGCGCGTCGTTCTCAACCGCGAATATCGCCCTGACCGCATTCCTCGGCTCCAGCGCCGCAGGCGTGCTCGCCGGCGGCTATCTCGCCGACTGGACCCATCGTCACAGCCAGGTCGCCGCGGCCTGCTTCGCGGTCAATGCCGTGCTGGTGCTGCTGATCGCGCTGATGAACCTGCCGCCGGTGGCGCTCACGCTCGCGATGGGGCTCGCCGGATTCCTCGGCGGCGTGATCGCGCCGTCCCGCGACATGATGGTGCGCAACGCAGCACCTCCCGGAGCCGCCGGCCGCGCCTTCGGCATCGTCTCGACCGGCTTCAACTTCGGCGGCATCGCAAGCCCGCTGCTGTTCGGCTGGATCATGGACCAGCACATGCCGCATTGGGTGTTCGGCGCCTCGGTGGTCTTCATGGTGCTGACGGTGCTGCTGGCGCTGGTCACCGAGCGCAAGCCGCAGACCTCCGCGGCAGCGATCCAGGCGTAATCTGGTGAGGGCGGCCGCACGGACCGCCCGCGGCCGATAAACTCAGCGGCCCCAGAATGCGGGCGTCGCCTTGAACCGCCGCCAGCTCTTGCGCAGCGCTTTCGCGACCGCGATCTGATCGCGCGCCAGCCAGCCGGCCATCGCGCCGATGCCGAGATGCAGCGCAGGCTGGTCGTCCTGCCGGATCGAATGCAGCAGCACGCGCGTGCTGCCGATGTCGCACACCCGCCCCAGACTGTTCTGCAACCGGGCGAGCCGCTTCACATAGCGCTTCGCCGGGGCATAGGTCGCATAAAGCGGCAGGAAGAACTCCGCCGCATAGCGCAGCTTCTTGAGGTCGATCCTGAGGGTGTGCTGCGCCTGGATATCGAGCCGCCGGAAGTGCGCGCCGCGCTTCAATGTCTTGCGATGCAACCGACCCAGAATCTGATCGGCGAGCACCGGCATCGGTTGCGACAGGACGGCCAGCGCTTCGCTGTCGATCTCGTTACGCCAGCCGCGGCGCTCCACCAGATGCCCGAGCGAGAGCAGGAAGCGGCTGCACCGGGGATCGGCGAGCACGCTCTGCAAGGTCCCGTAGCTCGACTGCCTCTGCTGCTGAACCGCCTGGCGCAAGCCATCGAGGTCGATGTCCGGAACCGCCTTGACCAGGCGGGTGATGGTCGATTTGGCGAACACGTCCCAATCCCGGGCGCGGCCGAGTTGCCGCATCAACCACTTTGCTTCGCCGTTGATCGCCCGGAATGCCGGCGATGGAATGTCGCGCCGAAACAGTCCGCAGATCGTTCGCAGGCGGCGCAACGCCACGCGCATCTGGTGCACGCCCTCGGGGTCCGATCCCTGCTCGGCCACCGCGTGATTCTTCAGGAGATGATGCCAGCAGGAGCCCACCAGCAATGCGATGACGTCGTCGACCGCGAGCTCCGCGGTGATGCTCGACGCCTCGGCCTTCACCGCGGATGGCGCCACATCGAACGCCAGCGCATAGCCGCGCTCCGCCTTGCTGCGGGTACCGATCTGTAGCGGCGCGGCATCGAGCAATTGCGCGCCGAGGTCGAACAGGACGCCGGCATTGCCGCTCTTCAGTTCGATCTCGATTTCAGACAGCACCTCCTGGCGCGCATCGGCCTCGATCGTGCCCTCGTCGAATGCGACTTCAACCGACGCATCGGGCAGGTCGAGCTGCCGCGCGTGCCGGCGCACTTTGGTCTCGAACACCGGCACCAGCACGTCATTGCTCAGCGTCGCCACGGGATCACCGACCTCGTCCGCTGGGAACAGCGCGAGGTCAGGGGTGATCCCCGCAACCGGCATTTCCCATTGGCGCCGCAACAGCGGCTGCGCGGGATTGGGTGGAAGCTTCAGCGTCTGGAGGAAGGTCTTGCCGCTGTGCCGCACGCGTAGCGACATGCCGTGCCGAAACAGCAGGCGCTCCGGAGTGTCGTAGTAGACGGTTTCCAGCCGGTGAAATGCGCCGCGGTTACGTGCATGCTGCACGATGCAGGGCGCCTCGCGTAGCTTTTCGAGGCTTCCTTGCGGCGCCAGCAGCTTGAGTTCGAATTCCGCCTGATCGCCATGCCTGATGGCAATAGCAGTGCCCGCATCGGTCACGACCGGCCGCCGTCCATTCAATGATATTGTCCCCACCCGGTCTATGAAGGTTTCATGACAATGACAAGGCATAACGCTGTGTCGCAGCGCGCATTAAATCTAGCTTCGACATGCTATGGTTGTATGATACCCGGAACCTAGCCTAGGGCGAGAAACGCCGCAGCTTTGTGCACGCAACCATTCATTCCGACCGCCGCGACAGCACCTGCTTCAAGAGCGGCTCGATCCGCGACAACTCGTCGAGATGAACCGCGGACAATTCGGCGAGATGACCAGCCGCGCGCCCGGTTAGTTTCAGCAGCACCCGCCGCTGGTCGGCAGGATCGAGCACGCGCTCGACCAGCCCGGCGTCCGACAGCCGGTCGACCAGTTCGACCGTGGTGTGGTGGCGAAGCCGCAGCCGCTCGGCCAGATCGCCGATCGTGACCGGCCTGCCGCCGGGAAATCCCCTGATCGCCAGCAAGGCCTGATGCTGCCGCGGCGTCAGGCCCTCGGCCTTCGCCGCCTCCTGGCTGAACTCCATGAAGCACCGGATCAGATAGCGGAATTGCGACAGCGCCTCGTAATCGGCCTGGCTGGGAACCCGCTTCCGGGCCTTGTTCGGCGATTTCGGAGGGCCTTTCAACGCTGCCATTCGAGGTCTCCCGCTTGAAATTATATCGTAATGCGATATTACGCGCGCATCCACTTCGTCAGAGCCTTACGCCAGCCATGAGCGTCATTTCCACCAAATCGAGCACGTCCGCCAAAATCGGCGACAAGGCCAGCCACCTCCTGAGCGACTTCACGACCGATCCGCGCGTCGTGATGATCTCCGCGATCGCCGTGTTTGTCTCCGTCGCCGGCGTGCTGGCCGGCGCGGGGTTGCTGCAATTGATCAAGCTCGCCACCAACATCGCCTATTTCGGCCGGTTCAGCTTCGCCGATCTGAAATTGCAGGACTCGCCGCTTGGTCTCTGGACCGTGCTGGTGCCGGTCGCCGGCGCGCTGATCATCGGCCTGATGGCGCGCTTCGGCAGCGAGAAGATCCGCGGGCACGGCATTCCGGAAGCCATCGAGGCCATCCTGCTCGGCCGTTCGCGGCTCGACCCCAAGGTGGCGATCCTCAAGCCCTTGTCGTCGGCGATCTCGATCGGCACCGGCGGCCCGTTCGGCGCCGAGGGTCCGATCATCATGACCGGCGGCGCGATCGGCTCGCTGATCGCGCAGATGCTCCCTGTGACGGACAACGAGCGCAAGACCCTGCTGGTGGCGGGCGCCGCCGCCGGCATGACCACCGTATTCGGAACGCCGATTGCAGCAGTCATGCTTGCGGTCGAACTGCTGCTGTTCGAATGGACGCCGCGCAGCTTCATTCCGGTCACCGTCGCCGCCGTGGTGGCCGCGGTCGGACGCACCTTCCTGCACATGCCGGCGCCGCTGTTTCCATTCGCGGGCGGCGTCGACATCTCGCTGCTCCAGCTCGCCGCCTGGATGCTGGTCGGAATCCTGTCCGGGCTGCTGTCGGGCGTGCTCACGCAACTGGTCTATGGCTGCGAGGACATCTTCCTGAAGCTGCCGATCCACTGGATGTGGTGGCCGCTGATCGGCGGCCTGGTGGTCGGTCTCGGCGGCTTGATCGAGCCGCAGGCACTCGGCGTCGGCTACGACAATCTCGCGTCGATGCTGCAAGGCAATGTGGTGCTGAAGGCCGCGCTGCTGCTGCTCGTGGTGAAGGCGATTATCTGGTCGGTCGCGCTCGGCTCCGGCACGTCGGGCGGCGTGCTGGCGCCGCTGCTCATCATGGGCGGTGCGATGGGCACCGCGCTGAGCGGTTACCTGCCGGCCGCGAGCCCCGGCTTCTGGGCGCTGCTGGCGATGGCGGCAACGATGGGCGGCACGATGCGCTCGCCCCTGACCGCGACTTTCTTCGCCGTCGAGCTCACCGGCAACACCCATGTGCTGCTGCCGCTGATCGCGGCCTGCTGTAGCGCGCACGGCGTCACGGTGCTGCTGATGCGACGCTCGATCCTGACCGAGAAGGTGGCGCGGCGCGGCCATCATCTGGTGCGCGAGTACCGGGTCGATCCATTTGCACTGACCCGCGTGCGCGATGTCATGACCAAGGCGGTCGAGAGCGTCTCCGACAGCATGACGCTGCACGGCGCGGCAGCATTCCTGACCAACCCGAAGACCGGCCATCCGAGCTTCCCGGTGGTCGACGCCAACCATCACGTGCTCGGCGTGATCGATCCGCCCTCCGTGCTACGCTGGCGCCGCGCCGGCAAGCATCGCACCGCGACGCTCGGCCAACTGCTGACCGGCAGCAAGGTCACGGTCGCCTACCCGGATGAATATCTCGACCGCCTCGCCGACCGCCTGATGCAGGTCAACGTCTCGCATCTGCCGGTGATCTCGCGCGAGGACCAGCGCCTGGTCGGCTATATCGGCTGGAAGGATCTGATGCGCGTGCGCGCCCGGTTGCAGGCCGAGGAGACCCAGAAGACGGCGTTCTACGGCGCAAGGTAGATCCGCGGAAGCTTACCTGGCGGAACAAATTTCCGCCGCGTGGCAACGATTGGTTCTCGCCGGCAAAGCGCCGCCAGCGCATCCCAGAGCTTCGTCGGCGCTGGTTGACAGCATCAAGGGGTCACCCATGATGCCGCATAACCAAAAACAGCCTCGGGATGAAATGCCATGACCTCGACCCCAGACCTCGTGATCCGCGGCGGCAATATTGCAGATGGCAAGGGTGGCGATCTCTATGAAGCCGATGTCGCAATCACCGGCGGCAAGATCACCGAAGTCGGCAAGGTCGCAGCCAAGGGCAAGGAAGAGATCGACGCGCGCGGCAAACTGGTCGCGCCCGGCTTCGTCGACGTCCACACCCATTACGACGGCCAGGTGACCTGGAGCCAGGATATCACGCCGTCGTCGCAGAACGGCGTCACGACGGCGATCATGGGCAATTGCGGCGTCGGCTTCGCGCCGTGCCGGCCGAGCGATCATGGCAGGCTGATCCAGCTGATGGAGGGCGTCGAGGACATTCCGGAGCCGGTGCTCTCGGCCGGCATTCCCTGGGCGTGGGAGAGCTTTCCCGACTACATGGAGTGGCTGTCGAAGCGCAGCTTCGACATGGATATCGGCGCGCAACTGCCGCACGCCGCGCTGCGGGTCTATGTGATGGGCGAGCGCGGCGCGCGCCGCGATCCGGCAACGCCCGAGGACAACAAACAGATGGCGGCACTCGCCGGCGACGCGGTGCGCTCGGGCGCGCTGGGATTCTCGACCTCGCGCACGCTCAATCACCGCACCTCGACCGGCGACTACACCCCGACGCTGAAAGCGGGCGAGGATGAACTGACCGCGATCGCCGGCGCGATGCACGGCGTCGGCCGCAGCGTGCTGCAATTCGTGCTCGACCAGAGCACCGTGCACGAAGACCTGCCGATGATGCTGCGGGTCGCCGAGACCACCAAATGCCCGATCTCGTTCTCCGTCGCGCAGGCCGACAAGGCGCCGCGGCGCTGGCGGCAGACCATGGACACCATCAATGAGGCCGCGGCGCGCGGCCTGTCGATCACGACCCAGATCGCGGCGCGGCCGGTCGGGCTGCTGCTCGGGCTGGAATTGTCGCGCAACCCGTTCCAGACCCATCCGAGCTATCGCGAGATCGCCAGGCTGCCGCTGGCCGAGCGGCTCAAGCATCTGCGCCGGCCCGAGGTGCGCGCCGCGATCCTGAGCGAGAGCGCAACCGCGACCGACGATCCGCTGTTCTTCCGGCCGAACTACGATAAGATGTACCTGCTCGGCAATCCGCCGGACTATGAACAGCCGCCCGAGAACGCGCTCGGTCCGCAGGCGCGCCGCCAGGGCCGGCAGCCGGAAGAACTCGCCTATGACGCGATGCTGACCGATGAAGGCCGCGGCATGCTCTACGTGCCGTTCCTGAATTACGCCGACGGCAATCTCGATGCCGTGCACGAGATGCTGCGCGAGCCGAGCGCGGTGCCCGGCCTGTCTGACGGTGGCGCGCATTGCGGCATCATCTGCGACGCCAGCTTCCCGACCTATCTCTTGACGCACTGGACCCGCGATCGCAGCCGCGGCGACAAGCTCTCGATCCCGTTCGTGGTCGCTGCGCAATCGCGCAAGACCGCGCTGTCGGTCGGGCTGCATGATCGCGGCGTGATCGCGCCGGGCTTCAAGGCCGACGTCAACGTGATCGACTACGGCCGGCTGCACCTGCATCCTCCGAAGGTGCATTACGACCTGCCGGTCGGCGGCCGCCGTCTCCTGCAACAGGTCGACGGCTACGACGCCACCATCGTCTCCGGCATCGTCACCCAGCGCGAGGGCAAGGCCACCGGCGCACGGCCGGGCCGGCTGGTCCGCGGTGCGCAGGGATTGAACTGAGACCAGCACAACGGCGCACCCTCCCCTGGAGGGCAGGGTTATCGCATATGGTGTGAGCAGCCCATGTGAACGCCGTCATGGCCGGGCTTGTCCCGGCCATCCACGTCTTCATTCACAAGAAAACAAGACGTGGATGCCCGGGACAGGCCCGGGCATGACGATGTGGAAACGTCAGTTCCAGAGCCCCCTTAGATGTCATATGCGACAGCCCTGCCCTGGAGGGGGAGGGTGAAGGAGCCGCCGCAACCTGGATGAGAGCAAAAGCCGTGCTAGACCGGCCGCCGCATCGCGGTCCGCAGGTCCGATCCCACCGGCATCAATTCATACGGCGGCTTCCAGCCCGGCAGCGCCGCGAGGCGCTTGCGCCAGGCATCGAGCGCCGGAAATTCCGTCGCGATGTCGAAGCCGGTCTCCTCCTTGGGATAATAGACGTATCCCGCGAGGGAGAAATCCACGATGGTCGGCTGGTCGCCGAGCATGAAGGCGCGATCGGCGAGATGCTTGTCGACAATCGCGAAGCTCGACTCCGAGCGCGCCCGCAGGAACGCGAGAATCGCCGGATGCACCGGCTCCGGCATGAACGACCGCTGGAAGCGGTGCATCGCATGGTTGTTGGTGAATTTGTGATTGTCGAACATGATCCAGCGCAACGCCTCGAAGCGCTGGTCATCGGCGGGCGCGAACTTGCCGGTGGTTTCCGCGAGCCAGACCAGGATCGCACCCGACTGCGACATGAGTTGGCCGTCGACCTCGAGCACCGGCACCTCGCCCATCGCATTGGTGCTGGCGCGCCAGCCGGCGTCCCGCATCTGGCCGCCGGCGAAGTCGACCCCGACCGGCTCCCAGTCGAGGCCGGCACAGTTCATGTAGAGGGCCAACTTGTAGGAGTTGCCCGAGGCGCCGATGCAATGGAGCCGATAGCGCGCCATCGCGTCAGGCGAACTTCGGCTGCGCGGCAGGCTCGCCGATCAGTCGTGCGCGCTCGGTGTTCGGCCACAGCAGCAGCAACCCGAGCAGGCCGGAACCGGCCATGATCGCGGCGTTGATGGTGAAGCCCGTCATGTAGCCGGCCATCGGGGTCGCCGCATGCTGGATCACGCTGCCCATCACCATCGGCGCCAGGAAGCCCGAGACAGTGTAGAGCGCGCCGTAGATCGCGATGATCGCGCCGCGCTGCGACACCGGGGTGAACTCGCCGAGCATGGGCGGGCAGACCACGTAGATCGAGCCGCACAGGCCGGAGCCGATCACCAGCAGTGCGATCATCAGGCCGCCGGGCGGCGCATAGGGCAGCATCGCGAGAATGCAGCCGCCGATGATCAGCGGCACCGAGCCGAGCACGCCGCGCGCGCCACGGGTGGTGAAGCCGCGCGCCAGCATCAACTGCGAAATCCAGCCAGTCAGGATCACGATGGTCGCGCCGAAGATCCAGGGCAGGATCGAGACGAAGCCGGCCTGCTGCTGCGAGAAGCCCAGCCCCTCGATGATGAACGAGGTGAACCAGGTCAGCCCGAGCGACAACGCCCAATAGGCACCGAAGGTCGCGATCACGCAACCGACGAAGGTGCGCGAGGTCAAGAGCTTCCAGTAGGGAATCCGCTGCTCGTTGGCGACGATCGTGCTGCTCGATTCCAGCGGGCCTTCCTTGCCGAGCGCGAACCAGGCGACCGCCCAGAGCAGGCCGACGATCCCAAGCGCGCCGAAGGCGTGATGCCAGCTGTGATTGACGATGATCCAGTTCAGCGCCGGCACCGCGAGGATCACGCCGAACGCCGAACCCTGCGACAGGATCGCGGTCGGCAACGTGCGCTTCTCGTCCGGAAACCATTTGTAGATCGCGTGCGCGGCGACCGAGAATGCCGGCCCCTCGCCGGCGCCGAGGATGATGCGGCAGATCACCAGCATCGCGAAGCTGACGTCGCCCACCATCGGAAATTGCGCCAGCGACCAGACCACCGCGAGGACCAAGAGCACCCAGCGGGTCGCGACACGGTTGACGATGAAGCCGACCACGATCGCCGAGATCGAGAACAGCAGGAAGAAGGCTGCGCCGAGATCGCCGAACTGCTCCGGCGTCAGGCCCAATTCCTTCCGGATCGGCACGCCGGCGAGCCCGACCACGATCTTGTCGGCAAAGTTCACCACCATGAACAGGAACAGCAGGAAGGTGATCTGCCAAGCGCCTTTGGGCGTCCCCTTTGGCGTGCCCCTGGGCGTCGGTTGCGTGGTCATGTCTGGCTCCCCGTCGTTTCGTTTCTTGGCTTCGTATCTTGGCTTCGTAAATTCGGCCCCGTCAGAGATGCTAGCCACGCCTCGCTGCGCAACGCAACACCGCATTTGCTCGGGGCCTGTGGCCGCCACGCCACGATGACCTCGCGGCGCCTTCGATCACGATCGCGTCGTCGCGGCCGTGAGGCGGTGATCTGTCATGCCTCGGCTGCTATGTTCGGGCGCAACGAAAAGCCGGGGTTATTTCATGAACAGATTGATCCTTCGCGCGGCCGCTTGCGCCGCACTCGTGTCCACCGCACTGCTCGCAATGCCCGTCCGTGCGCAAGACGCGGCAAGCCCCGACTATGCGGCGATCGTCGCCGCGCCCGATCGCAGCGATGCCGATCGCCAGGTCGACCAGCGCCGCCAGCCGGCCAGGATGCTGGCCTTTGCCGGCGTCAAGCCGGGCATGACGATCCTCGACATGGCGGCGAGCGCCGGCTACAGCACCGAATTGCTGGCGCGCACGGTTGCCCCGTCAGGCAAGGTCTATGCGCAGGATTCGGCCGCCGTGCTCGAGCGCTTCGTCAAGGACAGGTTCGACACCCGCGCGAAGTCGCCGGCGATGAAGAACGTGGTGCATGTGGTGCGGGACTATGACGATCCGATCCCGCCCGATCTCAAGAACCTCGACATGATCACCTTCTTCTTTTTCTATCACGACATCACCTACCTGCCGGTCGATCGCGCCGCGATGAACAAGAAGATGTTCGCCGCGCTCAAGCCGGGCGGCTACCTCATCATCGCGGACCATTCGGCCAAGCCGGGCGACGGCACCAGCGTCGCCAAGACGTTGCACCGGATCGAGGAGAGCACACTGAAGCAGGAGATCGAGGCCGCCGGTTTCAAGCTGGTCGCCGAGGGCGATTTCCTGCATCATGCGGAGGACCCGAAGGACATTCCCGTCTTCAAGGCACCGGTGCCGATCGACGAGTTCGTCCTGAAATACCAGAAGCCGCAATGAGGCCCCGCCATCGCTTCGCCTGACCAGACCGCCACGCTGCTTCGCGTCACCGGCCTGACCAAGAGTTACCGCTCCGCCGGCGAAGACGTCGCCGTGCTACGCGGCGTCGACCTCACCGTGACGACCGGGGAGAGCGTCGCGCTATCGGGCGAGTCCGGCAGCGGCAAGAGCACGCTGCTGCATCTGATCGCGGGGCTCGATGCCGCCGATGGCGGCGAAATCAAGCTCGCGGATATCGTTGTCTCCGGGCTCAACGATGCCGGCCGCGCCGAGCTGCGCCGCGACCGGCTCGGCCTCGTGTTCCAGCAATTCAACCTGATCCCGAGCCTGACGGTATCAGACAATCTCGTGTTCCAGTCGCGCATCGCCGGCCGGCACGATGCGGCCTGGCATGACGAGCTGGTCGAGCGTCTCGGCCTGAAGAACCTGCTCAGGCGCTATCCGGAGCAATTGTCCGGCGGCCAGCAGCAGCGCGTCGCGATCGGCCGCGCGCTGGCGCCGAAGCCGCTGTTGCTGCTCGCCGATGAGCCGACCGGCAATCTCGACGAGGACACCGCCGACGAGGTGCTGCATCTGGCGCGCGATCTGGTCGTTCGCACCGGCTGCGGCTTCCTGATGGTCACCCACAGCGCGCGGCTCGCCGCGACGCTCGACCGCCAGGTCACGCTGCATGCGGGACGACTGGCATGAGGCGTGCAATCTGGATCCTCGCCGTGCTGCTCAGCCACTGGCGACGGCATCCGATGCAGCTTGCGACGCTGCTGATCGGGCTGATCTCGGCAACCGCGCTGTGGAGCGGCGTGCAGGCGCTGAACCAGCAAGCCCGCATCGCCTATGACCGCGCCGCCGCGACCTTCGGCGGCTCGCGCACCGCCATGCTGGTGGGCCGCGACAGCGCGACCTTCCCGCAACGACTGTTCGTCGACCTGCGTCGCGCGGGCTGGCCGGTGTCGCCGATGCTGGAGGGCCGGGTCCAGATCGACGGCCGCAGCTTCCGCCTGCTCGGCGTCGAGCCGGTGACATTGCCCTCCGAGGTCGGCACCGCGCCGGCGGTCAGCCGCGGCAGCCTGCAAGCCTTCGTCACGCCGCCCGGCGAAACGCTGGTGGCACCGGAGACGCTGCGCGATCTCGGCCTCAAGGAGGGCGAGCGGCCGCAAGCCAGCGGCGTCACCCTGCCGCCGCTGCGCGTCCAGGCCGAGCTCGCGCCTGGCGCGCTGGTGGTCGATATCGGCATCGCGCAGGATATCCTGAAGCTGCCCGGCCAGGTGTCCCGTCTGCTCGTCGGCAAGTCCAAAGGCAAATCCATGGCGCCGCACGCCACGCTGCAAAGCGTGGCAGGCGAAAAGCTCCGCCTCGTCGAGCCGAGTGCCGAGAGCGACCTCGAACGGCTGACCGACAGCTTCCATCTCAACCTCACCGCGTTCGGCCTGCTGTCGTTCTTCGTCGGCCTGTTCATCGTCAATTCGGCGATCGGGCTTGCCTTCGAGCAGCGGCTGCCGATGCTGCGGACGTTGCGCGCCTGCGGCGTCTCGGCCCGGATGCTCAACACCGTGCTGGTGATCGAACTGCTATCGCTGGCGCTGGTCGCCGGCCTGATCGGCCTGGTCTGCGGCTACTTCATCGCGGCGTCGTTGCTGCCGGACGTCGCGGCGTCGCTGCGCGGGCTCTATGGCGCGCAGATTCCGGGACAGCTTTCGCTCAAGCCGGTGTGGTGGCTCGCCGGCGTCGCCATCAGCATCCTGGGCGCGCTGGCCGCCGTGGCCGCGAGTCTGATCAAGGCAGTCCGGATGCCGGTGCTGGCGACCGCGCAGCCGCAGGCCTGGCAGCAGGCGCAGCGGCGCTGGCTGATGTTCCAGAGCGCAGCGGCAGTTGCGGTGTTCGCGGTTGCCGCCGCGCTCATTCGATTCGGCGATTCCCTGATCGCGGGCTTTGCCGTGCTCGCTGCGCTGATGCTCGGCGCGGCATTGATCCTGCCGATGGTACTGCAAATCGCGCTCGCGATCGGGCAGCGCAGCGCGCGGGCACCGGTCGGCATCTGGTTCTGGGCCGACAGCCGCCAGCAGCTATCGGGATTGTCGCTGGCGCTGATGGCCTTACTGCTCGCGCTCGCGGTCAATGTCGGCGTCGGCACCATGGTGGACAGCTTCAGCCGCACCTTCCTGGTCTGGCTCGACGGCCGCCTCGCCGCCGACGTCTATATCAGCGCCGCCAGCGATACCCAGGCCAAGGAGATCAAGGCCTGGCTGCGCGACCGGCCGGAGATCGAGGCGATCCTGCCCGGCGGCCGCGCCGACACGCAATTCGGCGGCGCGCCGATCGAGGTGCTCGGCCTGCCCGACCACTCGACCTATCGCGACAACTGGCCGCTGCTGGAGAGCACCGCCAATGCCTGGGTCAGGCTGCGCCCCGGCGATACTTGTCTGGTCAGCGAGCAATTGGCGCGACGGATGAAGCTCGGCCTCGGCGATCACATCGACGTCCCCGCCCCCGGCGGCAACTGGCCGCTCGAGATCGTCGGCATCTATGCCGATTACGGCAACCCGAAGGGCCAGATCGCGGTCAACTTCGCCGCGCTGACGCGCCGCTTCCCGCAGACGCCGCAGACCCGGCTCGGGCTCCGCGTCGCGCCGGATCGCATCGCGCCGCTGATCACGGCGTTGCAGGAGAAGTTCGGTCTCGACGACCGCAGCGTTGCCGACCAGGCGACGATGAAGCGGGAGTCCAAACGTATCTTCAATCGCACCTTCTCGGTGACCGCGGCGCTCAACGCCTTCACGCTCGGCGTCGCCGGCATCGCGCTCTTGACCAGCCTGCTCACACTCGCCAATTCGCGGCTGCCGCAACTGGCGCCGCTGTGGGCAATCGGCCTGACGCGGCGGCGGCTCGCGGCGCTCGAACTGTTGAAGACCATGGCCGTCGCATTGATCACCGCGCTGTTCGCGCTGCCGCTCGGCCTGCTGGTGGCGTGGTGCCTGCTTGCGATCGTCAATGTGAAAGCGTTCGGCTGGCGGCTGCCGTTCCACGTGTTCCCGCTGCAACTGATCGAGCTGCTCGCGGTGGCGATGGCCGCCGCGCTCTGTGCCGCCGCGCTCCCGGTCGCCAGGCTGGCCCGCATGCAGCCGGCCAGCCTGATCAGGATCTTCGTCAATGAGCGCTAGCGGCACGATCACGCGTCGCGCGTTTGCCGGCGGTGCGTTGGCGCTGGCGCTTGGCGGCAAGAGCCTTGCCCAGGGCTTTGCCGGGCTCGGCGAGAATGCCGAAGGTTTTGCCGCCGTCACGCCGGGCAAGCCGTTCGCCTTCCCCGCCGATCACGGCCCACATCCGGACTTCCGGATCGAGTGGTGGTACGTGACGGCAAACCTGTCGGATGCCAGCGGCGCGGCCTATGGCGCGCAATGGACGCTGTTCCGCCAGGCGATGAAGCCGGGCGGTCCCAGCGAGGGCTGGGCCAGCCAACAGCTCTGGATGGGCCACGCGGCGGTGACCAGCGCCGCTACGCATCGCTTCAGCGAGACCTTCGCGCGCGGCGGCGTCGGGCAGGCCGGTGTCGAAGCCACGCCGTTCCATGCCTGGATCGACGCCTGGGAGATCCGCGGGCTCGATGGATTCGACGCGCAGCGCGTCGCGCCGCTCGAGCTCAAGGCCTCCGCCGCCGATTTCAGCGCCACGCTCCACCTCGAAGCCGACCGCGCATTGGTGCTGCAAGGCGACCACGGTTACAGCCGCAAATCGGATCGCGGACAGGCCTCTTATTATTACAGCCAGCCGTTCTACCGGGCGTCCGGCCGCATCGTGATCGACGATAGGCCGGTCGACGTCACGGGCGTGGCCTGGATGGATCGCGAATGGAGCAGCCAGCCATTGGCGGCAGATCAAACCGGCTGGGACTGGTTCTCGCTGCATCTGCCGGGCGACGAGAAGCTGATGCTGTACCGGCTGCGCCAGAAGGACGGCCGCGAAAACCTGTTCGGCAACTGGATCACGCCGGACGGCAGCTCGGCCGAGATCGCGGCCGCCGGCAACAGCCTCACGCCAACCGCGATCACGGAGATCGGCGACCGCAAGCTGCCGACATCATGGCGCATCACCCTGCCCGCGCGCGGCCTCGCCATCGAAACCATGCCGCTCAATCCGCGAAGCTGGATGGGGACCAGCTTCCCCTACTGGGAAGGCCCGATCCGCTTTTCCGGCAGCCACGCCGGAATCGGCTATCTTGAGATGACGGGATATTAGGACGCCGACGGAAGATCGGCGCAGCCCAGATGACCACGCCTGTCACACCGGCCCCTGCTGCCCCGTCATGACAGCGGGGCCAGTGCAACAAGAGGAAACGCCTGCCATGTACCCCTACACGGCCATCGTCACCTGCCTTGCGGTCGCGTTCTATTTCTTCACCTCGACGCAGGTCGCGCGCGCCCGCGTCCGCTACGGCGTCAAGCTTCCGGCGATTTCAGGCCATCCGGATTTCGAGCGCATCTTCCGGATCCAGATGAACACGCTGGAATGGATGCCGATCTTCCTGCCGTCGCTCTGGCTGTTCGCGATCTATATCGGCGATGCCGCGGCCGCCATCGTCGGCGCGATCTGGGTGATCGGCCGCATCGTCTACTTCATCGGCTATCGCGAGGCGGTGGCGAAACGCAGCCCCGGCTTCGCCATCCAGGCGCTGGCGTCCGTCGTCCTGTGGGTCGGCGCGATCGGCGGCGCGGTGTGGCGGCTGGTGCATTGAAGGCGCGGTCGCGCCGCATATTCCGCTGTCGTCCCGGGCTTGACCCGGGACCCATAACCACAGGGTCCAGTTTTGCGAGGGCTGGGGCCCCAGCCTTACACAACAACTGAGATCGGTGGTTATGGGTCCCGGCCTTCGCCGGGACGACAGTTGTGTTGTTTCAACAGCTTTGCATCACTTGGTCAGCGGGCACCCCGAGTCCTTGGCCCGCGGGAAGGCCTGGTCGCCGGGCACCACGGCGAGTTGCTTGTAATAGTCCCACGGCTTCTTCGATTCCGAGGGCTTCTTGACCTCGAACAGATACATGTCGTGGACCATGCGGCCGTTCTCCTGCACCTTGCCCTGGGCAAAGGCGTCGTCGACCGGCAGTTCCTTCAGCTTCTTGGCGACCGCATCCGAATCCTTGGTGCCGGCGGCCTTCACCGCCTTCAGATAGCTCAAGGTCGCCGAATAGGTGCCGGCGTGGATCATGCTCGGCATCCGTCCGGTGCGCTTGAAGAAGCGCTCGGAGAAGGCGCGGCTCTTGTCGTCATGATCCCAGTAGAACCCCTCGGTCAGCACCAGGCCCTGCGCGGCCTCGAGCCCGAGACCGTTGACCTCGGCGAGCGTCATCAACAACCCGGCGAGCTTCTGGCCACCCCTGACGATGCCGAACTCGGCGGCCTGCTTGATTGAGTTGGTGGTGTCCTGGCCGGCATTGGCGAGGCCGATGACCTTCGCCTTCGAGCTCTGCGCCTGCAACAGGAAGGAGGAGAAGTCCGACGAGTTCAACGGCACCCGGACCGAGCCCAGCACCTTGCCGCCGGCGGCGGTGACGATCTCACTGGTGTCCTTTTCCAGCGCGTAGCCGAACGCGTAGTCGGCGGTGAGGAAGAACCAGCTGTCGCCACCGGCCTTCACCAGTGCGCCGCCGGTGCCGACCGCGAGCGCATGGGTGTCGAACGCCCAGTGGAAGCCATAGGGCGTGCAGGACGCGCCCGTGATCGCCGAGGTCGCGGCCCCGACCACGATGTCGATCTTCTTCTTTTCCTTCGAGAGCTCCTGCACCGCGAGCGCGACCGACGAGGTCGTCAGCTCGGTGATCATGTCGACGCCATCGGCGTCATACCAGCGCCGCGCGATCGAGGTTGCGAGATCGGGCTTGTTCTGGTGATCGGCGGTGACCATCTCGACCTTCTGGCCGAGCACCTCGCCGCCGAAATCCTCGATCGCCATCTTGGCGGCTTCGACCGAGTACTTTCCACCGTAATCCGCGTAGACGCCCGACTGGTCGTTCAGGATGCCGATCTTGACGCCCTGGGCCATCGCCGGCGCCGCAAGCATCAGGCTGCATGCCGCGACCGCGGCCAAAAATCCCGACTTCATTGTTATGCTCTCCCAGCAGTTTTCTCATCAGGAAAAATCGGCGCGACATTATTTTATAACCGCGCGCCTGCCCATCGATTTCAGTTCAGCCAAAAGTATGGGCTCGCGTTGCGCTCTCCCGTCATTCCGGGGCGCGCTCTGCGCGAGCCCGGAATCCATCGGGCCGCAGCCCAGGTGAAGAATGGATTCCGGGCTCGCCGCTCCGCGGCGCCCCGGAATGACGACGGAGAGAGCGATGCTCACCCCGCCGCCGCCGCCGCCGTCTCCTTCGGCTTACCCTCGTTCTTTCCTTCCGCGAGGTTGCGCACCACCATGTAGAAGATCGGGGTGAACACCAGGCCGAACAGGGTGACGCCGAGCATGCCGAAGAACACGGCAACGCCGACCGCCTGGCGCATTTCCGAGCCCGAGCCGGTCGACACCACCAGCGGCAGCACGCCGAGGATGAAGGCGAACGACGTCATCAGGATCGGCCGCAGGCGCAGCCGGCAGGCCTCGATCACGGCCTCCAGCCGCGGCCGGCCCTCGAGCTCGATGTCGCGTGCGAACTCGACGATCAGGATCGCGTTCTTGGCCGCAAGGCCGACCAGCACCACGAAGCCGATCTGGGTCAGGATGTTGACGTCCTGGCCCATGATGCGCACGCCGATGGTGGCCGCGAACAGGCACATCGGCACGATCAGGATCACCGCGAACGGCAGGGTCCAGCTGCCATATTGCGCGGCCAGAACCAGGTAGACGAACAGCACGCAGATCGGGAACACGTAGAGGCCGGCATTGGCGCCGTTGACCTGCTGGTAGGACAGGTCGGTCCATTCGAACGAGAAGCCCGACGGCAGCGTCTCGTCGGCGAGCTTCTTGATGGTGTCGAGCGCCGTCGTCGAGCTGACGCCCGGCGCCGGCTCGCCCTGCAATTCGGACGACGAATACAGATTGTAGCGCGCGACCCGGTCGGGGCCCGAAATGTCCTTGAAGTCGACGATGCTGCCGAGCATCACCATGTCGCCATTGGCGTTGCGGGTCCGCAGCCGCGCAAGATCGGTGGTCTCCTTGCGGAACGGCAGGTCGGCCTGCGCCGTGACGTGGTAGGTGCGCCCGAACAGGTTGAAGTCGTTGACATAGGTCGAGCCGAAATAGGTCTCGATCGTGTCGGTGACGTTGGCGATGGGAACGCCGAGCTTCTGCGCCTTGACGCGATCGATGTCGACGAACAGCTGCGGCGTGTTCGCCGAGTATGGCGAGAACACCGATGTCAGGTTCGGCGACTTGCGCGCCGCCAGCACCAGTTCGTCGGTCGCGGCCGCCAGCAGTTCGGGGCCACGCCCCTGGCGGTCCTGGACGCGGATAGTGAAGCCGCCACCGGTGCCGATGCCGGGCACGGCCGGCGGCGGAATCACGATGATGAAGGCGCCCTGGATCACCGACAGCCGCTTGCGCAACTCGGCGGTGATGGCGTTCGCCGTCAGCCCCTTCTTCAGCCGCGCCTCGGGCTCGTCGAACACCGGGAACAGCGCGGCAGCATTGCCGGCCTGGGTGCGCGTCGCGCCGGAGAAGCCGGCGAACGCGGCGACGCGGACGATGCCGGGCGTATCCAGCGCGATCCGCTCGATCTCGCGCACCACAGCCGTGGTCCGCGCCAGCGACGCGGCACCCGGCAGCTGCGCCGAGATGATGACGTAGCCGCGATCCTGCGCCGGGATGAAGCCCTGCGAGGTGGTCGCAAGCAGCCAGCCGGCGCTGCCGATCAGCGCGAGATAGACCGCGAGCATCACCACGGTGTGCCGGATCACGAAATCGGCCACCGCGGCATAGCCGTGGGCCAGCCGGTCGAACACCCGGTTGAACAGCGCGGTGAAGCTGTCCCAGCCCCGCGCGATGATGTTCCAGCGCGCCGGCGGCCGCTTCTCCTCATGCGGCACCAGGATCTGCGAGGCCAGCGCCGGCGACAGCGTCAACGAGCAGAAGCAGGATATCGCGGTCGCGACCGCGATGGTCACCGCGAATTGCTGGAAGAACTGCCCGGAAATGCCGCCGAGGAACGCGGTCGGCACGAACACCGCGCATAGCACCAGCGCGATCGAGACCAGCGCGCCACCGACCTCCTCCATGGTCTTGAGCGCCGCCTCGCGCCTCGACATGCCGTGCTCGAGATGCCGCTCGACATTCTCGACCACCACGATGGCGTCGTCGACCACGATGCCGACCGCGAGCACCAGTCCGAACAGCGTCAGGTTGTTGATCGAGAAGCCGAGCGCGGCCATCACCGCGAAGGTGCCGACCAGCGACACCGGGATCGCGATGATCGGGATGATCGCCGGCCGCCAGCCTTGCAGGAACACCAGGACCACGATGACGACCAGCGCCATCGCCTCGTAGATGGTCTTGATCAGCTCATGGACCGATTGGGCGATGAATTCGGTCGGGTTGTAGCCGATATTGTAGTCGAGCCCCTTCGGGAAGGTCGTCTTGAGCTGCGCCATCGTATCGGTGATGTTCTTGGCGGTGGCGAGCGCGTTCGATCCCGGCCGCTGCGTCACCAGCAGGGCGACGGCCGACTTGCGCAGCAGGAAGCTGTTGGTGGCGTAGGACAGCGCGCCGAGCTCGACGCGGGCGACGTCGCGCAACCGCACGGTGCGGCCGTCGGAACCGGCCTTCACCACGATGTCCTCGAACTGCCTGATGTCCTTGAGGCGGCCGGTGAACACGAGGTTCGGCTGGAACGCGCGGTCGGCGATCGGCGGTTCGGCGATCTGGCCGCCCGCGATCTGCAGGTTCTGCGCCCGGATCGCGGCCAGCACCTCCGCCGAGGTCAGGCCGAGATTGGCGATCCGGTCGGGATCGAGCCACAGCCGCATCGAGTAATCGCGCGCGCCGAACATCTGGATGTCGCCGACGCCGTCGAGCCGCAGCAGCTGGTCGCGGACCTGGAGCAGCGCGTAGTTGGAGATGTAGAGCTGGTCGAAACTGTCGTCGGGCGACAGCATGAACACGACCATCAGGATGTCGGGCGAGTTCTTGCGGGTGACGACGCCGTTGCGCTGCACTTCCTCAGGCAGCCGCGGCTGCGCGATCGCGACCCGGTTCTGCACCAGCACCTGGGCCTTGTCGAGGTCGGTGCCGAGCTTGAAGGTGGCGGTGATGGTGAGCTGGCCGTTCGAGGTCGCCTGGCTGTAGAGATACAGCATGTCCTCGACGCCGTTGATCTCCTGCTCGATCGGAGCTGCGACGGTGTCGGACACCGTCTGCGCCGACGCGCCCGGATATTGCGTCGTGACCGTGACGGTCGGCGGCACTACCTGCGGATATTCCGAGACCGGCAGCGTCGGATAGGCAATCGCGCCGACGATCAGCAGCACGATCGACAGCACCATCGCGAGGATGGGCTGGTTGATGGAGAGCCTGCCGAGATTCATGGCTTTGCACCTGCCGGGGGCTTTGCACCTGCCGGGGGCGTGGCACCTGCCGCCGGCTTGTCGCCTGCCGGTGCCTGCGCCATCTTCGGCGTCACCTTGGCACCGACCCGGGCGCGTTGCAGCCCGTCGACGATCACATGGTCCTCAGCCTTGAGGCCCTCGCGGATCACGCGCAGGCCGTCATCGAGCGGCCCGAGCGTGACGGCGCGTGCTTCCACCGTGTTGTCGTCCTTGACCACGAACACGATCTTGCGCGACTGGTCGGTGGCAACAGCGGTGTCCGGGATCAGCAGCGCCTCATAGGGCGAGGAGCCGATGATGCGGACGCGGCCGAACTGGCCGGGCAGGATCGAGAGATCATGGTTCGGAATGATCGCGCGGCTGCGCAGCGTCGCGGTGGAGACGTCGAGCCGGTTGTCGATGAAGTCCATCTTGCCCTCATGCGAGGGCTTGGTCTCGCCGGTCAGCGCCACCTGCACCGGGTTCGCGGTGTCGCGCGAGCTCGGCCGCCGGCCTTCGAACCACAGCTTGCTGTTGCGCTGATAGGTCGCCTCGTCGACGTCGAAATAGATATAGATCGGGTCGAGCGACACGATCGAGGTCAGCAGCGTCGCGCCGCCCTCGCTGCCCTGCACCAGATTGCCCGGGGTCACCAGATGCCTGCTGACGCGGCCGGTGATCGGCGCCACCACATGGGTGAATTCGACGTTGAGCTGCGCGGCCTTCAGCGAACCCTCGGCCTGGGTCTCGGCGGCGCGCGCCGCCTGCAACGCCTGACGGCGCTGGTCGACGACCTGCTCCGAGACCGCGCTGGTCTGCACCAGGTTCAGCCCGCGCTCGAGATCGCGCTTGGCAAGCTCGCCCTTGGCGCGGGCGTCGGCGAGCTGACCTTCGGCCTGCAAAACCACGGCCTCGAACGGCCGCGGATCGATGATGTAGAGCAGATCGCCGGCGTGGACGATCGCACCATCCTTGAACTCGACGCTGTTGACGAAGCCGCCGACGCGGGCGCGGACCTGAACCTCCTCGATCGCCTCGAAGCGGCCGGTGAACTCGTCCCAGTCGGTGACGGTGCGCTTGACCGGCTGCGCGACGGTCACGGGCGGCGGCGGAGGCGCGGCCTGCGATTGCGCGCTCTTCTCGTCACAGCCGCCGAGCGCCAGCGCAGCCAACAGCCCGATCGGCGCGAGGCCGAGCGATGCAAGGCGGGGAAGCGAACGCCGCTCATGGCCGTTCGTCGGAGCCGGACGCTCCGTTCTGTCAGTCGTGCTCAATTCCGTCTCCCCAAGGACTCGAATGCCGCAAATGAAATTGCTGTGATTCGACGAAGTGGATGGCCGCAACGTCGCCGCGGCGGACGTCTCAGATGTGACCGCCCCCCAGTCTGTTCAAGACGAGGCCGTGATCAAGCAAAATAGTTTCGCATCATGAGAGCCTTACGACGGCGATCGGAAGAAAACGGTCGTCGAAAGGTCAGAATGACTGGCGTATCGGGCGGGCAATCCCATCACGCTGTGGGCGCAGCCGGCGAACCCGTGCCAATGTGGAGCAATCAGAAGGCGAGTGCCTCGACATCCCATTGTCACATGGCGATGAAGATCGCGCGATTGCGGCGCTCTACCTCCCGCTGCACGGCGTCATCAAGGTTACTTGTACGGCTTCGCTCCGGACCGACGTTGACACCTGCAAGCATCGCCAATACGGTCATGGTTACCAAACAGCATATTTTGTCGATCGCCGCATTTTTCTCGAACATTTGTTGAGCCTCGGTCGCGGCGTGAGTGAGGCGACTTCGCATGGGAAGTGCATTTCAACTCGCAGACCGCGCCTCTGCGCCGACCGCACCGCCTGCTTGCATTGCGATCGGCACGGAGCCGTCCGCCCCGAACAACAATTATCAACCCCTACGTGTGACCGGGTTCACACGCCGTTTTTCCAGACAAGTGTAATTATCGATCGGGCTTGGCACCGGTCGCTGGAGTGACCATGACGAGCATTCCCGCCTATACGATCGGTGACATCACCCGGCCGGAACTGCAGCTCGACTCGACCGGACATATCGTCCTGGATGGCGCGGCATCGGCATTCGCCGCGCAGTACGGCTTGCAATATCTCTATCTCGGCTGCCCTGCCGGTACCCCTTGGCCGCCGGTGACCGCCTCACTGTCGGCGCCGGTTGACATCAATTCGGGAGGCATCACCGTCTCCGAGGGCGCCGCCGCCAACACGCTCGTCAACCTCACCGCACAGGCCATCAGCAGCGCCGGCAATCCCGTCACCTACTCGCTGACCGGCGACAGCTCCAATGGCGGCTTCAGGATCGATCCGAACACCGGCGTGGTGTCGGTCGCCGACCCGACCAAGGTCAATTTCGTCACCAGCCCCGGTCACGCCTACACCGTCACCGTCCAGGCCAATGACGGCGTGTTGACGAGCTCGCAGAGCTTCGTCATCGCCGTCACGGACGTCGCGCCATCGACACCGGTCGACAGCAATGCGGCGCCCAACAAGGTCGCGGAAGGCGCGGCGGCCGGCAGCCTCGTCGGCATCACCGCGTCGTCGACCGACATGAATCCGGTGACCTACAGCCTGACCGGCGACAGTTCGGGCGGCGGCTTCGCCATCAATGCCACGACGGGCGTGATCACCGTCGCCGATCCGAGCAAGATCAATTTCACCACCGCGCCGGGCCACGCCTATACCGTCACCGCGACGGCAAGCGATGGCACGCTGAGCAGCTCGCAGATTTTCACGATCGACGTGACCTTGGGCGCGGCCACTCACTTTGCCGTGAACATCCCGGCCAACGGCGCAGCGGGGACGCCGGGCACGGTCACCGTGACCGCGCTCGACGCCCTGAACCACGTCGTCACCAACTACACCGGCACGGTCCACTT
The DNA here is from genome assembly GCF_002831585.1 of Bradyrhizobium sp. SK17. GTDB lineage: Bacteria > Pseudomonadota > Alphaproteobacteria > Rhizobiales > Xanthobacteraceae > Bradyrhizobium. The sequence goes on along the minus strand of NZ_CP025113.1, from coordinate 1,912,240 downwards.
CACCTCGACCGACGGCCACGCCACGCTGCCGGCCGACATGACGCTGACCAACGGCTCCGGCAGCTTCAGCGAGACCCTGGATAGCGCAGGCAGCCAGACCATCACCGCCACCGACACGGTCGACCACACCGTGACCGGGACATCGAACGCCGAAACTGTGACGGCGGGCGCCGCCACCCATCTCTCGGTCAGCCTTCCGGCCAACGGCACGGCGGGAACGCCGGGTTCGGTCACCGTCACCGCGCTCGATGCCTTCGGCAATGTCGCCACCAGCTATTCGGGCACCGTCCACTTCACCTCGACCGACGGCCTCGCCACGCTGCCGGCCGACATGACGCTGACCAATGGCGTCGGCCATTTCAGTGAGACCTTCGACACCGCCGGCAACCAGACCATCACCGCGACCGACACGGTTAGCCCCGGCATCAACGGCACTTCGAATACGGAGGCGGTGAAGGGAGGTGCCGCGACCCATCTCGTGGTCAGCATTCCGGGCAACGGCGCAGCGGGGACGCCGGGCACGGTGACCGTGACCGCGCTCGATGCCTTCGGCAACGTCGCCACCGGCTACACCGGCACTGTCCACTTCACCTCGACCGACAGTCATGCGGTGCTGCCGGCCAACATGACCTTGACCAACGGCGTCGCCACCTTCAGCGAGACCTTCGACACCATCGGCAGCCAGACCATCACCGCGACCGACACCGTGAGCCCCGGCATCACCGGCACCTCGAACGCCGAGACCGTGACGGCCGGCGCCGCCACGCATTTTTCGGTCAGCCTGCCGGCCAGCGCAACGGCGGGGACCGCGGCCATCGGCACGGTCACCGCGCTCGACGCGTTCGGCAACGTCGCCACCGGCTACACCGGCACCGTCCACTTCACCTCGACCGACGGCCTTGCCACGCTGCCGGCCAACATGACCTTGACCAACGGCGTCGCCACCTTCAGCGAGACCCTCGACACCGCGGGCAGTCAGACCATCACCGCGACCGACACCGTGAGCTCGGCCATCACCGGCACCTCGGGCGTCGAAACGATCACGGCCGGCGCCGCCACGCATTTTGCGGTCACGCTTCCCGCCAGCGGCACCGCGGGGACGCCGGGTTCGACCACCGTCACCGCGCTTGATGCCTTCGGCAATGTCGCCACCAGCTACTCGGGCACCGTCCACTTCACCTCGAGCGACGGCCTCGCCACGCTGCCGGCCGACATGACGCTGACCAACGGCGTCGGCACCTTCAGCGACACGCTCGATACCGCCGGCAACCAGACCGTCACCGCGACCGATACGGTGAGCCCTGCCATCACCGGCACCTCGAATCCGGAAACCGTGGCGGCCGCAGCCGCCACGCATTTCGTGGTCACGATTCCGGCCAATGGCGCCGCCGGCACCCCGGGGTCGGTGACCGTGACGGCGCTCGATGCCTTCGGCAACGTCGCCACCGGCTATACCGGCACCGTCCACTTCACCTCGAGCGACGGCCACGCGGTGCTGCCGTCCGACATGACGCTGAGCAACGGTGTCGGCACCTTCAGCGAAACGCTCGACACCCTCGGCAGCCAGACCATCACCGCGACCGACACCGTGAGCCCCGGCATCACCGGCACCTCGAACGCCGAGACCGTGACGGCCGGCGCCGCCACGCATTTTTCGGTCAGCCTGCCGGCCAGCGCAACGGCGGGGACCGCGGCCATCGGCACGGTCACCGCGCTCGACGCGTTCGGCAACGTCGCCACCGGCTACACCGGCACCGTCCACTTCACCTCGACCGACGGCCTTGCCACGCTGCCGGCCAACATGACCTTGACCAACGGCGTCGCCACCTTCAGCGAGACCCTCGACACCGCGGGCAGTCAGACCATCACCGCGACCGACACCGTGAGCTCGGCCATCACCGGCACCTCGGGCGTCGAAACGATCACGGCCGGCGCCGCCACGCATTTTGCGGTCACGCTTCCCGCCAGCGGCACCGCGGGGACGCCGGGTTCGACCACCGTCACCGCGCTTGATGCCTTCGGCAATGTCGCCACCAGCTACTCGGGCACCGTCCACTTCACCTCGAGCGACGGCCACGCCGTGTTGCCGTCCGACATGACGCTGAGCAACGGTGTCGGCACCTTCAGCGAAACGCTCGATACCGCAGGCAACCAGACCATCACCGCGACCGACACGGTCAGCGCCGGCGTCACCGGCACCTCGAACGCCGAAACCGTGGCGCCGGGCGCGGCCACGCATTTCGTGGTCACCATCCCAGCCAGCGGCACGACGGGTACCGCGGGCTCGGTCACCGTCACTGCGCTCGATGCCCATGACAACGTCGCGACCGGCTACACCGGCACCGTGCACTTCACGTCGAGCGACGGCAGCGCAATGCTGCCGACCAACATGACGCTGACCAACGGCGTCGGCACCTTCAGCGAGACATTCGAGAGCACCGGCAACCAGACCATCACCGCGACCGATACGGCCAATGCCGCCATCACCGGCACCTCGAACGGCGAAAACGTGACCGTTCCCGACCTGCCGCCGACCGCGACGGTGCCCGCGGATTCGTCGGTCGGGACGGCGTTCTCGCACACCAACCTCGCGATCTCGGGGCTTTCGATCACCGACGTCAGCGCCACCGGCAATGACGTCGCAACGATCACTTCAAGTCACGGCGCGCTGACATTCGACACCACCGGCCTCACCAGCTTCACCAACAATGGCAGCCACACCGTCACGCTGACCGGGACGGTGGCGCAGATCAACACCGCGCTGGCGACGCTGACCTACAACAGCGACGACGGCTATACCGGCTCCGATACCGTCTCCCTCAACGTCGCCGACAACAATGGCAGCGCCGGGCCGCTCTCGTCGGGCCCGCAGAGCTTCCATGTCGGCGTCGTGCCGCAAGTGTTCTACATCGACAATTCGGCCACCGGCAGCGCCAACCTCGGCACCCAGCACGATCCATTTACGTCGATCGCCGCCTTCAACGCGGCGAACCCGGCAGGCTCCGGCGACTATGTCGTGCTCGAGCACGGCACCGGCACCTACACCGAGGCCAACGGCATCAATCTCGCCAACGGCGTCAACCTGATCGGCGGCAGCCACACCTTGCAGTTCACCAATCCGGTGACCAGCGCGGTGGTCACCGCCAACACCGGTTCCGGCACCGATCCGGTGATCAAGGTGACCGGCGCCGACAACGGCATCGACCTGCTCGGCACGACCGGCCACAGCATCACCGGCGTCAGCATCGACACCTCGGCTTCGACCGGAATCGGCATCAGCGACGACGGCAACAATGTCGGCACCGTGACGATGTCCGACATCACGGTCAATACGTCGAGCGGCGCCGGCCTGAGCTTCACCCATGGCGGCACCATCACCGTCACCGGGGCAACCAACACCATCACGTCCACGACCGGCACCGCACTCGACGTCGAGCACACCAATATCGGCGCCGGCAATCTGACCTTCCAGAGCATCTCGTCCACCGGCACGTCGAGCAGTGCCGGCATCATTCTCGACACGACCGGCACGGCCGGTGGCCTTGTGATCACCGGCACCGGAGTCGCCGGCTCCGGCGGCACCATCGACAACAAGACCGGCAGCGATATCCTGACCGGCACCGATGCCGGCGGGCAGACCACGTCCGGCACGAGCGGGACCGGCATTTTCCTGCACAATACCGCCAACGTGTCGCTCACCGACGTGACGTTGCACGATTTCAGCAATTTCGCGATCTACGGCAACAACGTCACCGGCTTCACGCTCGCGAACAGCACGATCAGCGGCACGAACGGCAGCAGCAATGCCGGCGATCGCGAAGAGAGCAGCATCCGGTTCGACAATCTGCTCGGCACCGCCTCGATCACGGGATCCAGCATCTCCGGCGGCTACACCCAGAATGTCGATCTCTACAACACCAGCGGCACGCTGAACCGCCTGACGATGGACAGCGACACGTTCGGCCTGGTCGGCACAACCGGCGGCAACGACAATGTCCTCGCCCAGGTCTACAATTCGGCGACCGCCAACTATACCGTCACCAACAGCAGCTTCGCCGGGACCCGTTCCGATTTCATTGCCCTGATCGCCAACAACAATGCGTCGATGGACGCGGTGGTCCGGAGCAATACCTTCCACAACGGCGAAGCCATCGTTCCCGGCGGCGGCACCGGGGTCGATATCCGCAGCGGATCCGGCACCCTCGCCTCGGCCGCCACCACCACCTTCGACATCTCGCACAACGTCCTGACCGATGGCGGCGCCAACGCGTTCGACACCGTGGGCATCTTCGTCGCCAAGGGCGCCGACAGCGGCACCATGTCGGGCACGATCGCCAGCAACGAGATCGGCCCGGCGAAGGCCGGCTCGAACTCCGACGGCATTTTCGTGCGCGACGCCGGCGCCGGCTCGCTGACGACGCTGATCCAGAACAACACCATCACCGGAGCGGGCGACTCCGGCATCGCGCTGCAAAACAACGACGGCAGTTCGACCCTGAACGCCTCGCTGTACGGCAACTCGGTATCGTCTCCAACCTCCACCAGTCCGTTTGCAGCGCTCGATGTCGAAAACGGTGCGACCGCGTCGGACACCAGCACGACCAACATCGTGATCGGGACGGGATCCGGCAGCACGACGGGCAGCAGGAACACGCTGAACCACAATTCGAGCTACGCCACCGACGTCGAGCTGAGCAATTTCAACGGCAACACCCACCTGAACCTGTCGAAGAACGGTTCGACCTCCGGCTCGGCGCAGGGCGTGATCACCGACGACGACACCAGCAGCACAGGCGGCATCAGCGTCGACACCACCGGCGGTATCGGCACGACGACACTGGTCAGCACGCTGCCGGCGCTTCCGGCTGCGGTCGCGCCGCTGCTCGCCGAGGCGGGCGGCGTGCAGGCTGCGACGCCCAGCACCGGAGAGATGCACCTGACCCAGGGCGAGCTCAATGCGGTGGTGTCGGCTGCGATCGCCGAATGGGCATCCGCGGGCGCCAGTTCGGCTGCGCTCGCCGCCCTGCATGCCGTCACCTTCAGCATTGCCGATCTCGGCGGCCAGATCATCGGGCAGGAAGGCGCAGGACATATCACGATCGACGTCGACGCCGCCGGCCATGGCTGGTTCATCGACCCGACCGTGTCGGACAGTTTCGAGTTCGCGCACGCCCTCAATGCCGCGGGCACGGATCTCCTGACCGATCCGTCGACGGCCGCGGCGGGCCATCTCGACCTCCTCACCACCGTGGCGCATGAACTGGGCCACGTGCTCGGCCTTCCCGACTTGATCTCGCCGTCCGACGTCAACGACCTGATGTATATCGGCCTCGCCGATGGCGAGCGCCGTCTGGTCAGTGCCGCCGACGTCGTCCAGGCCAACGCCAACACACAGGGCGCCGCGTCCCCGCAGAATGATACGTCGACGACTCAACCAACGGGCAAATCGGCACCTACCGGCGCCGCCTCGAGCCAAGGCTTCGACTTCTCGACGATGGCCCAGGCGTCGTCGCAGACCGACGCCGGCCATGAGTCGAGCCTCGCGCGGAATGTGCAGGCGCTGACCGATCTGTTCGGCGGGCCATCCAGTGCCGCCGCGCCATGGTGGACCGGCCACGAAATGATATTGGCGGCCATGGGCGGCACGCCGACCGATTATCACGTTCAGACCCACCACGATCTCGTGGTTTGATCTAATCAAGCGGCTCATCGCGCCTGTGGGTTCATGTCCGCTTCGTGACATGACGTCCGCGCGATCGATCCCGTGCCGCCCGCGCGAGCCGGCGATCGACGAGCGGACGCATAAAAAATTACAAATGCGGACCAATCGTTGAGGTTGCACTCGACACAAAACACGCTATCGTGCGCTGGTTACATGCATGACGACATTTCGCGGCATTTTCATTCACTGGGTCACCAGCCAGTCACGTCACTGACGGACCTCGTCGCCAACAACTCGCGTCGCCGACAAAACCGGGCCACCGGCAAACCGAATCACTGACAGCACGACCAGTCTGACGGAGGATCGATGTCCGAACCGTTTCTCTCGGAAATCAAGATGGTGTCGTTCAGCTTCCCGCCGAAAGGCTGGGCGTTTTGCAACGGCCAGACGATGCCGATCAATCAGAACCAGGCTCTGTTCTCGCTGCTCGGCACGACCTATGGCGGCAACGGCATGACGACCTTTGCGCTGCCCAATCTGCAAGGAAAGGTGCCGGTCCATATGGGCTCGGGCTTCGCGTTGGGCCAGACCGGCGGTGAGGCGTCGCACACGTTGTCGATCGCCGAGATGCCGCAGCACCCGCATGTATTTCAGGGGACGACCAACAACGCCGACAATCCCGCGGTCACCGGCAACCTGATGGCGACGTCGGCCAATCTCTACACCGCCGCCAACAATCTGACGACGCTCGACCCGAGCACCGTCGGCAATGCCGGAGGCTCGCAGGCCCACGAAAACATGCAGCCCTATCTCGCGGTCAGCTTCTGCATTGCATTGCAGGGCATCTTTCCCACCCAGAACTGAGGGACGCCCGCCATGAGCCAGCCCTATATCGGCGAGATCCGCATGTTCGCCGGCAATTTTGCGCCGCTCAACTGGATGCTATGCCAGGGACAGGTCCTGCCGATCTCGCAATACGACACCTTGTACAATCTGATCGGAACGACCTATGGCGGCAACGGCCAGACCACATTCGCCTTGCCAAATCTCCAGGGCCGGCTGCCGTTGCACCAGACCGGCAATTATCCGATCGGGCTGATCGGGGGTAGCGAGCAGGTGACGCTGATCACCCAGCAACTGCCCGTCCACTCCCACCCGATGGCGGCCTCCCAGAACAACGCGACCAGCAACACGGTGACCGGCAACGTCGTGGGCAGCGTGGGCGCGACGCAGATCTACCGCGAGGTCCCGGCCGCGTCGGCGATGGCGAACCAGGCGTGCTCGCTGGTCGGCGGCAACCAGCCGCATGACAACATGCAGCCGTACCTTTGCATCAACTTCATCATTGCGCTGTTCGGCGTTTATCCAAGTCAAAGCTAGGACGGGACCATGTCTGATCCATTCGTGGCCGAGATTCGCATCTTCCCGTTCAATTTTGCGCCGAGGGGATGGGCGTTCTGCGACGGCCAGTTGATGCCGATCTCGCAGAACACTGCGCTGTTCTCGCTGCTCGGCACGATTTATGGCGGCAACGGCAAGAGCACTTTCGGGCTGCCCAACATGCAAGGCAGTTCGCCGATGCAACAGGGGCAAGGCTCTACCGGCACCATTTACGACATCGGGCAGACCGGCGGCACCACGACGGTGACGCTGCTGCCAACTGAAATGCCGCAGCACAACCATGCGATCCAGGGCAACATCAATCCAGCCAACCTCGCAGCTCCGAGCCCGGTGCGATCGCTGGCGCGGGCCAATCCAGGTCAGGCCTATACCGGGACGCTGACCAATATTTCGCCGTTCTCGGCGGCGAGTTCGATCGGGCCGACCGGCGGCAACCGGCCCCACAACAATCTGATGCCCTACCTCACCCTGAATTTCTGCATCGCGTTGCAGGGCATCTTCCCGCAGCGCGGTTGACCCGGTCATGGCAGATAGATCGCACAGCGATCCGGCGCTCTCGGCCTTCGGCTGGATCCGCGCCGCGGAGACCGGCTTGCGCTTCCGCCGCATCAATGATGCCGATCTGCCTTTCCTCGAGCGGCTCTATGCCTCGACCCGCGCCGAGGAGCTGGCGCTGACGCCGTGGAGCGCGGAGCAGAAGGCCGCTTTCCTGGCGATGCAGTTCAAGGCGCAGCACGCGCATTACCAGCAATACTATCCGACCGCCGACTGGCTGGTGGCGATGCGCGACGGAGCGGATATCGGACGGCTCTACGTCGACCGCTGGCCGAGCGAGCATTGCGTCATCGATATCGCCTTGCTGCCGGAGCATCGCGGATCGGGTCTCGGCGGCGCGCTGATGCGCGACCTGCTCGACGAGGCGGCCGCGGCCGGCAAGGCGGTGTCGATCCATGTCGAGAAATTCAATCCGGCGATCCGGCTGTACCACAGGCTCGGCTTCATCGCCGAGGAGGATAAGGGCGTCTACGACCTGATGCGGTGGCGCGCGGCAGGCGCCTCAGGCCATCAGGTGAAGATCGCCTGATAGCCGTTGCCGTCTTCGAGCGGGCCGATCGGCACCAGGAAGATGTCGATCATGCCCAGCGCCGGGTGCCGTACCGGATAGGTCGCCTGCGGCAGCCATTGCCCGTTCGGTCCCGCGAACAGCAGCGAGAACGCGCCGCCCGCCCGGCCGCTGTTGCCCGCAAGCTCGACCTTGACGAGCTTCAGGGCCACGACGCGATCCGCCGCCTGCATCTCGAACACGGCATCCTGGTGCGGCGTGAAATCATCGATATGCAGTTTCGCCAGATCGACGGTGGATGTCATGCGGTGCCCCTGTTGACCGCAAAGCTGTAGCACGCCGCACCCGGCCACGCGACGGGATGACGCGAGCGCAGCAGGGCAACTAAACGCAAGACTCGGACGCATGGCGCCGCGAGGGTGTGGATTCATGACCAACGCACGACGCCAGATCTCCGCAATGGTCCTGGCGAACACCAGGCCGACAGTGATGGGTGCGGCGCCGTCGAATACGCAGCCCGAGGACCCTGATGACGGCCCCGATTTCCTCCGCTAACCTCTCCGCAAAGGGGCCGCCGGCAAGGCGGACGGCATTGAGGGAGGAAAGCCACGTGCATCGAGGCCGTGTCGTATTTGGCGCCATGGACGAGGTCGTGTTCGGGCGGGCCGCCCGTGAGGCCATCGTCGAGCAACTGGACCGGCTTGGCGCGCAGCGCGCCTTTTTGATGGTCTCCGGCACGCTGAACCGCGAGACCGACGAGATCGAAAAGGTCCGCCAGGCGCTCGGCTCGCGCTGCGTCGGCACCTTCGACCGGATGCCGGCGCATACGCCGCGCGCGGCGGTCATCGCCGCGACGGAACAGGCGCGTGACGCGCAGGCCGACCTGATCGTCACGATCGGCGGCGGCTCGATCACCGACGGCGCCAAGGCGGTGCAGCTCTGCCTCGCCAACAACGTCACGACATCAGACGGCATCGACACGATCCGCACCCATGGCGGGGTCATACCCGAGATGAGGCCGCCAGTCGTGCGCCAGATCAGCGTGCCGACCACCATCGCCGGTGGCGAGTTCTCCTCGATCGCCGGCGTCACCAACGAGGCCAAGCGGCAGAAGGAGATGCTGCGCCATCCGCTGGTGATGCCGCGCGCCACCATCCTCGATCCGGAATTGTCGGTGCACACGCCGGACTGGCTGTTCCTGTCGACCGGCATCCGCGCCGTCGATCATTGCGTCGAGGGCATCTGCTCGCGCGAGGCGCATCCTTACGGCGACGCGCAGGCACTGAAGGGACTAGAGATGCTGGCGGCCGGCCTGCCGCGGGTGAAGGCGGACCCGAAGGACATTTCGGCACGGATGGATTGCCAGATCGGCACCTGGCTCTCGACCGGCCCGCTCGCCTCCGGTGTGCCGATGGGCGCCAGCCACGGCATCGGCTACGTGCTCGGCGCCGAGTTCGACGTGCCGCATGGCTACACCTCGTGCGTGATGCTGCCCGCGGTGATGCGCTGGAACAAGCGCGACAATGCCGACCGGCAGGCGCTGGTCGCGGCCGCGATGGGGCATCCGGGCGAGGACGCCGGTGATGTGCTCGACGGCTTCATCCGCGACCTCGGCATGCCGCGCAGCCTCAAGGAGGTGCAGGTCGGCCCCGAACATTTCGATCGCGTCGCGGCAGGCGCGATGCGCACGCCCTGGGTGCCGCGCAATCCACGCAAGATCGACGGCCCGTCCCAGGTGCGCGAGATTCTGCTGATGGCGGCCTAGAACAAGAACCAGCCGCGAAGAGGGGGAATGGAGTTCGATGTACACCGGCAAGCATGCTTACCTGCGTCCGCTGCAACCCGCTTTCATCATGGCCGGGACCGGCGAGATCGTCACCTATCGCGAGCTCGAGGCGCGCAACAACCGCCTCGCGCATCTGTTCCGCAACCGCGGCATGAAGCGGCTCGATCATTATTCGATCTTCATGGAGAACAACAACCGCTACCTCGAAGCCTGCGGCGCCGGCGAACGTGCGGGACTCTATTACACCTGCGTCAATTCCTACCTCACGGCCGGCGAGCTCGCCTACATCCTGACCAACAGCCAGTCGCGGATCCTGATCACCTCGAAGCTGAAGCTCGAGATCGCTCACGAGGCGCTGAAGGAGTGTCCGCAGGTCGAAGTCTGCATCGTGGTCGACGGCGACAGCGAGAGCGAGCGGATCGTCGGGCTGCAACAGGTGACCGCGGGCTTGCCGGCAACGCCGATCGCGGACGAATATGCCGGCACCGCGATGCTGTATTCGTCCGGCACCACGGGCCGGCCCAAGGGCATCGTGCGGCCGCTGCCGGAGCAGCCGCCGTCGCAGAACCTGCCGCTGTTCGATTTCCTGACCAAGCTGTGGCACTACCGCGAGGGCATGGTCTATCTGTCGCCGGCGCCGCTCTATCACTCGGCGCCGCAGGCCGCGGTCAATCTCACCATCCGGATGGGCGGCACCGTTGTGATCATGGAGAGCTTCGATCCCGAGCGCTATCTCCAGCTGGTCGAGCAATGGGGCATCACCCACAGCCAGCTGGTGCCGACCATGTTCTCGCGCATGCTGAAGCTGCCCGAACAGGTTCGCACCCGCTACGATCTGTCGACGCTCGAGATCGCCGTTCATGCCGCCGCGCCCTGCCCGGCGCTGGTCAAGGACGACATGATCAAATGGTGGGGACCGATCATCCACGAATATTACGGCGCGACCGAAGGCCTCGGCTTCACCGCCTGCAACAGCGAGGAATGGCTCGCACATCGCGGCACCGTCGGCAGGGTCTTGCTCGGCGACCTGCATATCCTGGACGAGAACATGCAGCCCTGCCCCAAGGGCACGCCCGGCACCGTGTGGTTCAAGACCGGATCGCCATTCGAATATTTCAACGATCCCGCCAAGACCAGCGAAGCGCGCTCGGCCGACGGCAGCATGAGCACGGTCGGCGACGTCGGCTATGTCGACGACGACAACTTCCTCTATCTTACCGACCGCGCCACCTTCATGATCATCTCCGGCGGCGTGAACATCTATCCGCAGGAATGTGAGAATTTGCTGATCACCCATCCCAAGGTTGCCGACGCCGCGGTGTTCGGCGTGCCCAATGTCGATCTCGGCGAGGAGGTGAAAGCGGTGGTGCAGCCGGCCGAGGGAATCGCGCCGGGGCCGGAGCTCGCCGACGAGTTGATTGCGTTCTGCGCAGGCTCACTGTCGCGCCAGAAGGTGCCGCGCTCGGTGGATTTCGAGGCCGAGCTGCCGCGGCTGCCGACCGGAAAACTCTACAAGCGCCTGCTGCGCGACCGCTATTGGGGCAACAAGACCTCACGGATCGTGTGAAGCTGACGCGCACCTGCTCCGCGCACGACGAATTTGTCGCGCTTGCAGCCCTGCCGTAAGCTCGCAACGACAAGAAAGAACAAGGGAGGACTTGCCGATGGAAGTGATCCCACTGCGCGACGGCTTCGGTGCCGAATTGCGCGGCGTCACGTTGTCAGACGTCGCCGCCAGCGATGCGGCCTATGCGGCAGTGCGCGCGGCGTTCGAGGAGCATTCGGTGCTGGTGTTGCGCGGCCAGGAGGTCAGCGACGACATCCAGCTCGCCTTCTCGCGCCGCTTCGGTCCGCCCGAGACGACCAAGGTTGGCTCGATGGGCACCGGATCGCATTTCGTGATCCTCTCGACCTTCGGACCCGACGGCAAGGTGGTTCCATCGGACCATCGGCAACAGCTGCGCGCCAAGGCCAACCAGCTCTGGCACACCGACTCCTCCTTCAAGCGCGTGCCGGCGCTGACCTCTATCCTGTCCGCGCGCATCATCCCGGAGCATGGCGGCGAGACCGAATTCGTCTCGATGCGGCTTGCCTTCGAGCGGCTCGACAAGGACGTGGCGAAGCGGCTGGAGAACTCGTTCGCCTGGCACTCCTATGCGCACTCGCGCAGCAAGGTGGCGGCCGGGCTTGCGACAACGGAAGAAACCGACGCGCTGCCGCCGGTATGCTGGCGCATGGTGTGGCGCAATCCGGTCAACGGCCGTGGCGCGCTGTATCTCGCCTCCCACGCCTATGGCGTCGAGGGCATGGATGCCGATGCCGGCAAGGTCCTGATCGAGCAGTTGACCGAGGCGGCGACCGCGCCCGGCGTCAGCTATCTGCATCAGTGGAAGCAGGGCGACGTCGTGATGTGGGACAACCGCGCCACCATGCATCGCGGCCGCCCTTGGCCGGCGCATGAGGGCCGCCTGATGATCCGCACCACCATCTCGGCGACCGATGCCGATGGCGTCGCGACCATGCACCTGCCCTCGCCGCAGGCGGCGGAGTGAGGTGATGCTATCTCACCGTCATCCTGAGGAGCCGTGGAGCGGCGAAGGATGAACGGCCTGGCCGGTGGCCGTGCATCCTTCGAGGTTCGCCCAGCGGCGCAATTGCGCCGCAAGGCTCGCACCTCTGGATGACGGGACAAGCCGTTGTGCGAAACGTCGGCGACAAACTGTCGCTGATTGCGGGGCGCTCTCACCGCGCATCTCGACGTCGACATTCGAAATCGAACGCAGATCGATCATTACATAGCAAAACCGGGCGAGTTCCACGCCATCACGGTCAGTATGTACGTTTTAACGCCCTCACGTCATCCGAATTGCCAATCCGCGCACGACCCGCGCCGGTTGCCCGATCGCCTCACCGTGGTATCGTCGATGCCAATCGGCCATTGAGACCGGAATGTGGGAGGGGACCATGCGGAGCGTGCAAGCGCTGGCCGTTGCGGTGTTGTCTGTGCTGACTGTCAACGACGCGTCACACGCAGCCGAGCCGAAATCCGGCGGCATTTTCAGGATCTATCACCGCGACAGTCCCGGCAGCGCCTCGATCCACGAGGGCTCGACCTATTCGGTGAACATTCCGTTCATGCCGATCTTCAACAATCTCGTCATCTTCGATCAGCACGTCGCGCAGAACAGCACGAGCACGATCCGGCCCGAGCTTGCGGAGAGCTGGGCCTGGAGCGGCGACAACAAGACGCTGACCTTCAAGCTGCGCAAGGACGTGAAATGGCACGACGGCAAGCCGTTCACCTCGGCCGACGTCAAATGCACCTTCGACATGCTGATGGGCAAGTCGCCGCAGAAGTTCCGGCAGAACCCGCGCAAGTCCTGGTACGACCAGGTCAACGAGGTCACGACCAGCGGCGACTATGAGGCGTCGTTCAAGCTGAAGCGGCCGCAGCCGGCGCTGCTGTCTCTACTGGCCTCGGGCTACTCGCCGGTCTATCCCTGCCACGTCTCGCCGGCGGAAATGCGCACCAAGCCCGTCGGCACCGGCCCGTTCAAGTTGGTCGAGTTCAAGGCCAACGAATCGATCAAGCTCACCAAGAACCCCGATTACTTCAAGAAGGGCCTGCCCTATCTCGACGGCATCGAGTTCACCATCATCCCGAACCGCTCGACCGCGATCCTCGGCTTCGTCTCCGGCAAGTTCGACATGACGTTCCCGACCGAAGTCTCGATCCCGCTGCTGAAGGACGTCAAGTCGCAGGACCCGACAGCGGTCTGCGTTGTGGAACCGAACAACGTCTCCACCAACATCATCATCAATTCGACCGCGCCGCCGTTCGACAATCTCGACATCCGCCGGGCGCTGGCACTCGCGCTCGATCGCAAGGCGTTCATCCAGATCATGTTCGAAGGCCAGGGCGACATCGGCGGCACCATGGAGCCGGCACCCGCCGGGCTGTGGGCGATGCCCAAGGACATGCTGGAGCAGATCCCGGGCTACGGCCCCGACATCGAGAAGAACCGCGAGGAAGCCCGCAAGCTGATGCAGAAGGCGGGCTATGGCCCGGACAAGCATCTGCAGATCAAGGTGTCGACCCGTAACATCGCCGTCTATCGCGATCCCGCCATCATCCTGATCGACCAGATCAAGAGCATCTATATCGACGCCGAGCTCGACGTCGTCGACACCGCGCAATGGTTCCCGAAGATCGCACGCAAGGATTATTCGCTCGGCCTCAACCTCACCGGCAATGCCGTCGACGAGCCTGACCAGTCGTTCTACGAGAATTACGCCTGCGGCTCCGAGCGGAACTACACCAATTATTGCAACAAGGACATCGAGAAGCTGTTCGACCAGCAGTCGGAAGAGACCGATGTCGAGAAGCGCAAGAAGCTGGTCTGGGAGATCGACAAGAAGCTACAGGAGGATGTCGCCCGTCCGATCATCTTCCATGCCCGCACCGGCACCTGCTGGAAGCCTTACGTGAAGAATGTCACGATCATGTCCAACAGCTCCTATAACGGCTATCGCTACGAAGACGTCTGGCTGGATAAATAAGACACGGGCGAGAGATCAGGGAGAGAGCCAGGGTGTTTGCCTATATCGTGCGGCGGCTGTTCCTGATGCTCGTGACCCTGTTCGGGATCTCGGTCATCATCTTCGTGCTGCTGCGCGTCGTTCCCGGCAACATCGTCGACATCCTGTTCGACGCCGCGGGCTTCGTCGATCCCGCCGACAAGGCCAATCTGGAGCGCGAACTCGGCCTCAGCCAGCCGATCGCGATCCAGTATCTGCACTGGATCGGCGGCCTGCTGCACGGCGATCTCGGCTATTCCTACGTCTCGGAGAAGCCGGCGCTGGAGGAGATCTTGCCGCGGATCCCGATCACCGCACGGCTCGCGGGCCTGGCGCTATTGTTCTCCGCCTCGATCGGCATCCCGCTCGGCGTGATCAGCGCCGTGCACCAGGGCTCGAAGCTCGATTATGCGCTGCGGGTCGTCAGCCTCAGCGGCCTGTCGCTGCCGTCGTTCTGGCTCGGCCTGTTGATCCTGATGGCCTCGGTCTCGCTGTTCGGGACCATGCCGATCTTCAATCCGAACCCGAAGACCTGGCTCGAGGCGTTCAGCATCTATGCGGTGCCGGCGATGGCGGTCGGCTTCCGCAGCGCGGCGCTGACCATGCGCATCACCCGCTCCTCGATGCTGGAGATCCTGCGCCAGGACTATATCCGCACCGCGCGTGCCAAGGGCGCTTCTGAGGCCTCGGTGAACTATCACCACGCACTGAAGAACGCGGTGCTGCCGGTCATCACCGTGATCGGCATCGAGGCCGCGTTCCTGATCGGTGGACTGATCGTGACCGAGACCGTGTTCAACATCCCCGGCATCGCCCGCTTCCTGGTCGAGGCGCTGCGCTGGCGCGACTATCCAATCGTGCAGAACCTCGTGATGCTGATCGCCGTCGTCGTGGTGGTCGTGAATTTCATCGTCGACATGCTCTATGCGGCGATCGATCCGCGCATCAGATTCGGAGACTAGAACATGATCCGGAGAAGTGGTGGCGGGTGTTCCGACAAGATCATGCTCAACTAAAGAGAGATCATGGCGACGATCAATTTCGACAGCGAATTGCGACGCGCCGGGGCCAACGCCACCGGCGGCTGGGGACGGCTGGCGTTCCTCGCGCAGCGCCATGTGCTCGGCACCATCGGCCTGATCATCATGCTGCTGTTCGTGCTGACCGCGATATCAGCCGACCTGATCTGCCGTTACGATCCGCTCAGCGTCGATTCCGCGCACCGGCTGGCCGCGCCATCGGCGCTGCACTGGTTCGGCACCGATTCGTTCGGTCGCGATGTCTGGAGCCGCATCATCCACGGCGCGCGGATCTCGCTTGCGGTCGGCATCGGCTCCACGACGCTGGGCGCCACGCTCGGCGTCATCGTCGGTCTCGCCTCCGGCTATCTCTCCGGCTGGGTCGACCTCGTGTTCCAGCGGGTGACCGACATCCTGCAATCGTTGCCGCTGCTGGTGCTCGCGCTGGTCATGACCGCGGCACTCGGCCCCTCGCTGCCGAACGTGATCCTCGCGATCGCCATTCCCCTGATCCCGACCGTTGCCCGCGTGATCCGCGCCAACACGCTGGCGTTGCGCGAGCAGCCGTTCGTCGAGGCCGCCAAGTCGATCGGCATGAGCGAGACGCGGATCGCGCTGCGCCACGTACTGCCGAACACCATCGCGCCGCTGATCGTGCTGGCCACCGCACAGCTCGGCTCGACCATCCTGACCGAGGCGTCGCTGTCCTTCCTCGGCCTCGGCATTCCCGAGCCCTATCCGTCCTGGGGCCGCATGCTGTCTGAATCCGCCGCCGAATATGTCCGCACCGCACCCTGGCTGGTGATCTTCCCGGGCATCGCGATCAGCCTCGCGGTGTTCGGCACCAACCTGTTCGGCGACGCGCTGCGCGACATCCTCGATCCGAGGCAGCGCGGCTGATGAGCGAGGCACTTCCGGCAGAGACGGTTCTCGACGTGAAGAACCTGCAAACGGTGTTCTTCACCAATTCCGGCCTGTTCCGCGCGGTCGACGACGTCTCGTTCACGGTTCGCCGCGGCGAGACCCTGGCGATCGTCGGTGAATCCGGCTGCGGCAAGAGCGTCAGCGCGCTGTCGATCATGCGCCTGGTGCCCGATCCGCCCGGCCGCATCGTCGGCGGCTCAGTCACGCTCGAAGGCACCGACCTGCTGAAGCTCGACGATGCCGCGATGCGCGCCATCAGGGGCAACCGCATCTCGATGATCTTCCAGGAGCCGATGACCTCGCTCAATCCGGTGATGCGGATCGGCGACCAGATCATCGAGGCCGTCCGGTTGCATCAGAAGGTGAGCAGCAGGGAGGCCTGGAAGCAGGCCGTCGACATGCTGCGGCTGGTGCGCATTCCAGAACCGGAGCGCCGCGCCCACGAGTATCCGCATCAGCTCTCCGGCGGCATGCGCCAGCGCGCCATGATCGCGATGGCGCTGGCATGCAGGCCGGCGCTGTTGATCGCAGATGAGCCGACCACCGCGCTCGACGTCACCATTCAGGCCCAGATCCTGGCGCTGATCGTCGATTTGCAGCAACGGCTCGGCACCGGGCTGATCCTGATCACCCACGATCTCGGCGTCGTGGCGCAGACCGCGCAGCGCGTGATCGTGATGTATGCCGGCAAGAAGGTCGAGGAGGCGACGGTCGAAGAGCTGTTCGAGACGCCGCTACATCCCTACACACGTGGCCTGATGGCCTCGATCCCGGCAGTGCCCTCCCCCGGCGCCAAAACCGACGTGCGGCTGGTCGAAATCCCCGGCATGGTGCCGTCGCTGACCAAGCTGCCGCCCGGCTGCGCCTTCGCGCCGCGCTGCAAGCTCGCGGTCGAGCGCTGTCGCCAGGAGTATCCGCCGCTCGACGAGGTCAAACGCAATCACTGGGCCGCATGCTGGCGCGCCGGCGAGATGGCGGAGGCGTCGTGACCGAACAGCGCCCGCTCCTCGAAGTCACCGATCTGGTCAAGCACTACGCGGTGCGCGGCGGCGTGCTGCGCCGACAGGTCGGCACCGTGCATGCGGTCGACGGCGTCAGCTTTGCGCTCGGCGCCGGCGAGACGCTCGGCCTGGTCGGCGAGTCCGGCTGCGGCAAGTCGACGGTGGCGCGCACCGTGCTGCGGCTGGTCGAGCCGACCAGCGGCGCGATCCGGCTCGACGGCGAGGACATCGCGCCGCTGAGCAAGACCGCACTGCGGCCTTACCGCCGCTCGATGCAGATTGTGTTCCAGGACCCGTTCGCCTCGCTCAACCCACGCATGACGGCCGGCGACATCGTCGGCGAGCCTCTGACCGTGCATGGACTGGCGAGTGGGACGAAGAAGCAGGAGCGGGTCGCGGAGCTGTTCCAGCAGGTCGGCTTGCGCGCCGACCAGATGAAGAACTTCCCGCACCAGTTCTCCGGCGGCCAGCGCCAGCGCATCTGCATCGCGCGGGCGCTGTCGCTCGGGCCGCGGTTGATCGTCTGCGACGAACCGGTCTCTGCGCTCGACGTCTCGATCCAGGCGCAAGTGATCAATCTCTTGATCGACCTGCAACGCAAGCAGAACTTTTCCTATTTGTTCATCGCGCATGATCTCGCCGTTGTCGCCCATATCAGCCACCGCGTCGCCGTGATGTATCTTGGGCGCATCGTCGAGATCGCCGACAAGCACGAGTTGTTCGCCAATCCGCGGCACCCTTATACGCAGGCCCTGCTCGCCTCGGTGCCGATCGCCGATCCCAAGGCCAAACGCGCCGCGCCGCTGATCGACGGCGACGTGCCAAGCCCGATCAACCCACCGCCCGGCTGCGCCTTCCACACCCGCTGCCGCTACGCGATCGATCGCTGCAAGACGGAACGGCCGGCGTTACAGACGGCGGGCGCGGGGCATCAGGTCGCGTGCTGGCTGAATGACGGGACGGGGCGTGCTGAGTAAAGCCGTCGTCCCGGCGAAAGCCGGGACCCATAACCACCGTTGCTCGTTGATTTGCAACGCTGTGGCTCCAGCGCACGTTAACAACATCGATCAATGGCTGTGGGTCCCGGGTCGCGCTTCGCTTGCCCGGGACGACAGTCTTTATGCGAGCGCCTCGATCTATGCCGCCGCCTCGATCTCGACCACGATCTTCCCCGTCGTCACCTGCTCGCCCTCGGCGACGTCGATCGACGACACCGTGCCCGCGACGCCGGCGGTGTGGACATGCTCCATCTTCATGGCCTCCAGCGTCATCACCGGCTGGCCGGCCGCGACCTTGTCGCCGGCCTTCACCAGCACCGCGACGACCCGGCCGTTCATGGCGGCGCGGACCTTGCCGTCGCCACCGGCGGCTGATGCACTCTCCGGCGGTGCGAGCGTCAGATCGCGCGCCGACAGCGTGACGCCACGATGCAGGACAAAGAGCCGGTCACCATCGCGCATGAATGTGGCCTGCTCCATCAGGCCATCGTGATGGAGGCGAATGGTGTCGTGACTGAGCTCATCGATCGCGAAGCTGAAGCGATCGCCGTTGCAGGTCACGAGGTAGCTGCCGTCGCGTTCGCGGACGATCTCGATCTGCCGCACGCCACGGCCGAGATCGATCCGCAAGCCGAGCGGGAATGTCGCGGACAGAGACCGGCCGCGCTGCCATGGCGGCGCATGCGGATTGGTGACGTAGAGCAGCAGGGCCGCGAGCGCGAGGTCGCTGCTGCGATCCGCCCGAGGCGCCAGCAGCGCCTCGCGGTTGTCACCGATGAAGGCCGTGGTTGCCTCGCCCCTGGCAAAGACCGGATGGCGCAGGCAGTCGATCAGGAAGCCCTGATTGGTGGTGACGCCGAAGGCCGTGACCTGCTCCAGCGCGCAAATCAACTTGCCGCGCGCCTCGTCGCGGGTCGCGCCATGGCTGATGACCTTGGCGATCATCGAATCATAGAACGGCGGGATCTCCGAGCCGGACTTGAGCGCATGCTCG
The DNA here is from genome assembly GCF_002831585.1 of Bradyrhizobium sp. SK17. Classification (GTDB taxonomy): domain Bacteria; phylum Pseudomonadota; class Alphaproteobacteria; order Rhizobiales; family Xanthobacteraceae; genus Bradyrhizobium. Next base: position 1,892,814 of record NZ_CP025113.1, on the reverse strand, counting down.
ACGCGGATGCCAGCGGGCATCTGCCAGCGCGCCATCGTGCCGGATTGCGGCATGAAATCGTGCCCGGCATCCTCCGAGCACAGCCGTACCTCGATGGCGTGGCCGGAGAACGCGATGTCCTCCTGCGCCACGCCGAGCGGCTCGCCGCGGGCAACTCGGAGCTGCAATTCGACCAGATCGAGCCCGGTGATCGCCTCCGTGACGGGATGCTCGACCTGGAGCCGCGTGTTCATCTCCATGAAATAGAAATTGCCGGCGCGATCGAGCAGAAACTCCAGCGTGCCGGCGCCCTCATAACCGATGGCCTTGACCGCCTGCACCGCGACCGCGCCCATCCGCGCGCGCAACTCCGGCGTCACCGCCGGCGACGGCGCCTCCTCGATCAGCTTCTGGTGCCGCCGCTGCACCGAGCAATCGCGTTCGCCGAGATGGATGGCGTTGCCATGACGGTCGCCGAACACCTGGATCTCGATATGGCGCGGATCGACGATCGCGCGCTCGAGGATGACGGTGGGATCGCCGAACGCGCCCTGCGCTTCTGACCGCGCGCTGCGCAGCGCATCCGGAAACGCCGCCGCGTCCGTGACCAGCCGCATGCCACGGCCGCCACCGCCGGCGACCGCCTTGATCATCACGGGGAAGCCGATGCTCTTCGCCGCGGCCAGCATCCCGGCATCGCCCTGGTCGGCGCCCTGATAGCCGGGCACGCAAGGTACGCCGGCCTTTTGCATGATGTCCTTGGCGCCAGCCTTGTTGCCCATCGCGAGGATCGCTTCCGGCGACGGCCCGATGAACACCAGACCCGCATCGCGGCACGCCTGCGCAAAGCCCTCGTTCTCGGCGAGGAAGCCGTAACCGGGATGCACCGCGCTGGCGCCGCTGGCCTTGGCGGCCGCGATGATCGCGTCGATCTTCAGATAGGATTGCGCCGGCAGCGCCTCGCCGATCCGCACCGCCTGATCGGCCTCGCGCACATGCAGCGCGTCGCGGTCGGCGTCGGAATACACCGCGACGACGCCGTAGCCGAGCCGTCGCGCCGTGCGCATGATACGCAACGCGATCTCACCACGGTTGGCGATCAGGATCTTGAAGAACGGCGTCCGCTTCACGATGGCTCCGCTCATGGCCGCGCCACCGAGAACTGCATGCGCTGCGGGGTCCGCGCCTCGGCCTCGCGGCAGATCGCAAGCACCTCTGACAGTACCGTCCGTGTGTCGCGCGGATCGATCACGCCGTCGTCGAGCACACGGGCGCTGGTCGAGAACACGTCCATCTGGCTGTCGAACACCCCGGTGATCTGCGCCTTCATCGCCTCCAGCTTCTCCTTCTCGATCGGCTTGCCGCGCCGCGCCGCGGCCGCTTCAGTGACGATAGCCATGGTTTCGGCGGCCTGCTCGCCGCCCATCACGGCGGTCTTGGCATTCGGCCAGGAGAAGCAGAACCGCGGATGGAAGCCGCGGCCACACATGCCGTAATTGCCGGCACCGAACGAGGCCCCGCAATACAGCGTGATCTGCGGCACCGTCGCCGAGGTCACCGCCTGGATCATCTTCGAGCCGTGCTTGATCATGCCGGCCTCTTCGTAGGCGCGGCCGACCATGTAGCCGGTGGTGTTGTTCATGTAGAGGATCGGCGTGCGCGACTGGCAGCAGGCCTGGATGAAATGCGTCGCCTTGTTGGCGCCGGGCACGTCGAGCGGGCCGTTGTTGGTGATGATGCCGATCGCCTGGCCCTCGATACGGGCATGGCCGCAGACCGTGGCCGGTCCGTAATTGGCACCGAACTCGGTGAAATCGGAATCGTCGATGAAGCGCGCGATCGCCTGGCGCATGTCGACGGGTCGCTTGTGATCCATCGGCATGATGCCGAGCAGTTCCTCCGCGTCATAGCGCGGCGGCTTGAATGCAGCAGGTTCCGGGCTCGGACGATCCCAGGGGAGTTTGGCCAGGATCTCGCGGGCGATGCGCAGCGCGTCGCGGTCGTCCTCGGCGAGATAGTCACCAAGGCCCGAGACCTGGGTGTGCATCTCGGCACCGCCGAGCTCCTCCTCGGTCGCGATCTCGCCGGTGGCGGCCTTGAGCAGGGGTGGCCCGGCGAGGAAGGCGCGGGTGCGGCCGCGCACCATCACGATGTAGTCGGACAGCCCGGTCTGGTACGCGCCGCCGGCGGTCGAGGAGCCGTGCGTCACGGTGACGACGGGAAGCCCGGCCGCGGACAGCCGCGCCAGATTGCGGAAGATGTTGCCGCCGCGAACGAAATCCTCGACCCGGTAACGCAGCAGATTGGCGCCGGCGCTCTCGACCAGTTGCACATAGGGCAGCTTGTTCTCCAGCGCGAGCTCCTGCACCCGCAGCGTCTTGTCGAGACCGTAGGGTTGCAGCGCGCCCGCATCGATGCCGGCGTCATTGGCGTTGACCATGCAGCGGATGCCGGAGACGAAGCCGATCCCGGCAACCAGTCCGCCGCCGGGCACGCTCTTGTCCGCATCCGGCACATCGAACATGTAGCCGGCGAGCGTCGACAGTTCGAGGAATGGCGCGCCGGGATCGAGCACCAGCGCGACGCGCTCGCGCGGCAGCAACTGGCCGCGCTTGTGGAAGCGATCCTTGGCGGCGGCGGAGGCCGTGCGCGTGCGCTCCTCCAATCCTCGCATCCGGGCGATCAGCGCCAGCATGCCGTCGCGATTGCCCTGGAACCCGACGCTGCCGGTGGAAATCGTGTTCTCGATGATGGCCATGGGATTACCTCTTCCCGTCATTCCGGGATGCGCCAAAGGCGCAGGCCGCAGATGCGCAATTGCGCATCGGGGAATCCATACTCACGATCGTGGTGATGGATTCCGGGCTCGCGCTGCGCGCGCCCCGGAATGATGAAACTGAATATGCGACCCATCACGCGCTCTTCTCCACAAAATGCTCACTATACTGCTGCCGCAGTTCGACCTTGCGCAGCTTGCCGGTCGCGGTCATCGGCATCTCCTCCAGGATACGAACCAGTTTCGGCACCTGGAAGCCGCCGAGATGCTTCCGGCAATGCGCCTCGATGCCGGCCTCGTCGGCCACCGCGCCGGGCTTCAGCTTGACGAAGGCCGAGACCGCCTCGCCCCATTGCGGATGCGGCAGCCCGACCACGGCGGCGTTCTGCACCGCGGGATGCGCGAGCAGCGTCTCCTCGATCTTGACGGAGGCGACGTTCTCGCCGCCCGACTTGATCATGTCCTTCTTGCGGTCGAGGAACAGCACCTCGCCATTGCCGTCGATCAAAGCGAGATCGCCGGTATGATGCCAGCCGAACTTGCGTGCCTCCTCGGTCGACTTCGGGTCCTTGTAGTAACCCATCATCACATTGGGGCCGCGATGCACCAGCTCGCCGATCTCGCCGCGCGGCAGCAGATTGCCGTTGTCGTCCATGATCGCGGTCTCGTTGACAACGAGCGATTCGCCCCAGTAATTGCCGAAACGGTCGAGCTGCACCTCCGGGCGCGACATCGTCGTCGCCGGATACATCTCGGTCTGGCCGCTGGTCAGCACGAAATTCGGACAGAGATCAGCGATGGCGCGTTCGAGCAGCGGCTTGCCCATCGGCGCCATGGTGTAGATGCAGCAGCGAAGAACCGACAGGTCGTACTCGCGCCGGCGCGGATGATCGAGGATCGCCTGGTACATCAAGGACAGCCCGACGAACACCGTGAGCCTGTCGCGGGCGATCGCCTCCATGCAGACCACCGGATCGAAGCCGCGCATCAGCGCCATGCGGCCGCCGACCGAGAGATAGCTGAGCAGCAGCACATGGCCGGCGCAATGGAACAGCGGGAATTGCCCAGTGATCCCGTCGTCGCGCGACAGCTGCATCTCGATGCAGTTGCTCATCACGGCCATGACCACGGCGAGATGGCAATGCATCGCGCCCTTTGGCCGCGACGTCGTACCCGACGTGTAGATGATCATCGCGAGATCGCGGTCGTTGATCTCGATCTCAGGCTCGATGTCAGACCGGCCCGCCAGCAGGCCGTTGAATTCCTCCAATCCGGTCTTTTCCGCATGGCCGGTCAGGTCGACCGCGATCATTTCCATGCCACGCGCTTCCAGCGCGGCGCGGCGGTCGGGCTGGGCATGGAGGTTGTCGTCGATGATGGCGAAGCGGACCTCGGCATGGCCGAGGATGTAGTCCATGTCCGCCGGGCCGAGCATGGTGTTGATCGGCACCCAGACCAGGCCGGCCCGGTGGATGCCGAACAGCGCTTTGACCAACTCGACGGAGTTATTGCAGATGGTCGAGATCTTTTCGCCCGGCTTCAGCCCACGTTGCACCAGATGGTTGGCGAAGCGATTGGCGTCGCGCTCGAGCTCGGTGAAGGTGACTTGCCTGTTGCCATCGGTCAGCGCGACGCGATCCGAAAACCGCCGCGCGGCACGCTTCAGCAGGTCGCCGATCGCGACCCGCCCGATGCGGCCCGGGCCCGTGACGCCGCCGGTTGCCAAGAGGTTGTCCATGCCTTGCTCCTCATTCGCCGTCATTCCGGGGCAGCCCGAAGGGCTGAGCCCCGGAATCCATGGCGCCACAGGACGTGCGGCCTGATGGATTCCGGGCTCACGCTTCGCGTGCCCCGGAATGACGTCAGTGCCTCGTCCCAAAAATCTGCCGCGCTTCCGCCGGGCTTGCGATCTCGCGCCCCGCACGCCGCGCGCAGGCGGCGAGCCCCTCGACGAGTTGCCCGTTCGACGTCACCTTGGTGCCGTCGCCGAGATAGAAGGTATCCTCCAGTCCGCTGCGCAGATGGCCGCCGAGATCGGCGGCCCGCTGGTGCAACGGCCAGATCTCGGCACGGCCGATCGCGGTGACCTGCCAATGCGCGTCCGATGCCTTCAGCTTCAGGAGGATCGGCAGCAGCTCCGGATCGGCCGGCATGCCCGAGGCGACACCCATGACGAAATTGTACTCGAGCGGACCGGAATACATCCCGGTCTGCCGGTACATGCCGACGCAGCGCACGATGCCGACGTCGAAGCACTCGAATTCTGGGATCGTGCCGGCGACCTTCATCACGTCGAGATAATCCTGCACCTTCTCGACCGCGTTATCGAACATCATCGGCGGCCAGGCCCAGGTGTTGTCGGCCTTGACCTTGAGATAGTTCAACGAGCCGGCGTTGCAGGCGGCGATCTCGGGCCTGGTCTCGCGCACGCAGTCGAGCGCGCCCTGATAGTTCGGTCCCGACGTGCCGGTGGTGTGGTTGATGATCACGCCGGGGCAGGCCTCGCGGATCGCCTGCTGGATCTCCTTGCTGACGCCGACGTCCCAGGACGGCAGGTGGCCCTTGTTCGGCTCCTGCTGACGCAAATGGATGTGCATGATGCTGGCACCGGCGTTGAACGCGGCCTTGGCTTCACGCGCCATCTGCTCCGGAGTCACCGGAACGTTGTGCTGCTTCGGATCGGTAAGCACGCCGTTCAGCGCGCAGGTGATGACGGCCTTGTCGCTCATGGGTCTGTTGTCCGCTTTGCAGTGCACATGCGCTGCTGATCTTGCCATGATGAGAAATTTGCCTTCGCGCCATCTTGCGTTGACTGGCTAAGTCAATGCGCCCGCGCGTCAATTCGCCGCCAGCCGGTTAACACAAGACGCCAGGCTCGCATCACGCATAGGCTCTGCTGCAAGCAGACACGGCACAACAAGCCGGCATCACGGAGAGAACGTCATGGTCTCGATCAACCGGCGCAGATGGCTCACCGGCGCCGCAGGCGCGAGCTTGGCCGCAGTCGCCGGCGTCCGGCCCTCGCTCGCCGAGGATACGCCCGGCGTCACCGCGACCGAGATCAGGATCGGCAGTACCACTTCACTCAGCGGACCGGTGTCGGCGCTCGGTGTACAAGCGCGTTGCCAGGAAGCCTATTTCAAGATGCTGAACGAGCAGGGCGGCATCGCCGGGCGGCAGATCAAGTACATCTATTACGACGACGCGTTCAATCCGGCGAAGACGGTCGAGCAGGTGCGGCGCCTGATCGAGAGCGACAATGTCGCCTTCCTGTTCAACATGCTCGGCACCGCGCCGAACTCGGCCGTCGTCAAATACATCAACGCCGCCAAGGTGCCGCATCTATTCCTGTCGGTGAACGGCGACAAATGGGGCGACTACAAGACCTATCCCTGGACCATGGGCTTTGCGCCGAGCGCGCGGACCGAGGCGCAGGTGTTCGTCAAATATGCGCTGAGCCAGCACAAGGACGCCAAGATCGCAGTGCTCTACCAGAACGACGATCTCGGCAAGGATTTCGTCGCCGGCACCAAGGACGTGCTCGGCGAGCGGTTCGCGACATCGGCCGTGGTCGCCTCGCACGAGGTCACCGATCCCACCATCGATTCCCAGATCGTGGCGCTGCGCGGCGCCAATCCTGACGTGCTGATCTCGGGCACGACGGCAAAATTCTGCGCGCAGTCGATCCGCAAGATCTACGAGCTCGGCTGGAAGCCGATGCATTTCATCGCCAGCGGTGCTGCCTCGCTGTCCTCGACCATCGTTCCCGTCGGCCTCGACAAGGCGCAGGGCACGATCTCGTCAGCCTATGTGAAGGATGTCGCCGACCCCGCCTGGGCCAACGATCCCGGCGTGAAGGAGTTTCTCGCGTTCATGGGAAAATACTTTCCCGACGGCAATCCCAAGGAAGGCTACAATCTCTACGCCTATATGGTGGCGAACGTGCTCAAGATCGTGCTCGAGCAATGCAAGGGCAATTTCAGCCGCGACAACATCATGGCGCAGGCGAACAATTTGAAGGACGTCTATGTCCCGACGCTGTTGCCCGGCATCAAGGTCAACACCAGTCCGACCAACCATCATCCGCTGCGGCAACTGCAATTGCAGCGGATCGAAGGCCCGGGCTGGTTGCGGTTCGGCGAAGTGATCGAGGGCGCGAATCTCTAACCGTCGTTCCGGCGAACGCCGGGACCCATAACCACAGCGGGTCATTGTTTCCGTAGGTCTCTGCCATCCCGCTTCATTGATGAATCACGCGGTATGGGTCCCGGCCTTCGCCGGGACGACGGATGTTTACGTCAGTGCGCGCTCCTGCCCGGTCCGGTAGATCGCGAGGTCGCGCGAGCCGGAGAAGATCGCGCGCGGCTTCAGGCCGTAGAAGCGGCGGATCGAGTGGCTGAAATGGGTGCTGTCGGGATAACCGATATCCTGCGCGAGATGCGCGAGGTTGATGTCCTGGTTGGCGAAATGCAGCAGATGCCGCGCCCGCTTCCAGGCGCGGAAGGAGCGGAACGAGATCCCGGTCTCCTCCTTGAACAGATGCAGGAAGCGCGACGGCGACAGGCCTGCCTCGACGGCGCAGCCCGCCGCGGTCACCGGCTCGCCGGAGAACTGCCCGATACGGCCGATCGCGCGCACGACGCGCGGATCGAGCATGCGCTGCGGCAGCGCATCGCCGAAGCACATGGTGTCGAACTCGGCGTTCGCGATCGCGTCGCGATGCTGCATCTCGGCCAGCGTCGCATAGGCGGCGCGGATCCGGTTCGCGAACAGATGGCAGTCCGGGCCTTCGAGACGGCGCGCGACTGCCTCGAGCGTGCCGTCGGGCACGCTCTCCGGTTCGATCGCGACGCAGATCGCGGAACGATACTCGCTGGTGATGGTGTGGCGCAGGTTCGGCATCGTCACCGCGAGTTCGCCATGGGACTCGCGGCCCTCGCTGGTCGACAGATGCAAGCCGTCGCGGATCGCGACATAGACATGGAAGGCGCCGGGACAACGCTCACGCGGGCGGCCGAGCAGCCCCGCATAGAACACCCGTTCCGGCGTGATCAGCATCCGGTGGCCGGACTGCTGCTGGCCGGATTTCTGGCACTTGGCGTCCACGATCGCGTCCATGGCGGTTCCTCCTCGCGCGGCTCTTGGGGCCGCTGCGGCTGATCCACCATAGCGCAAATTCGAGGCCTGTCACCGATGCGCTGGATCAATTCCGGGGCACATCGACGCTGTCGCAATCAAGGCCGCGCCCGCGGCGCAACATTCTGTTCCTGCCCGGCTTTCTGTTCCGACGCCACCGCACGCTTGTAACCGTCACGCTGTTGCAGCCGCGCCCAATAGGCCGCGACATTCGGCCCGAAATCCTTGGCGAGGCCGATATTGCTGGCGAGCCGGAGCGCATAACCGTTGGCGATGTCGGCGGCGGTGAAGCGTTCCGCGCAGAGGAATTCAGACTTGGCGGCGGCGGCTTCCACCGCGCGGAGGCGTCCCAGGAACCATTTTGCATAGTCGCCCGAGACCTGCGGGTTGCGCCGCTCCTCCGGCTCGAGCTGGCTGTAGCGGAGCACCAATGTCTGCGGAAAGGTCAGCGTTGCGTCGGAAAAATACATCCAGTTCAGGAACGCGCCATAGGCCGGCTCGTCGGCGCCCACGACCAACGGCGTCGGGCCATGCTTGGTGCCGAGATAATGACAGATGCCGGAGGACTCCGTCATCTTGGTCTCGCCATCGACCATGAACGGGATGGTGCCGAGCGGATTGATGCCGAGATACTCCTTGGCGAACACGCGCGGCGGGAACGGCAGCATCTTCAGCTCATAGGGCAGCCCGAGCTCCTCCAGCATCCACAGCGGGCGGAACGAGCGCGCGGCGTCGCAGTGATAGAGCGTGATCATCAGGCGTTTCCCTTTTGCTTCAGGCCGGGCAGCGTGCCCATCATCTTGCACAATACCATGAGCATCACCTCGTCGGCACCGCCGCCGATCGAGGTCAGGCGGCTGTCACGGTAGGCCCGGCTGACCGGGGTCTCGTTGGTAAAGCCCATGCCGCCCCAATATTGCAGGCAGGCATCGGTGAGCTCGCGGCCGAGCCGGCCGGCTTTCAATTTCGCCATGGTCGCAAGCCGGGTGACATCCTCGCCCGCCACCAGCGCCTCACCAGCACGATAGATCAGCGACCGCAAGAGCTCGACCTCGGTCTGCATCTCCGCGAGCTTGAAGTGCACCACCTGGTTATCGAGGATCGAGCCGCCGAACGCCTTGCGGTTGCGGGTGTAGTCGATGGTCTCGTTGATGATGAACTCATGCGCCTTGAGGCAGGCCGCCGCGCCCCACAGCCGCTCCTCCTGGAACTGGATCATCTGGTAGGTGAAGCCCTGGCCTTCTTCGCCGATCCGGTTGCGCTTCGGCACCCGGACATTGTCGAAGAATATCTGCGCCGTATCCGACGAGCGCATGCCGAGCTTGTCGAGCTTGCGCGCCACCTGCACGCCCTTGGACTTCATCGGCACGCAGATCAGCGACTTGTTGCGATGAACCTGACCGTCGCTGGTGTTGGCCAGCAGGCAGATCCAGTCGGCCTGGGTGCCGTTGGTGATCCACATCTTGCCGCCGTTGATGACGTAATCGTCGCCGTCGGAGCGGGCATTGGTCTTGATCGAGGCAACGTCCGAGCCGGCACCGGGCTCGGAGACGCCGATGCAGGCGACCTGATCGCCCGCGATCGCCGGCACCAGGAATTCGCGCCGCACCTCGTCGGAGCCGAACCGCGCCAGCGCCGGTGTCGCCATGTCGGTCTGCACCCCGATCGCCATCGGTACGCCGCCGCAGGTGATGGCGCCGAGCTCCTCGGCCATCATCAGCGCGTAGGAATAGTCGAGCCCCTGGCCGCCGAACTCGACCGGCTTGTTGAGGCCGAGGAAGCCAAGATCGCCGAGCTTCTTGAACAGCTCGTGCGCCGGGAAGATGTCGGCCTTTTCCCACTCGTCGACATGGGGATTGATCTCGGCCGCGATGAACTTTTGCAAGAGCCGGCGGGGTTCGTCGTGGTCGGCGGTGAAGAGCATTGTCTGGTTTATCCCTCGTCATTCCGGGGCGATGCGAAGCATCGAGCCCGGAATCCATTTCACATCGAATCTGCGGCCCGATGGATTCCGGGCTCGCGCTCCGCGCGCCCCGGAATGACGGCGCAAATTCATCACAACCCCATCTGCCGCGACGCGAGATCCTTCATGATCTCCTCGGTACCCCCGCCGATGGCGTTGACCTTGACCTCACGGTAGATGCGCTCGACCTTGATGCCGCGCATGAAGCCGGCGCCGCCGAAGATCTGCACCGCCTCGGAGGCACAATGCGCCATGGTTTGCGTGGCCTGGTTCTTCATCATGCAGATCTCGGCGACCGGGCTTTCGCCCTGGCCGAGCCGCCACGCCAGCATCTCCAGCATCGCCTGCGAAACCGCGACCTTCTGTGCCATGTCGACGATCTTGTGGCGGATGACTTGATGTTGCGCGATCGGCTTGCCGAACGTCTTGCGCTCCTTGGCGTAGGCGATCGCCTCGTCGAGGCAGACCCGCGCATACGCCGTGCAGCTTGCCGCCATGCCCATGCGCTCGCTGTTGAAGTTGTACATGATCTGCTTGAAGCCCTGGCCCTCCTCACCGATCAGGTTCTCGACCGGCACGCGGCATTCGTCGAAGTGCAGCGTCGCCGTGTCCGACGCCCACCAGCCCATCTTCTTCAATTTCGTGCGGGACAGACCCGGCGTATCGCCCTCGATCAAGAGCAGGCTGACGCCGCCGGGGCCCTCGCCACCGGTGCGCACCGCGACCGTCAGATAATCGGCGCGCATGCCCGAGGTGATGAAGGTTTTCTCGCCAGAAACAACATAATGGTCGCCGTCGCGCCGCGCCTTGGTGCGCAGGTTCGCGACATCCGAGCCACCGCCCGGCTCGGTGATCGCCAGCGCCGAGATCTTCTTACCCGCAAGCACCTCCGGCAGCACCCGCGCCTTGACCTCGGGGCGGGCGGCGCGGGCGATCGGCGGCGAGCCGATGGTGTGGCTCATCAGGCTCGCGGAGACGCCGCCGGCGCCGGCGCGCGCCAGTTCCTGCGAGGCCACGATCTTCATGAACTGGTCGGCAGCGATCCCGCCATATTCCTCGGGAAACCCGAGCCCGAGCAGCCCGATCTCGGATGCTTTTGCGTAGAGCGCCCGCGGAAACTCGCCCTCCTCATCCCATTGATGGGCATATGGCTCGACTTCCCTGGCCACGAAGCGCCGCATCACCTCGCGAAAGGCCTCATGCTCGCCGGTATAGAACGGGTTTGCCATCCGCTTGCTCCGTTGATTCCCGGGTCGGACGATGTCCGGATTTTTCTCAGGCCACTTGCGTCGAGTGGCTGCCGGCCCGGCCGGCATTCCATTCGACCAACGGCCAGCCTGTAAACGCAAGACAGTATCCCGATACGCCCCCTCCACTGCCAATTCATGGCATCAATCGAGCCAGGAACAGGCGGCGCAAGACTGCCGTTCCGGAGGAGGGACATGTGCCGGTTCGTTACTACGACTGGATCGCGCATCATCGCCGGCGCACGCCGGACAAGATGGCGCTTGTCGATCTCGCAAGCGGACGCCGCTTTGGCTATGCGGAGCTCGACGCCCGCATATCGCGGCTCGCCGCCTATTTGCGCGACACCCTGAAAGTTGCGAGCGGCGACCGCGTCGCGGTACTGGCGCTGAACACCACCGATACGCTGGAGGTGCAGTTCGCCTGCTTCCGGATCGGCGCGGTCTTCCTGCCGCTCAACACCCGCCTCACCGTTCCCGAGTTGCGCTACGTCACCGGTGACGCCTCGCCCAAGGTGATGATCCATGACGACGACCTCGCCGAGACCGCGCTTGCGGTCGCCAAGCTCTGCGATGTCGCCGCGACCGTGCGGCTCGGCCCCGGCGGCGCCTATGAGGCCGGCATTGCCGCGGCGAAGCCGCTCGAACGGTTCGAGGAGGTCACGCTCGATGACATCTCGACCATCATGTACACCTCGGGCACCACCGGCCAACCCAAGGGCGCGATCATCACGCATGGGATGACGTTCTGGAATTGCGTCAATCTCGGCGGCCCCGCATATGTATCGCCGGCCTCGGTGCTGCTGACCGTGCTGCCGCTGTTCCACACCGGCGGACTGAATTGCTACACCAATCCGGTGCTGCATGCCGGCGGCACCGTGCTGATCATGCGAGCGTTCGATCCCGGCGCGGCGCTGAAGTTGATCGGCGATCCCTCACAAGGCATCAACGTGTTCTTCGGCGTGCCCGCGATCTATCAGTTCATGGCGCAGCATCCTTCGTTCGCCACGGCGGATTTCAGCCGCCTGTTGATTGGCGGCGTCGGCGGCGCACCGATGCCGGTGCCGCTGCTCAAGACCTGGGAGGCGCGCGGGGTCGCGCTGCAACAGGGCTACGGCATGACCGAGACCTCGCCGGCCGTGATGGTGCTTGACCGCGAGGATGCCGCGCGCAAGGCGGGCTCGTCCGGCAAGCCGGTGTTGCACACGGAAGTGCGCATCGTGCGGCCCGACGGCAGCGACGCCGCCGTCGGCGAACTCGGCGAGCTCTGGGTCAAGGGTCCGAACATCACGCCGGGCTACTGGAACCGGCCGGACGCCAATGCCGCTTCGTTCACCGACGGCTGGCTGCATACCGGCGACGCCACACGGATCGACGAGGAGGGCTTCTACTACATCGTCGACCGCTGGAAGGACATGTACATTTCCGGCGGCGAGAACGTCTATCCGGCCGAGGTCGAAAGCGTGCTGCATCAACTCGCGGCCGTGGCCGAAGCCGCCGTGATCGGCATCCCGAACGAGCAATGGGGCGAGGTCGGGATGGCCGTGATCGCCGTGAAGCCGGGCCATTCACTGACGCCGGCCGAGATCCACGCGCATTGCCAGGCCAATCTGGCGCGGTTCAAATGCCCGCGCCTGATCGAATTCATCGATGCCCTGCCGCGGAATGCGACAGGCAAAATTCATAAACCGACGCTCCGGCAGCAATTCAGCGCGCCGAAGCCAACTGATACTGCCGCATGATCCCGGGGACGCACGTCGCGTCTCCCTTGGTGATGTCGAGAGTTGCCCGTGACCGTCTGCCGGGACCGGCCGCGGGTTCGTTGCGTTGAGTCCCCAACCAAATAGATCGAGGAAATTGCCTTTATGAAAACCACAAAACTGTCGCTGCTGGCCGCGGCCACGGCGCTCTGCCTGCTCTCCACCCAGGCCGCCTTTGCGCAAAAGAAGTATGACACCGGCGCCTCCGACACCGAGATCAAGATCGGTAATGTCGAGGCCTATAGCGGCCCCGCATCCGCCTATGGCGTCATCGGCAAGACCGAGGAAGCCTATTTCAAGATGATCAACGATCAGGGCGGTATCAACGGCCGCAAGATCAACTGGATCTCCTATGACGACGGCTACTCGCCGCCGAAGACCGTGGAGCAGATCCGCAAGCTGATCGAGAGCGACGAGGTGTTCCTGGTGTTCAACGCGCTGGGCACGCCGACCCAGACCGCGGTGCAGAAGTATCACAACGCCAAGAAGGTGCCGCAGCTCTTCCTCGCCACCGGCGCCAGCAAATGGAACGATCCGAAGGAGTTTCCGTGGACCATGGGCTTCCAGCCGAGCTACCGCGTCGAGGCGCGGATCTTCGGCAAATACATCCTGAAGGCCAAGCCAGACGCCAAGGTCGCGATCTTCTATGCCAATGACGATTTCGGCAAGGACTACCTGGTCGGCCTCAAGGAGGTGCTCGACAAGTCGAGCGCCAAGATCGTGGCCGAGGAAAGCTACGAGACGACCGAGCCGTCGATCGATTCCCATATCGTCAAGCTGAAGGACACCGGCGCCGACGTGTTCGTCAACATCTCGACGCCGAAATTCGCCGCGCAGGCGATCAAGAAGATCGCCGAGCTCGGCTGGAAGCCGATGCAGGTGATGACCGACGTCTCGATCTCGATCGGCGCCGTGATGAAGCCCGCCGGGCTCGAAGCGTCCGAAGGCGTGCTGTCGGCCGGCTATTTGAAGGACGCCTCCGATCCGCAGTGGAAGAATGACGAAGGCATGAAGAAGTTCATGGCCTTCGCCGAGAAGTACATGCCGGGTGCCAATCTGTCGGACGCCAACCTGGTCTATGGCTACGCCGCGGCGCAGACCATGGTGCAGGTGCTGAAGCAGTGCGGCGACAATTTGACCCGCGAGAACGTGATGAAGCAGGCCGCCAGCCTGAAAGATTTTGCGCCGGATACGCTGATCCCCGGCATCAAGATCAACACCAGCGCGACCGATTTCGCCCCGGTCGAGCAGCTCAAGATGATGCAGTTCAAGAACGGACAGTGGGAGCTGTTCGGCGACATCATCAGCGCCGAGACCGGCGGCTAGCGCCGATCGGACGACACGGTACGTCAGTCGTTGCGAAGCCGCCCGTTCGGGCGGCTTCGTTCGCTTTGCGAATTGATAGGCGGATGAGGTTTCTCACCGTCACCCTGAGGAGCCGCGAAGCGGCGTCTCGAAGGGTCGACGGCCTCCGCTGGTGGCCGTGCATCCTTCGAGACGCGCTACGCGCTCCTCAGGATGACGGAACGCCTGCTTGTGATCCTGTCCGAAATTCCTAGATAACCAGATGGGCGGCGCCGAACACGGACTGTCGAACCGATGGATTCCAACGTTCATTATTTGCCGCTGACGCCGGGGTTCTTTTCGATCCTGGTGTTCGCCGCCCTGGCGCTCGTGGTGCTGATCCAGCTGCGCATCCTGCGCTACGCCTATATGCGGCTCGGCATCGGTCCCGGCGTCGCGTTGCTGCTGCTGTTCGGCTCGCTGATCGGCAGCTATTTCAACATTCCGATCACGGTGCTGTCCGGACCGCCGGTGCGATCGGGGCAGATCGTCGACTTCTTCGGCATGCGCTACGTCGTGCCTTATCTGGCGTCGCCGAGCACGATCCTCGCCGTCAATGTCGGCGGCGCGGTGATTCCGACGATCATGTCCGCCTATTTGATGCTGCGCTATCAGCTCTGGCTGAGGGCCGCGACCGCAACATTCGTCATCGCGGCCATCGTCCATGCCAGCGCGACGCCGGTGCAGGGAATGGGGATCGCCGTCCCCGTGTTCGTGCCGGTCGTGGCCACCGCCATCCTCGCGCTGCTGCTGTCGCGTGAATACGCCGCGCCGCTCGCCTATATCGGCGGTTCGATGGGCACGCTGCTCGGCGCCGATCTATTGAACCTCGACAAGATCGGCAGCCTCGGCGCGCCGATTGCGTCGATCGGCGGCGCCGGCACGTTCGACGGGATTTTCCTGACCGGCATTCTGGCCGTGCTGATCGCGGGCGTCGTCGCGCCCGCGCGGCCGAGACCGGCGTGATCTCTTCCGAGCTTATGCCGGCAGGAAGATCGCGAACGGTTCGTCGATGGTGCGACGCAGGTGCTCATTGTAAAGCGCAAAGTTCGCGTCGTCGGCCGACACCCGGCCGAGGCTCGGCTTCGGCACGTTCTTGATCGGCAGGAATGCGATCGGCGCGGCGACCGGCGTCAGCAGCGAGCCGCGGCCGGCGAGCAGCGTCGTGATGATGCCGTACATTTCGCCGGAGTTGCGCGGACGCGACACCGTGATCACGCGATGCTGGCCGTGCCGGTTGGTGACGAGATAGACGAAGCCGGATTCATTCGGCACCGCCACCTCGCCATACTGGGTGTAGTCGGAATCCTGCCGCTCGCCCTCGCGGAAGCCGAGCGATGATGCCGCCTCGTCCCAGGCGATCTCGGTCCGATAGGCATAGAGTGCGCCCGGCTCACCGAACGACGGACGCACCGTGATGTAGGTGCCCTCGATCCGTGCCACCGCGCGGCGGGAATAGGATCCGAGACTATCGGGCGCGATCCCGCCATTGGCGGGCGCGAGCACCGAGATCGCCTCGGGCAGCTTGCGCAACGACACGCCGAGCGCCTGCTCGAGCCGCACCGTGGTCGCGAGCGTGAACGGGCGGCGGCCGCCGAGCACTTTCTCCAAGGTCGACAGGCTGAGCTTGGCCTGCTCGGCCAGCGTCTGCCGCGAGATGCGGCGGCGCGCGATCTCCTCGCGGATGGTCTCTGCGACCTGGAGGCTCTGCTCGGCGGACAGCTGCTTGTCAGGCGTCGACATCGTGCTCCTGCGCGGGTTCCCATGAATCGGCACAGTCTAGCAGACCGGACAATCCATCACAAAACCGCACAAACCCGCCTCGGCCGACGGCGGACGGCGCCGGCCGGCGGCCAATCATTGCCGATCATTCTGCTCGCGCCAAAACCGCCGTTCTCCATGATCGCGAGGCAGCGAAAGTCTCGCTCGGGAGTGACGAAGATGACGATTTACGATGCATATGAGAGCAGTCCGCAGATCCGCATGTCGCGCAGGATGCGCATTGCGCTGTTCTTCCTGGTGGAAGGTGTCGCCGCGCTGGCAATCGGCTTTGCGGCGCTGTTCCTGAGCTTCGACCCGGTGTGGTCGGCCGAGCTGCCGCAACAGGCGGTGCTGCGGCCATCTGATGCGCGCTCCGGCTCGCTGCTGTTCAAGACCGACGACGGCTACAAGGACGCGCTGAGGCTCGGCATCGATGTCGATCTCACCGTGTCGGGCCCGACCGTCCGCGCCCGCGTCACGCAGATCTTCCGCAACCCGACCAAGGACTGGGTCGAGGCGACCTATGTCTACCCGCTGCCGGCGGGCGGCGCGGTCGACACGCTGAAGATGGTGGTCGGCGACCGCATCGTGGTCGGCGACATCAAGGAGCGGCAGCAGGCCCGCGCCATCTATGAGCAGGCCAAGCGGAACGGCCAGAAGGCTGCGCTGACCGAGCAGGAGCGGCCGAACATCTTCACCAACTCGGTCGCCAATATCGGCCCCGGCGAAACCGTGCTGGTGCAGATCGAGTATCAGGAGCCGGTGCAGCAGAACGGCAATGAATTCTCGCTGCGGGTGCCGATGGTGGTCGGCCCGCGCTACAATCCGCGCCCGGTGGTGCAGAGCGTCGATCTCCGCGCCGATGGCAGCGGCTGGGGCGCGACCACGACCGATCCAGTGCCAGATCGCGATCGCATCGCCTCCGAGGTGCTCGATCCCGCGACCAATGCGCCGATCAATCCCACCAACATCACGGTGCATCTCAACGCCGGCTTCCCGCTCGGCGAGGTGAAGAGCCACTTCCATCAGGTCAAGATCGACAGCCCCGACAGCGCCACGCGCGTCATCAAGCTCGCCGAAGGCCCGGTGCCGGCCGATCGCGATTTCGAGCTGACCTGGAAGCCGGCCGCAGAGAAGGCGCCGTCGGTCGGGCTGTTCCGCGAGCATGTCGGAAATTCCGATTATCTGCTGGCCTTCGTCACCCCGCCATCGGTCGAGCAGGCGCAACAGAAGCCGCTGCCGCGCGAGGTGATCTTCGTGATCGACAATTCCGGCTCGATGGGCGGCACCTCGATCATCCAGGCCAAGGCGAGCCTGCTCTACGCGCTCGGCCGCTTGCAACCCACCGATCGCTTCAACGTGATCCGCTTCGACGACACCATGGACACCCTGTTCCCGTCGCCGGTCGCGGCCAACAGCGCCAACATCGGCAACGCGACATCCTTCGTCAACGCGATCCAGGCGCGCGGCGGCACCGAGATGGTGCCGGCAATGCGCGCAGCGCTGTCCGACACCAACCATGACGACGCCGATCATGTCCGCCAGGTCGTGTTCCTGACCGACGGCGCCATCGGCAACGAGCAGCAATTGTTCGAGACCATCAACGCGCTGCGGGGCCGCTCGCGGGTGTTCATGGTTGGCATTGGCTCGGCGCCGAACACCTATCTGATGACGCGCGCTGCCGAGCTCGGCCGCGGCACCTTCACCCATATCGGCTCGGTCGAGCAGGTCGACGAGCGCATGCGCGACCTGTTCGCCAAGCTGGAGAATCCCGCGGTGACCAATCTCGCCGCAAAGTTCTCCGACGCGACCGCCGACCTGACCCCGTCGGCACTGCCCGACGTCTATCGCGACGAGCCGCTGGTGCTGGCCGCAAAGCTCGACAAGCTCGCCGGCTCGGTCGAGATCAAGGGCCGCATCGGCGACCGTCCGTGGAGCGTAACGCTGCCGCTAGCCAACGCCGCCGAGGGCAAGGGCCTGTCGAAACTGTGGGCGCGCCGCAAGATCGCGGATGCAGAGGTCGCGCGCACGACGCGGCAGGAGAGCCCTGAAGATGCCGACAAGGCCATCCTCGCGCTGGCGCTGGAGCATCAGCTCGTCACGCGGCTGACCAGCCTCGTCGCGGTCGACAAGACGCCGAGCCGTCCCGAAGGCGAGCCGCTGAAGCTCTCCGAACTGCCGCTCAACCTGCCCGCCGGCTGGGACTTTGCAAAAGTGTTCGGTGAGCGTCAGGACCTGCCGGCCGTACCGGGCGAGCGCCGCGCCGACGGGAGCGACGGCAAGATGCAGCTCGCCGCGCTGAAGCGGTCCCCGGTCGCGAAGCAAGGTCCTGGCACGATCCTGCTGCCGAAGACGGCGACCGATGCCGAACTGAAGATGATCGCGGGTGTGATCATGCTCACGGTCAGCCTTCTGCTTCTGGTGTTCAACCGGCGTCAGACGTCGCCCCAATGACGTCGGATGAGAGGAGGAGGAGCCCCCCGACCTCCTCCTTCAAAGAGCGCGCGCGGCCTTCCCACCCGTCCCCCAGGGGCCGCGCGCGCCACTCTTTCTCAACCGTCATTGCGAGCGAAGCGAAGCAATCCATGTCACCGTTCGGGGAAAGATGGATTGCTTCGTCGCTTCGCTCCTCGCAATGACGAGGATTGCTGCAAATGCGCCGCTTCGTCCTCCCCCTCGCCTTCGCGCTCATCGGCCTGATCCTGTTCGGCCAGGGCACTTATATCCACGGCAAGGCGCTGCTCGCGCAGGTGCTGCTGGAGCGCGCCTTCGCACGGACGATCGCGACCGGCCAGCCGGTGAAGCCATGGAGCTGGGCCGATACCTGGCCGGTGGCCCGGATCGAGGTGAAGCGCCTGCACGCGTCCGCGATCGTCCTCGCCGGCAGCAGCGGCCAGGCGCTGGCATTCGGTCCCGGCCATGTCGAGCAGAGCGTCGATGCCGGCGAGCCGGGTGTCGCGGTCTATTCCGCGCATCGCGACACCCATTTCCGCTTTCTCAGGGATGTCACGATCGGCGACGAGATCGAGGTCACGCGAAGCGACGGCAAAATCTTCCGCTACCGGGCCGATCGCAGCTCGGTGGTCCGCTTCGACCAGTCCGGCATCGATCCGCTGACCGACCGGTATGAACTCGTGCTGTCGACATGCTGGCCGTTTGACGCGCTCACGTCGGGTCCCGAGCGTTACCTGTTGCATTCGACCATGATCGAACCGAATTCGAGTCCGGCCGAATCGGGTTCCTGAGGTACATGAATTTTGCGCATGCCGGGATATCGCGTGTGACGCCCTGACTTGCGCCAGCGTGAGTTGCCACCCCCTTCCCTCAGCCATAAAAACAATGAAAAATCGGGCGCTGCGGTGATCGACCGTGGGCCAGAGGAAACAGAACAATACAACAAGGATAAGGGCAGGCTCCATGGAAGCTCTCGCAAGCACCGCGTCTCATGTGTCCCACAAATGGGCGCCGCCTGCTGACGCCAGCGATATCGTCAAGAGCATCCATGCGATGCTGCACCCGCGCAACATCGTGCTGGTCGGCGCCACCGACAAGCCAGGCAACTACGCCGAACGAATCTGGAACAACCTGGTCAAGTACCAGTATGCCGGCGGCCTGTTTCCGATTAATGCCAAGCGGGAAACGATCTGGGGCGTCACCTGCTACAAGGATTTC
The DNA here is from genome assembly GCF_002831585.1 of Bradyrhizobium sp. SK17. Taxonomy (GTDB): domain Bacteria; phylum Pseudomonadota; class Alphaproteobacteria; order Rhizobiales; family Xanthobacteraceae; genus Bradyrhizobium. The sequence goes on along the minus strand of NZ_CP025113.1, from coordinate 1,873,179 downwards.
GCCAGCCTTCCCGAAAAGCCCGACCACGTGCTGGTGCTGGTGCCGGCGCGCTTCGCGGTGCAGGTGATCCGCGACGCGGCCGCGGCCGGCGCGCGTTCGGCGACCATCGTCACCTCGGGCTTCAGCGAGTTGCAGGATGAAGAGAGCCAGCGGCTCGCGGTCGAGCTGAAGCAGGCGATCAAGGAGACCGGGCTTGCGGTCACCGGCCCGAACTGCCTCGGTAATCTGAGCGCCGGCGAGAACCTGTTCACCAATATCGACGATCGCATCGTCACCATGGAGCCGGGCGCGGTGGCGATCGCCGGCCAATCCGGCGCGATCGTGATGGCGATCCGCCAGGCGCTGGAGGATCGCGGTGTCGGCGTCGGCTACATGGTCACGACCGGCAATGAATCCGGGCTCGAGACGCCGGACCTGATGAGCTATTTCGCCGCCGATCCGAGCATCCGCGTCATCGTGGTCTATCTCGAAGGCGTCAGGAACACGAAAGTGTTCCGCGATGCCTGCAAGGCGGCGCGCGCCGCCGGCAAGCCTGTCATCGCACTCAAGCTCGGCGCCTCCGAAGGCGGCCGTGCCGCGGCGATGGCGCATACCGGCGCGCTCGCCGGTTCGATCGAGACGTTCGACGCGATTTCGACCCGCGAGGGCGTAATCCGCGTGCGCGGGCTGGATGAACTGATCGAAACCACCGAGTGCTTCGTCCATGCCGACCCGCCGAAGGGCAATCGGCTTGCGGCAGTGTCGCTCTCGGGCGGCAAGCGCGGACTTTTGATCGATGCATTCTATTCCGCCGGCCTCAATTTCGCACCGCTGAGCGAGAGCGCATCGGAGCAGCTGGCGAAGATGCTCGGCCCCGGCAGCATCGTCGGCAACCCGCTCGACGCCGGCTTCGCCGCGGTGGTCGATCCCTCCGTCTACATGAAGTCGATCAAGATCATGATCGACGATCCCGACACCGACATCGTCATCATCGATGCCGAACTGCCGAAAGCGCCGCACGAGCTGCGCGAGCGCAACCTGAAGATCGTCAACGAGATGGCGGGCCAGGCCAACAAGCCGGTGATCTATATCAGCGCGATGTCGATCGGCTTCACCGAGTTCACCAAGGGATTGCGCAAGTCGTTGCCCAACATCGCGGTCATGCAGGGTCTCGACCGCGCGGTCGGCGCGATCAAGTCGCTGATCGAATATGCCGGCCTGCGCAAGGAGGTGCCGGACATCGTGTCGAGCTCGAAGGCCTCGGCACGCGCTGTGCTGGAGAAGACGCTGAAGGCCGCCAACGGCGCCGCCGCGCTCGACGAGGTCGCCTCGAAGGCGCTGCTCAAGGCCTATGGCATCCCGATCTCGAAGGAAGATGTCGCGCAGACCGCGGCGGAAGCCGTGAAGATCGCCAAGCAGATCGGCTTTCCGGTGGTCGCCAAGGTGGTCAGCCCCGACATCCTGCACAAGTCGGATATCGGGGGCGTGGTGCTGAACCTCGCCAACGCCGCCGAGGTAAAGAAAGCATTCAACGACATCACCGCGCGGGTGAAGAAGCTGAAAGGCAAGCCGAAGCTCGAGGGCATCCTGATCGCGCAGCAGGTCAAAGCGGACCTCGAGCTCGTGGTCGGTGCCTCGCTCGACGCCGAGATGGGGCCGGTGGTGCTGTTCGGCACCGGCGGCGTGGATATCGAATTGATGAAGGACGTGGCGCTGGCCGGCGCGCCACTCGATGCCGCCGAGGCGAAGGAGCTGATCGCCAAGACCAAGGCCGGCATCAAGTTGAAGGGCTATCGCGGCAAGCCCGCACTGCACGAGGCGTCGGCGGTGAAAGCGCTGGTCGGGCTCTCCAACCTGATGGCCGACGCCGGCACCCGCATCGCCTCGATCGACGTCAACCCGTTCCTGATCAACAGCAAGCTCGGCGTCGCCGTCGACGGCCTGATCGTGCTCAACAACGCCGCCGCAAACAAGGCGGCGGGGCATTAGGCTCGGGCGCGGGCTCTCTCAGTCCCGTCATCCTGAGGAGCGCGTAGCGCGTCCCGAAGGATGCACGGCCCTACTGTGGCCGATTCATCCTTCGAGGCTCGCTCCGCTCGCACCTCAGGATGACGGAACTTGGTGCGCGCCCGCGGCTTCATCAGCGTGTAGGGTGGGCAAAGGTGCATTTCGGACAGCCGCGCCCTAGAAGCTCGCGCCCCATTGCAGCGCGGTCTGCATCACCCAGTCGCGATAGAGCGTCAGCGGCGTCACGCCGGTGATGCCGCCGCAGCCGTCGCTGCCGTTCGGGCCGGTGGACCAGCTCACCACGCCGACGATCACGGGGCCGCCTTGCTTGTCCTCGAACACAGGTGCTCCGGAATCGCCGGTGCAGGCGCCGAGCCCGTCGCGCACGCCCTGCCCGACCGGATCGACCAGCCGAATCTGGAGCGTGCCGGGCTTGCCGCTCGCGATCAGGCCGGCGACACGGATGCTGCCGCCGCTCTTGCCGTCGCCACGGACGGTGACGCCGACTCCAGCGATAGTAAAGCGGCCACCGACCTGGATCGGAATGTTGGGCATGCCGAGCACCGCCGGCGCCTTGCCCGCGGCCGGCACCGCGAGTTGCAGCAGCGCGACGTCCGCGGTTGCGACGTGATTGGTCATCGCCTGCATCCGAAAGCCGGGATGGATCGCGACCGTCCTGACGTCCTGCAATTTCGGCTGCCGGTCCGGACCATAGTCGACGATCTTGTAGTCGGCGCCGGGCTGCACGCAGTGCGCGGCGGTCAGCACCACCTTCGGTGCGATCAGCGCGCCGGTGCAGAAATTGCCGCGCGAGCCAACGATGGTGACGACAGAGCGCGCAACGCCGTCGGTCGAGGGCGCACCGCCACCGACAATCGCCGATGCCGGCGTTGCCATCAACAGGGTCAGGAGGGCTGTCGCTCGAATCAATCTCGTCATGGAATCCCGTCGACTTGCATCGGAACTGATCAGATCCGAGGCGCGACATTGCGTCGCTCACACACGGCCTCGGCGAACACACGATGTCGTACAGAGCATCCGGGCCTGTGCGCGTCAATTGTCTAAATATTGAGCCGTCGATGACTACAGCGTTGACGTCGCCGCCAGATTCCCGCACCGCCATCACGCACGGCACGCCGCGTCACCGCTCCTGTCTCGATACGCGCCCAGAGACGGCCCGCGCCGTGCGTTCCAGACCACGCTCCGAATGTGAACTGCCTCTCTTGATCATGCGATCATCGAGGCCGTAATTTCGTCCCGATATTGATACAACCTCTGGCAGCATACCGCATACTTACCTTCATGACTTTCTGGATGCCGGTGCCGTGACTTTTCATACGGCTTTTCCATCCGCCATTTTATTGAGTTCGAGGATAATGATGAGGATCGCGGTCGTCACGCCGATCAGGCTGTTCAGCGAGGGGCTTACCTCGAGTTTCCAGGACCACGCCGAGTTTGCGATCGAGGCGGCGGCTTCCGATCTCGCCGGCCTGCGCGAGGCACTCGAAACCAGCAGCGTCAATGTCATCCTGATCGACGTCACACAGGGCATCGATCTCGACGAAGTGCGCGTAATCGCGAGCCAAAATGCGGACATTGCCCTGGTCGCGCTCGGCCTCAACGAGGACCGGCGTGACGTGGTCCGCTGCGGCCGCGCCGGGTTCAGCGGCTATATTTCCCGCAACGCCAGCTTCGACGAACTCTGCCGCGCGCTGTCGGACGTCGCATCGGGACGGCTCGCTTGCAGCGCCGAGATTTCCGGCGGCCTGCTGCGAGCGCTGTTTTGCATGGAGCGTCAGACGGATACGATCGAAGCGG